>JAAZXA010000073.1 GCA_014240385.1 Methanobacteriota archaeon | reverse complement strand
CATGCCTATGCCTTGTGCCTAAGTCCATATTAAACCAATGGTTTCATATGAAAGAATTGATAATCACAGCGATTTGCTCAACCGACATATCATTTCCACGAAATCACGAGGGTTTTCTCAAACCCCTCAAGACATTATGGAAGAGTACAATGGGTGTTCAGTCCCCCAGTACACTGGCTAGCGATGTGTATGGCCCATAGCAAGCCCATGTGTGTATTTCATTTGTCTAAGTAGGTTTTTGCGACTAACCCTTGAGTATATCCTATCTAGACATTATTGACGACTAATACAACCTACAATGGTTGACGCATCTCGTGCGGTTATTCTTCTTCCTCTTTCAACTGCTTAACTTCAGCGACAATGACCTTTTTAGGCATCATCCGATAAGCAAAGATTGATGCTGTCAAAGCTATAATTCCTGCAATAAGAGATGATGCTTGCATTCCTTCTATGAATGCTAAGCGGGCATTTTCAATCAAAATATCCCCGGCAGGGTCTCCTTTCATTTTCAGTTCCCGGCCAAATCTTATCGCTTCGGGGAACGATCTGTTGATCATATCCGTATAACCTTCTAGCCCGTCTGGAATTACTATGGTTCTTTGATATAATTCATTCAACGCACTACCACCAATCGCGATTCCTAATGCGCCTCCAACTTCTCGGCTAGCATCATTAGTAGCACTACCAACTCCAGCCTTATCTTCTGGTATCGCATCCATGACAACTGTAGTTGAAGGTGCCATTGTCAATCCCATTCCTAAACCAAGGAACCAAAACATCATTGCCAATATTATGTAAGGTGTTTCCATCGAGACTTGTGAGAAAATTGCTAAAGCCAAGGTAACTAATAGTAATCCAGTTCCTACAACCCTATTAACGCCAAATTTTGCGACTAGCTTGTCACTATTGGCTGCTGCTGGCATTAAGCCAAATGGTAATGGGAAGAAACGAATGGCAGCTTCAAGCGGCGAATATCCTCTGACCAATTGGAAATGAAGCATCTGCATAAACATAAATGAAAACATAACGAAAAATGCAAGGCCAATAGCCACAAGCCCCACAGTATATCCCCTATTTGAGAAAAACGACATTGGTAAAATCGGATATTCCGTCTTCTTTTCCCATTTTATGAAGGTTATTAGCGAAATAATTCCTATTACAAAGGCCGCGATTACTTCGTTGCTATTCCACCCTAAATTTGGACCTTCTATAATCCCATAGAGAATTGCGCTTAAAGTTAAAATTGATAATATTGAACCGATCCAATCTAATGGTGTCGTTTTTGCTTCTTTCGATTCAGGAACATAAATTGCTCCAATAATAAGTGCCAATAAAATGATTGGTACATTGATCAAGAATACGGTTTGCCAATCGTAATGTTCCATGACATAGCCCCCAACAAGCAATCCAATTGGGGCACCGATCCCCGCCATAGCAGCCCATATTCCAATTGCCTTACCGCGTTCCTCTTTAGGAAATACAACAATTACAATCGACAGCGTAGCGGGCATTACCAATGCCGCCCCCAAACCCATCAACGCTCTAGCAGCGATTACTTGGCTTGCTGTTTCAGCAAAAAATGCCGCCCACCCTGCTGAACTGGCTAATATTACCAGGCCTAGTTGTAAGGCACTTCTACGACCAAAACGATCTCCAAGATAACCCATAACTAACAGAGTTCCACCGAATATTAGTGCATATGCATCTACAATCCACTGCATTTCACTATTTGATTTGAGTTTCAAATCAAGTGCTAAGTTAGGCAATGCTACGTTGAGAGTGACATTGTTGAGCATGACGATAATGAGGCTGAGGCTCATAATCCCAAGGATAATCCACCGCTTCTCATGGTGTGAATGGAGAGTAGCCATACCATTGGTGGTTTGGCGATACTTTATCAATCGGTTGTATTAGTCGTCAATTATTCTTCTAGCAACTATTTTTGCAGTTATGGTACAAAGTAGAAAAAATAACTGACATATCATTCCCATGAAATCGTAAGGGTTCTCTCATACCCCTCAAGACATTATGGAAGAGTACAATGGGTGTTCAGTCCCCCAGTACACTGCCTACCCATTCGACACCCGTTAGTTGCATGGGCCCCCCCTCTGTATCCATGTGGGGGGATAGCCTCAATTAGTCAGGTGAAAACACCGCGCCATGAGAGATGCTCGCACCATGAAAGATGCTCCATCTGAAGAAGAAACAATCTCGGACGATGATGAGAAACGGATGATGTTCATCGGGATCGGCGCAGTCGGCATCATTCTGGGCATCTTTCTCTCTGCCATATGGGGTGGATTTGACGTGGTGGATGAAATCAGGTCCGAAAATTGGCCAGAGACAGACGTCCTCTCGGTCGAACAGGATCTTGAAGCAGATGAGCACTCATACGTCTTCTTCTTCCATTATGAGGTAGATGGCGAGCAATACAACTCGTCTTTCGAATGCCAGTACGAGATTTCTCAATCAGCATCTGGCCAGAATGACGCGCACGATTTGTTTCCATGGAATACACAGTGTTTGACCGGATCTCAGGATTACCTAGACATGGAATCCATCGCCTACAATCCTGATGATCCTTCGGAGATTGACGTCTATCCGGGTTTCACCTTGCAGGCGATGATGTACATCCACGGCCCCTCCCTCAGTCCACTCGTGCTGTCCTATATTGGGTACGTCGCCCTGATGAGGGGATTGAAAGGCCCCGAATATGGCTGGGTGTGGTTCGGGCGGAATTCGGGCACAGAAGGACCGAAGTAGGCCAACTGGCTTCTCTGTATGGGAATCCATTGAATGCATTTGTTGGAAGCATCAACTAACCAACTCGGATGTGTTGGAGGGGTTCATCCGAAACCCCTCTGCATTATTGCAGATAGTTGGAAGGGGTTGCAGTGGGCCAGTCGGAACGCTACCCATCCAAACGATGGTGTTCGTATGGGCTTCGCGTGGTTAGAGTTGAGAGGTGGTGTGAATTTTGTTTCAAGACTTTAGGATGTCCTGTTCAGACCCTTGTGAATCTAAATTCAATCTACTGTAACCCTCTGATGGGTTTATCACGCGTCGGTCTTGCAAGGGTTGATTACCCGATTACGAATGATTCCAAACCACTTTCAGCGGCTCAATTGCCGTAGTTTCAGTTTGGCTGGAACGGAATACTTCCCAGTTGGATAATTTTCCAGATAATACTCAATATCAGCGATGTTGTTGCTGTCTTTGACAAGATCCCAAGTCTCTCCATCGGCACTCATCAAGACCTCGTCGTGCTCTGGATGAGAAGGTGGCATAGCCGCAACCGCAGCCTCTGGGGCGGCAGTTGGAGCAGGAGTGGAGGTTTCCATTTCGAGAGGTTCTGCACAAACTGGACAGACTTGACTCGCTGAAGGAATATTTTCTGCACAAACTGGACACTCCATGCTATCATCGACATATCCCATGTCTGTGAAACCGGTTGGTTCTGCACATACTGGGCACATATCACATGAGGGATCTATGATTTCTGCACATACTGGACATTCAAGGCCACCCGCAGGAATAGCCTCGGTAAATCCTGTTGCTTCAGCGCATACAGGGCAAACATCACAGGAGAAATCGATTACTTCGGCACAAACCGGACATTCAATCCCTGCATCTCCAGCGGCCAATCCAAGTGAATCATTGAAATTAGTTGCCTCTGCACAAACTGGACAAACCTCACTGGAAGCAGGAATATGTTCTGCACAAACTGGACATTCTAACTGCATCTAATCCCTCATCTTTTCAAGAGTTCAGTTATCTAGCCATTCCATACAGAAGCGACATTTCTTGGCTACGGCTTTGATTGTCTCTCCACAAAAAGGACAGGGCTGTTCATCACTACCACCGCCACCAGGGACAACCGTCCCTCTGTTCGAGCGGGTTGTGTTATGGTCTACGGATTTAGATTGGCCCTCACCAACATTTGTTACTCCCCCAGAACCTTGCCTTGGCGGCGGTCCTCCTCCTGGGAGTGATGGGCCGGCTGGGCGAGCAGTCCCCATCTGTGTCTCTGGTTCAGGTTTTGCTTTGCTTCTCCCCGGGGGTCCGCGACCTGGAGGGCCACCAGATTGAGGAGGTCCTGAAGTGCCCTTTGTTTCGCGTCCCGGTCCACTTGGTGGTGCAACACTAACACGGTTTGGGTCATTGGAAAGGTCGACTTTTGCTGCGGGTGCTCTACTTGCATCAGGCTTTGAGCGCGCTGTTGACTTGAATACGCTCTTCATCTGTGGTGAGATAGGTAATCCTTTCATTCCAGCGGGAATGTAGTCATCATCATCATCCTCCTCGCCATCATCTTCAAGTTGATTTTGTAATGCTTGGGCACGGCCGCCGAATCCTTCGGTATTCTTTTGAAAATCTTGGGCTCGTTGTTGTTGAGATTCGATGATACCTTTCGCCTCTTGATAATCTTCAACACTGAAGTATCCAGCAAAGCCACCATCTTTCTTATGGCGTACGATAACAGCATCAGGTCCCTTTTGGGCGATGACTTCTATGGCTTGGTCGATTGGAACATCATTTGGAACTTCAAGTATGTTGGTTAGCATGACATCCATAACACTAAGTTTCTTTGGATTTTTGCCCGCATCAACAGCCTTGTCAATATCTTCGGCGGTTATCACTCCAGCGATTTTCATTTTCTTTCCTTTTCCATCGGCGAGGATGATAGCAGTTGAGGGCTCGTTTCTCAAAATATCAAGAATTTTCTTCATTTTGGTCTTTACTGGGACCAATTTATGCTCGTCGGTAATGGACATGTCTCCAATCATCGGAATGCCGGCCATGCTTCGCCGTAGTTCTGCTTCATTATGAGTCTTCATGCTACATCGGCTCTTGCGATTTTGTGCTTTTCTTGTGCCAATGTTGATGGAGGGCTACATTCTGAGGTGTTTTGTGGGCGAGAGGCGGCTATCTTCGATGAGGGGCCTCGGGGTCTACCTTGCAGATGGCAGAAAGGTCGGTATTGTCCATGATACGGTCATCGATGAAGAAGGCTGGCAATGTTCTCATCTTTTCGTAAAAGATACCTCTCCGGAGTTAGTAGAAGGCGGAATTCACTTGGCAATTCCATGGAAATGGGTGCGTGGAATCAATGATGTTGTGATATTACGCTGGTTCCCTCCAACCCCTATCCCAAAGAACCCCTAGCCTGTCCGAGGCTTTGGGTGCAATCATGCTCGAGGTACATGTGCTTGGTGTTTCATCGGCTCGGCCTGCTCATGGCAGGCATGTTTCTGGCTCTGTGGTAGATACACCTACGGGCCAAATTGTAGTTGATTGCGGCGAGGGCTTCCAAGAAAGAATGTTAGTTCACAATTCACAGTTGAAGGCTTGTGATATGAAACAACGCCTACGTCACACACGTCTGCGATTACTGCTGTTAACT
The DNA here is from genome assembly GCA_014240385.1 of Methanobacteriota archaeon. Taxonomy (GTDB): domain Archaea; phylum Thermoplasmatota; class Poseidoniia; order Poseidoniales; family Poseidoniaceae; genus UBA226. The sequence goes on along the minus strand of JAAZXA010000073.1, from coordinate 29,729 downwards.
CATGGACATCTAGACCATTGTTGGGGCGTGTTGCCGATGTTGCAGACAATGTCGCTCGATGGGCGCAACAAACCTTTAGCCGTTGCAGGCCCAATTTCTGATATTTCATTTGACGCTCTATTAGCAAATGGTGCAAATGCTATTTTGAACGACCCAGGGATTGTCAAGGTTGATTTGGCCCGTCAATGGCAACAATGGTGGAGTCTTGGTGCAACAAATTCAGAACTTGGTTATGATATCACATGGTTTGCGGTTGATTTTTCGAGCGGTGAGCGCTGGTTAAAACTCAACCCTGAAAGTGGAGAATGTAGTTTATTGGATAACCCACCAGTGCTTATGGATGGAGTATCAGTCCACCCACATGAAACATTGCATTCTGTTCCAAGTTGCGGCTGGTCGATCCGACTTGCTGATAAGGCTGGGCGCTTTGAAAGAGAAAAAGCAGTAGAAATGAATCTTGATTCTGAACAAAAGCGAAACCTTGCGGCTGGAAAAAATGTAGAAAACAATGGTGAATTATTGAAGGCTGAAGATTTCCGTGGTCTTCCAAGAGTTGCCCCCTGTGTACTGATTAGTGGTGATACGGGAGCAGGAGCCCCATCTTTCTCAAAGATTGAAGTTGGACCGACCCTGTTGATTCATGAGGCGACTTATACTAGCGAAAGAGTGGACAGAGCTCGCCAATGGTTGCATTCCACTTCCCAAGATGCTGCTCATGCAGCAACGGAAATGTCGGCTAAGCACTTGTTGTTGACTCATTATAGTTCCAGAATTGAAGATACTTCACAATTATTGGCAGAGGCTCGAGAGATTCACCCTTCGACCGCTGCTGCTGTTGATGGTGATATTATCAAGATGGATTTGGAAGGTGGTATTTCTCACCTTAGATATGATGGACGCGGTTGGTCACAACTCCATGATTCATTTTGAGTTATTTCTTCCAAATAGTTGTCTGAACTAGAATCTTCTGTGTTGACGCGTGGCGCATGCGGCCGCGTACGCGAGATGTTTGTTTTTGCATGCCTTGAGACTGTTATTGCTCGTGGAAAACAGTCGTCTGTGTTGACCTGCGCACGTGTGCGCTCGCGAGAGAGGCAAATGCTAATTTTGTTGAGTAATAGGGTAAATAGTCCAAAGTTGGATGGGCCAACTATGGGTTTGCTTCAAATGAAAGCGAGAGTAGCCGCAAATATGCGCAGCCATCTGGCCTTGGCCTCACTGCTCATTTTTTCACTCGTATTGACTGTTTCACCAGTCGAAGCAGGTGGTAGAGAAGTAGTTGTTTGCACCAGTGTTTCAACTTCAGGATTGAGCAATTTCCAAGTCGATGATGGCCAATGCAGGATCTATAATATCGGCATGGTGTCAACAAATAGCGTCTTGGAATTTGAAATTATTATTTCGGATGATGCCATCGATTTAATGTTCATGCTCGATAATGTATTCGATGCCTATGCTGGCGGCTTTAGTCACCTTCACGCTGTAGAAGACTCTTCGATACTTTCTGCAAATGGTACATATTCATTCCATTGGAGCCCAGATGCGAATGACCAATACGAAGATTTCCGTTTAGTTTTCGATAACCTTGACCACGATAACGATGATGATAAGGGAGACATGGGTGGTTCTACTTCTTCAGTTTCAATTATGTTAAATGAAGTCCAAAATTCACATTGGACGGCATTCAATGGCTTGAGTGTTTTGAACCCGGGAAGCCATGAGGAGATACTAGACTCTCAGCAATTAACTTTGGATGCTGGTAGTGAAATTTCCATAACTGCATGGCCAATGCAAGGAATGCCAGATATATATTTGATGAATCAATCACATCGAACTAGTTATTTGAACCAAGGAAGCGGAAGTTTCCATATTCCTGGGGCCTCAATGCTTTCACTTTCGCAGCAAACAAATTTGCTGTGGACCGTGACTGAAGAATATGATGGCCAACCACTATTTCTGATGGTCGATAATGAGGGTACTCCAGTTGGAGGGGGAGACGGTTCTTCTGAATCAAGAGTTTCGGTAAAGGTTGAAATTAATCCTATCTTGGATCCGATGATAGTTGATGACTTAGATGGAATTGCTGCTGTGCTGGGGCAATCGGTGGAATTTGATGCTACTTCTACTGCTAATCGCCAAGGCCAGATTCAAATCCTGGAATGGGATTTAGATTCCAATGAGGATACCAATAATGATGGGGATACTGACAATGATGTCGATAAAACTGGTTGGAAAGTTAGCACTTCATGGAATACCCCTGGTAGTCATCGCGTATTGCTGACAGTAACAACTCCAACTGGAGCAAAGGCACAGACTAGTCATCAGGTTAGTGTTGTTGATGTAGTCAACCCTTCAGTTTCAATATTGCATAATACAGGTTCAAATAGCCTTGGTCAAGTTCTTGCGCCGGTTGGCGAAATGGTGGAATTTACTGCTCAAGTTAGTGATGACCACGTTATTGCTGGTAAGCGTTGGAGTCTTGATGGAGTTGAGGTTAGTTCTGATAGTGTTTGGACTAAAGGCTGGACTTCTTTGGGCAATCATACTTTGGCATTGGAAGCCACTGATGTTTCTGGGAATTCTGCTAGAACAGAATTGATAATCGAGGTAGTAGATAATACCAAACCTACGATTGATGAAAGCAAGGTCAATATTCCTGAAACGGCTGTTGCCGGAAAGGTTGTTGTTTTTGATGCATCAAACGCCGCAAGTGATAGTTGGGATGATGATACAACCTTGACTTATGGTTGGGATTTTGACCTTGATACAGATTTGGACGGAGATGGTATCAAGTGGAATGATGCTGAATTAAGTGGCCCTGTTCAAAACATAGTTTTCCAAGAGGTTAGGGAAGAATCAGTACGTTTGAATGTGATAGATTCTAGTGGGAACACAGCCTCATTTGGATTTACTGTAATTGTTGAAGAGGGTCCTGAAACCAGTATGATGGGGACTGTGATGACGGTTATTGCAATCCTTGCAATTTGCGCTGGGGCGGGGGTCTTTATGTGGCGACAAAAAGAGATGGGAATGGCTAGAAAATTATTGGCTTCACATGGTCTTTCCCATGAAGAAATTGTTGTCAGAATGAACCATGTGAAGGAGGATCAAAATCCTTCATTCTTCGCTAAGAGTGTGGTTCTTGCAGGCCTTGCTGAAAGTTCTCAACAAATGACTGAAGAGCAAAAAGCCGAGGCTGCAAAGCAGGCCGAATTGAAGCGACTTTATGGTGAGGGGACACAGTCAAACCCCAATGCAGGTTTTGCTTCACCAACCAGTTCTCGAGCCGGAGCAGATGCTGAGTTTGCTGCCATGGCGGGAGTTGGTGCAGGTGGCGCTTCAACGACTTCACGAACGCTGGATTCAGCACAACAGGCTGCAGCATTGGATGCAGCTGCATTATTTGGCGATGAGGAGCCGGGACAAGTCAAGAAAACTGTACCTACAATTACAACCTCAGAGAGTGGTGGCGTCAGTATTCCACAACAGAAAACTGCGCAACAGAAAACGGTAGCAGAGCCTTCCGGCTCAAAGGGCACTTGCAGTTCCTGTGGTCAGGCCTTTGCAGTACAACTTCCTGAAGGGGTTAGTGAGGCCTTGGTTGATTGTCCGAAATGTGGTCTCGAACAATTGTTTAGCCGATGAACTCACAACTTTTATTGCTCGTAAGACCCAATGGTTGAAGGTCAACGAGTACGCCACTGTTAGCGATGACGGCACCGAATGTGCGGCTTGTGGTTGCCGGACAACGCCCCCTTAGGGGGCGTACAAGACAAGTAGCACTGCTATTTGTAGTGATTTTGCTAATCCCTGTCGTCTCGCCAGTTGGGATGGCTGCAAGCACATTACAGGTAGCAAGTGATGATTTTGGGGTTCTCGCTGCCCTTGATTCTGCCCTCCAGCAGCGAGCAGGCGACGCAGATTCCCCTGAAGTAGAAGTCATGGCAATGGCCAATATGAGCGATGTTGAAGCCAATATGAGGCAAATAAATTCTAACGATCCACTTTCAGAAGTAGACGAAGGCAGAACCAAAGTAAGCATGCGAAATACTACTGCCCCTGCCCCTGTACACCCAAAGCCCTACCAATTATTGATGGATACAGAGACCCAGCCTCCAGGTTTTCCCGACAATTTAATCGACACTTTATTCGAGTTACCAGATGACTTCAGTGACCCTCTTGCAGTCGGTTTGAACAGTTATGTGCTCTACTTGAATTACACCTCCCGCTTTGGTGGACCTCAATATGAGGCGTGGGATTATGGTTCATTTACTGGAGATATTATTGCTTTTGGAGATGATTTCAGACCTTTTGAAAATTCAATGGATATCGACGGGGATGAGGAAGATGATATTCTTGTTAGTATTACAGTTGAAGGACTTACATTAGACAGTCAAGGAGAAACATGGGATGTTGAAATGACAAATGATTTGCTACCGGTCCCCGATGCGCTTTGGATTCGGCCGACCATTGTTTGGAATGTTCAGATGATAGACGCCGGCGATGATTTATGGGATAGCATGGCTACAATGCAAGTTTCATTGATGAAAGGCTTTGCTTACAATTTATTGAGTGATGGAGAATCATATGCTTTAGTTATTGATTCAAGATTTACTCAACCTCCTGATGACTTTGAACTGAAAGTAGGAATCGAAAGGGTTACTTTTTCGATTACAGGTGCATTCAATACTCTTGCAGAAGTAATTTTTTCATTATTCAATTCAGGTCTAGATGGTTCGACCGTGTCAATAACTGAAGTTCTTGCACCTTATTTAATCGAAATCGAGAATCCCGATACCTCTGGAAACCCACGTCAAACTACCTGTCAAGGAGGGGTCGAAGTATCTAATGAGCCATGGTACAATATCTCGCGTGATTATGATTTACCAAGTCATGGCCATCGTTGTGCATTAGGCGTGGGTATTGGCTATATTCACTTTGATGCTAAAGACTCTGGAGGTGAACGAGAAGTTTTGGAAGTTGCATATCTCGATGCTGCAGCCCACCCAATCGAAGGCCAAAGAAAGTTACCTGGGGAGATTGACATCATCTTGAGAAATGATAACTTGCAAGCAAATTCCTTGGATACCTTAGAATATTTCAGTAATGAGAATGCGGACCTATACGTACATTATTTTGAAGACCGTTCAAACTATACTGAACCGGATTCAACCGAACCTTATGGGAATATTACAGATGCAGAAGTCTGGTTGAGAGGCCTACCTTCTGGAAGTATGAGTGAAGAGGAAATCGCCGCCGTTTTCACGATGCTGGGGATGGCTCCTGACTCGGATGATCTACCAGGTCGAGTTCCGACACAATTGACTATGATAATCGGTATCAAGAATTTCACCCGTGATGCTGATGGAAATGGTGACCATCCAGACTTACCTGTTAACCCAGGCTCGCCTCCAGATAGTTTGGTTTGTGTAATTTCCACTAACCGCATCAAGAGCGTAGAATTCGTTGCATATATCAAGCGTTATGGCTCAAATGATGACCGCAGTAGAACGGCAATCACCCTCAAGGATTTACCACCAGTATTCATTATTCAAGGCACATTTCAATTGCCTTCTGGTGGGGGGATTAGGGTATTATATGACAACCCTAATCTTGATTTATTTTCTCAATTCTTCGATGACACCTTATTGACAATAGTGGAAATTGTCCTCGATATCGGTGGTATCGTTAATGGATTACCAGCCGCAATTCTTGACAGTACTGGCCAAGGGGGAGGAACAGTTTCAGTCGAATTATATAGCAGGGTTAGCAAAGGTAGTGGAAATCTATTGAGGGTATCTGAATCGATAGGAGTTTTAGGTTTGGAGATGGCTTCAAGTGACCACCCCGTCCTTGAGGAAGGAGACCACTTTCTACTTGCTACTGATAGAAACCTCAACCCTGTTCCTGGTCGAACAGGGGATGAAGTCCCCCTAGTTGAAGTCGCATTGAGCATTAAAATGAGTGGAATTTCCCGAATAATGCACCAATATGACCCTAATACCGAAGTGAGGATTATTGAGATCAATGGAACTTCAAGAGCCGCTTTGGATTTTATTTACATGGCTCATGATTCCGGCTCATTGGAAGGGCAAATGCAAGATGCACATTTTTCTGATAGACCGAATAACATCCGTATGGAACAAACTACTGAGCATGTGAAATATGATGCCGATGATAACATTGGGACCATAACATATACCGCTTCAGAAGGAAAGCAGAAGAATGCGCTGCGCTTAGAATCTCTTCCATCGAGTTTTGAAATACTACTTGGTACTGAATTGGGATATTCATCATTGGAGCCCATAGGGGCTATTCACCTACAGATAAGCAATGCCACAGAACCGGTTTCGATGAGCGGTGACCATGTTTTATTTACTACCGACAAAGACCTAGGTGAAGCAACCCTTTCGGGAAGAATCTCCAATATCACAAAGATGGCAAGAAGTTCTCCAGAGGTTGAGGGGGCATCCGGTCAAGCCGGCAATGGGCATGTTGTTCTTGAGCGTGCATCTTCTTCACGCCTCGATATTATGTTGAGGGATGAATCTTCACACGCAGACCCATATTTGGGATTCAATGCTACAATCCGCCTAGATCCCCTCCCCGCCTCAGTAGGTTTCGATTACCCAAGTGAAGTTAGTAGTGGTGGTTTGGAATTACCAGAATTAGGTGAACAAGAAGGTGTCGCTTCATTGGCATTTTTCATAGGCGACATGGTATCGCTTGGAAGAACTCTAAGCGATTTACTCGAGGCCTTAACAATTGACCTTGCAGGTGGGGAAGGGCAGGATGAAAATGTTCTACTTTCGCTCTCACTAAATGCAGGTGAAGATTTCAGTTTAATAGCAGATATCGAGAAAGGAGATATGGTTGCTGAGGACCCAACTTGGATGCATGGAATTGGCATGGGTATTGCTAAACATAGTAGATTATCTTGGAATCACACCTTACTGCCGGTTATTTTCACTAGTAGCAAACAAGATGCGGTGGAAGCCCTACTCGCTGATGGCATCCTTGTCAGAGATGAGCGACAAGATTTTATTGACAGGATTTCAACTATTATCGGTGTTGACAATGCTACTCGTTTAGCGGACGCTTTGATGGATGGTGAAATTATCGAAGACGAATGGTTGCGCATGGATGAACAGATGTTGACAGCCAATGGCTTTGTCTTCGATGAAAGACGTTCATGGCATATCCGAACTTGGATTCCGAGTTTGCCGCAAAAAATCGAAGAAATACGTTTTAATTATAGTAGAGATACAGAAATTCCTACTTGGGAATTGCTGCTTAAAGTAAAGGATTGGCAACCGGCTCTTAGCGCTTTTAGGATTGAAATAAAGGGTCTAAATGGATATGATATAGAGTTTGAATTGGATGGCCTTGACACAACTCAGCCTCAGGATGCTGAAGTTAGAATGTTAATTGGCACAGATGATGCTTATGCGGTTCCTAGAACCAATGTAGATATGTATTTCAATCTTGGAAAAAGGCTTGATTATGTTCGAGCCTTGATGATTAATCATCGAGTCAAACAAAGAGTTGAGGTCTTTGTCGAAGATGTCCCTTCAGAGGCCTCGTTAGTTGCAACGATTGGTGATATTCTTTTGATTAATTTCGAAGTTCCAGAGCACCTGAGAATAGGAACAAGATCAGCTGAGGCTGTGATGCTACAGATGCTGAGGTGGAAGGAGGATAAGTGGTGGCCCGCTACTGTATTTATGCGAGACTTACCTGGATTCATGGATATGTCAATGCGCCCGCAACAAATATTCGATATCAATTCCCCAATGCAATTCCAAGGCGCAATGACCCTCGATTATACCAGTAATACCGATACAATGGACCTCTATGTGGAATCAGCAGGAAGAGCAATTGAGCAACGAGGAGACACCCTGATGTTAGCGGAGAATTTACCTAAAAGAACAGTCATTGCACCGACAGATGACTGGGGAGTTGAAGTTGCATCTTCAGGAAAAGGAATCAGCAAAATATATCTGAGACAAACCAATGTTCCTGCTCAACCAGGTTTGTGGATAGAGCAGATAGAAATAGCAGGTGAAAACCTCAAAAGTGCTACAATCCACATCAATAATATAGGCCTTTATCCAATTATCATTATCGATGATATAACAGGGGGTAGAATAGTTGCAACTGCGGATGCGAAAGTCGAATTATTCGGCACAGAATGGGAAGGCCGAGGAGTTCTACTCGATGCCCAAATTACAGGCTTTATTCCAACAGCATCGACAATTGGTGTCAATGGTGTTGTTAGTGATCTTTCTATTCTTAATGCATTTACTGGAGGCTCTGCAAGTACTACTCACATCATTGTCCCTGAACCATTTACTTCTCTGATTTTAACGTTGGTGGCAACTTTCCTATGAGGTGATTTAGATTAGTAAAAAGAAATCAATGGAATTGTGGGATGATGAAGAGGGCTTCGTTGTCACCGCGGATGGCCGAGTGGTCACTGATGATTCTGAAATTGCTGCAATTCAAGTTCTTAATGAATCAACCGAAGAGGAATATGAAATTGCTCAACAAGCCGCAGAAAGATTGTTACGCTTGGGTAGATCAATAACCCCAGTCAGAGTTTTTGCAGCATCAGCAATTCTCTTATTGTTATTGTTTTCAATATTTGCAACTTGGTATTGGGTCATTCCTCGCGATGCAGTTGATGTTGAGACTGTTTACTTTCAACGAGGCGGCGGACATGTCATCTTGGTTCAAGTAGACAACCTCGGTTCCCGAGCAATAAAAGACATCTCATTGACTTTGATATTTGAGGATTCAGAAGGATTCAATATCGCTGAAACTTCATGGCATAAAGGTGAATTACCATCACATAGCAGTTATTCGGGGGATGATTTGGAATTATTAGTGCAGGGTTATACGGTATGGGATGAATATACTATCATCCTCAGTTTATCTTGGCAAGATGATTCTGGGCGTCAGCATTCAGAAACCTTTAGCCATCAAGTAGGAGAATGGACTTCAGAACATTTCTATGATGAAGCCGGTAGAAACTGGATATTATTCTAATTTCCAACAAGTAGTGATTTTTCTTGGAGAAAAGACATTCACATTTTTTGGTTTGCGACAACCGCTACCATAGGTAGCGCATTTGGAAAGGGGTTCTGAAGGGAATGGGTTCAAATCCGTTCCGCGGCCCGACAATCCTTGATGAGGACTCGTCAGGCTACCAGCCTATCGATGCTAGTGGTATTTTTGCTGGCTGGATTTACAAGCCTCGCCACTCCAGATAATAATCCATTAAAAGCAAATGAAAAATTGGAAAACAGTGAACCAGAGCGACTGTATTTCTCAATTGATGAAAATAAAATCTTCGATGCAAGAGGAAGCATGGAAGCCTCTTGGGAAGAAATTTCCTTTGAGAGACCAGAAATTGCAGAGAGCCGTTTAGGCGATTATAGCGTAGATGGGCTGAACCTGAGTATTGAATTAGCAGAATGGGCAACTGTGCCAAGAGGTGACCTCGGCTTAGCATTGGTTTCGGGCGATACCGCCTTGGATATTGCAAGGGCAGCCCTTTCCGATATCAACGGTTTATTGGTCCGGGAATATATTTCACCCTCTGGTTATCTATTACAAGGAACCAAACTCGCCCTTGCTCAGGCAGAATTACTTCCAGAAGTTGTAGCCCTACACCATGTGCCTGCAGCGATGGTAATAGATGATTCATTGTTATTTTCAAATGAAAGCACTGAAGTTAGAATCGAGGCATGGAGAGATGATGCAAATGAAGTAATTTCATCAGACTTCGTTCTTACTGATATCAATGGAAAGAGAATTGGCGGAGATATTGGATATAGTGCAAGGGTCCTTCTCGATGATGCATGGTTGCACGCTGAAGGGCGTTGGCAAGGCATGATGTCGGTTGATTCACTCATAGAATTATCACATGACCCTGCTATTGCATGGATTCGACAACCCCCCGTCTTTGGAATTTGGAATGATCAATCACGTTCTCACATGAATGCAAATACAATGTCCACTTGGTTTACTTCAGACTTGGATGGTTCAGGTCAAATTGTAGGTATTGCAGATACTGGAATCGATGATGACCATGGTGATTTTGGCACACGAATTATTCAGACGGTGGATATGGTGGGTGACAGTTCGACCGCCGATACAGATTCTGGCCATGGAACCCATGTTGCTTGTACTGTGCTTGGTGATGGCTCACAAGGAGGCTATGCAGGTGTTGTTCCAGAAGCGGAATTGTATTTTCAGGCAATGGAACACGATGCTTCAGGAAATATGTACTCTGCAAGTATCAACACTTTGCTTAATTCAGCCTACAGTAATGGCGCAAGGACACATACTAATTCATGGGGCTCGAAGTCCTCAAGTGATTATGGAAAATATACTACTGATGCGGAAGATGTAGATGACAGAACCAATTATTATGACCGCTATTATAGTGGGAGAGATGGTCTAACAGTCCTTTTTGCAAATGGAAATGATGGCCCTAATTCAGGCACCGTGGGTGCCCCTGCTACAGCCAAGAATGCGATTTCAGTAGGGATGCATCAGGCCCGCTACAGCGGTGCTCCTAACGACATCATGGGTAGTTCAAGCCGTGGGCCAACCGATGACGGACGAATCAAGCCCGATTTACTTGCTCCTGGGGGATACGTTCGTTCCTGCCGTGCTCAAGAGGCACAGGATACTTCAGGAAGTACTTGGTCAAATCAATGGTATATGGAATACACTGGAACTTCGATGGCAACACCAAACGCAGCAGGTGCTGCAGCCATGGTTCGTGAATATCTGACTGAGATTGCCCAGCGCCAACAACCCCAAGGTGCACTTGTAAAATCACTTCTAATTCTCGGTGCTGAAGATAGTGGAAGTAGCAGAGATATACCGAATAATGATGAGGGTTGGGGTAGGGTAAATCTGCGTAATACTTTGGCTCCAAATGCAGGCCGAGGAATATGGGTTGATGACCGCAGTGTGGTTTCAAGTAGTGGCTCAGTGAAGACCTATTCTTTCAATATCACCACGGGGAATGTAGCATTCAAGACCAGTTTGGTTTGGTCAGATGAACGCGGGTCCCGTTTTGCAAATGGCGCTCAATTGGTCAATGACCTGAATTTGGAAGTTGAAGCACCAGATGGAACAATCTATCGCGGAAATGATTTCTTCAATGGTAGAAGCACTACTGGTGGTGCATGGGATGATTTGAACAATGTTGAAGTTGTTCTAATCGATCAAGCCCAATCCGGGGTTTGGACGGTACGTATCAAGGATCACAATCACGGTGGGTCGCGTTCACAGCCCTATGCACTTTCAGTTTCAGGCGTAGGAGTGAACGATTTGCGCCCAGATGCATCGCCTGTACAGGGTTCGGTTAGTACCAACATCCCTATCCCTCAAGTCGGGGATGATGTCACAATTTCTGCTCGAATCCAAAACTTTGGGAATGTCCAAATAAATGACCTTGAAGTTAAGGCAATTGCAGACGCAGTGGATTTGGCAACATATACCATAGATTTAGGGCCTGGAGAAAGCAAGGGTTTGTCATGGCCATGGACTCCCACTCAAGCGGGTGAAAGAACCATTGTGATTCGCGCCGATCCTGATAATTTGATAGATGAAATCGAAGAGAATAACAACCACATCATGGCGCTAATTGAAGTGACTGCGCCAGGTGTAAAAGTAGAATCAGCGATAGCAACAGTCATTGTTGAGAATCCAACCCATAGCGTAAGTACATGGCAGGTTGACTTGACTAATACTGCTTTGCTGGAAACAAATGCTTCTTTGACTACGAGTACAGTCTACCGTCAATCTGATGGAGCAGAATTTAGTGATTGGTTCATTGGAAGCAGTGGCTCTAATTTCTCCCTTGAAGGCAAGGGCTCGGCGAGTATCAATATCACATTGGTGCATCCTTCTCCACCAGACTTAGGTATCTACATCTTGCCATTATTGGGTATTGATGTTGACAATGGTATCACTTATCCTTTTGACTTGACACTCGAAGTTCTAGAAATCCCTGACCTTGTATTCAATTTAGAGTCTCAATCAATTGCAGTATCTCCAGAACAGCCAACTCCACTCACCATTGAGGTGGAAAACCAAGGAAATTCTGCTCAAGGGTGGAACTTATTCATTCACCCCCCAAGTGGCTGGCAAGCCGGTTTTGACGACTTAGGTAGCCGCCCAGGTGCACCTTCTGGTTCAACTGGAGCCATTCCTAAGAACAATGTACGTGAGGTTGGAATTACTATTATCCCACCAACTGCAATGGTTGCTGCCGGCTCACAATTACAATTAGATATCTTGGCTATTTCTCAATCAAATAATAGTCGAATGTGGAACCTTTCAATCGACTTTGTTGTGGAGACAGTGGAGAATGCCTCTATCACTCTTGAGAGTACGCTTGGAACCTTACGTCCCGATTCATCATTGAACCTACAATTTACCGTTTTTAATAATGGAAATAGTCTTCTTTCCCTTTTTCCAACTGCTGAGTTACCAGGAGGTTGGTCCTTGTCCACTGCAATGCAAACTATGCAAGTATCACCGGGGCAGTCGGAAAACTGGTTGGTCTCAATCGAAGGAAATGGTAATGCAGTAGGTGGAGTTTTCAAACTTCATTTAACGGGGATTTCAAACCGTTTCACTTGGGAGGGGGACCTAGACGTTCTTGCCTTGGCAGAGCCAGTATTACAATTTGCAAATATCGAGATAGATGGTCAAACTTGGGACCATCCACTGGGCCCAGGCAGTCACCCTCTTGGTAAGGAATTTAATTTCACTTGGTATCTAATCAATGAAGGCGATGGAGATTGGCAACCAACAGTCTCCATCAATGCCGACTTAGGGGTGATTAGTGATTGTATAAACCCTGGAATATTGGAAGTTGATAAAGTAATAGAAATCACTTGTTCAGTGCTTTTAACTTCGGGGTTAACACCAGGTAGTCAACCAAAATTAGTGCTTACATTGAATGGCGATGGCATTACTCGTGAAAGTACAATCTCGATGTATATTGAAGAAATCCGTAAAGTTATCTGGACAGAAGTCAAAACTCCAACTTTGGAAACCGGTGAAGAAGCAACAGTCGAAGTTCAACTTTGGAATGATGGGAACATTGCGTTGAGCCATCGTCTCCAAATCGGAGAAAGACCCGATGGTTGGTCAATCAACTTTGATGGCTCAAATTTAATTCAAATCGAACCCGGACAGGCCCAGACAATTAGGTTGCTAATTATTGCAAACAAACCCGGAACTGAGATGATTACTCTCGGACTTTCAGATGCGGATGCTGTGTCCGGGAGTGAACATCAAATCAAGTTGACTGCAGAAGGAGAGGTCATAATCGGTTCAACCGAAAGTGGATCGTCGGTAGTCATTTGGTCGAGTTTCATAACTATCATTGTTGGATTGATTTTAATAGCATTTATCATCACTCAACGTAAACCAAATCGGGCTAATTTGAGTATGGTTCATCCGATGTCAATCGAATCACCTGGCATTGTACCTGTGGTAGCACCTGTTGCAGCTCCAGCAGTGGAGGCATTTTCTACAAATCTAGAGCCCGTTTCTGCGGCAGGGGTCCAATGCTGGGCTTGTATGAAAAACATTTCTTCAGAGAAAATATTAGCATGCCCAGGGTGTGGTGCGAGATACCACTCAAAGGAGCACGGCTGTGGAGTTGAAAATCTGCAAGAATGCCGTGGTTGCCAAAATCCAATTAGCGGTTTTGTGGAAGGATGATTCATTGATGCCTATGGCATCATAGGGGCGTTGGGTTGATTACGGTCCGGCTAGTCCGAGATACATGCAGAATCGTTTTCAAGGAAGGAAATCAACCCTTCTCGTCTTATTATTGCTAACCTCAATGCTTGCAGCCAGTGTACCGGCAGCAGCAGTTTCTGGTCGCGATGCTTCGATTGTGATAAGTTCCAACCCGATGTCCCAAGAGGTGCCAAAAGGAGAAACTGCAGAATATACGATATCAATTCGGAATACAGGGAGCAACCCAGTTACAGTACAACTTTCTCAGGCTCAAGGGGATGACTGCAATGGATTTTCAAGTCAAGTAGACCAAATTACTGGGATAATAGATTCGGGCGCCAGTGAAACTACAACTTTGAGAGTAAATGTAACTGAAGGCGCTGGGGAGGACCCATGCGAAACAACAGTCACCGCCATCGCAAATGAACAAGTAACTCCACCTGACACACCAGGTGCAACCGCTCAAGAGAACATCACTGTGACCACAAGTGTGGATGGAGATGGATCAAATGAACTATGGGCAGTCGAACTAGAAACCACTCAGCCTAACCGTGATTGGGAAGGCGAGAACTTAGTAATATGGCAGATTGAAGTCACGAATAAGGGCAGAACTAATGCCACAATTTCTTTGGAAGTTGAGGACGATGATGCACCAGGATGCGACCCACTGGAATTGACTGCAATCCTTTCAGAAACTTCCCTCAACATCGATAATGATTCTTCAGAATGGGTCGATTTAGAAGTCGATGTTCCAGATGGTCAACAAGCCAAAAAGCAATGCTGGAATGTGCATGCTTCGGTTACCAATGACCCACAAGCAAATTCCACAGATGACCTACCCGTTAACCTTGAGATTCCTGAATTACATGAATGCGATTCAGAATTAACTTCTGATTTATTGGTTATTGACCCCGAGGAAACCAAGTCGACGACAATCACATTTTCGAATACCGGAAACACCCAATGGTCACTCCAAGCGAGAATAAGTGGCTCAAAGGCTAATTGGGCCCAATTCGATGGGGCTTCTTCTGGAAATTTACCATATAATACCGATGATGATACTAAGTCATTTGACATCGATGTCACTCCCGATGATTCGGTTAGTTCAGGTTCAGAGATCATTATCACCATCGAAGGAAAAGATGGAAATGGTCCAATCAAATGTAGTTCAGACTTGACAGTTCGAGTAGGTCAATCTCATGGCGCAGCGGTTAGTCTCTCTAAGTCAATGATGTCGAATATCATTCCTGGTGAGAATGATAGTACCACGATTACGGTATCTAATCAAGGAAATGGCGAGGAATCAATGCGAATTACAGTCACTCTTCCAGAGGGTTGGATAGGTAGCCTCGATGGCGCAAGCATCAGCGGAGGAATTGGAACTACTGTTTTGACCGTCGGTAGTAAGCATGGTTCGGCAAAACAAAATGAAGCAGTATTGGAGATAACAGTACCATTTGATGCACTAGCAGATGAAGTCATTACTATTCCAATATCAGTTTCATCATCTTCCGGAGGAATCGCATATGATTCAACAAATGCTTCAGTCAGTGTTGCAGCAGTGCATGGAATGTTTGTTACTACTTCTGCTGACGATCAAACAGGCAAGGGCAATGAAGAGGTGTACTTCCCATTCGAAGTTGAAAACATGGGAAATACACAAGATAGATTCAGACTTTCAGTCATTAGCCAAACTTCTAACCCCGGATGGAGTACTCATTTCTTGTGGGATGATGGTGGTGAAACTCCAGTCACTGAAATCATTGTACCAGCAAGAGAAAAGCGAAACGCAATTCTTGTTGTCAAGGTCGAAGGTGAAGAAGAACTAGAGAATACCCGCTTGACAGTTAGAGTGACAAATATAGGCGATTCCAACACTGCAGATGAGGATGATGACGGAGTCCCTGATAATCAGGCAGAAATGACCTTTAGAGCCATACTTTCCAATAGGTTATTTTTGATGGATGCAGAAATCGATGCTGAATGGGCGGCTCAAAATGGGGGTTCAATTTCCCTAGCACCAGGTGGTACAAACACTATCCCAATTTGGCTGTTTAATATGGGTGATTTTAGCGATATAGCCTTTATTTCTGCAACTGGACTTGAAGGCATGGGTAGTGTCAAATTAACCGATTCAAATAACTTACCAATCGAAGATTTAATGGCTGTATTAAAGGGGTATGCGGTCCGAAACCTAAGTTCAGGAGAATTTGAGATAGATGCAAATGGTGCAGTTGTTGTGTTCGAGCCAAGCCCATTATGTGATGCCAATTGCACTGAAGATAAAGCATGGCAATATATTTTCGATAACGGACTTGTTGATAGTCATGAACCCGATGTTTACAAAGTTCTTCTATACATCGAAGTTACTATTTCAAGTAATTCAGAAAATGGCAGGACAGGTATTATCACTTTCCAGGTAGCAAGCCAAAACAACATGATAGAAATGGAAGAATTGATGATTTCAGTTTCGGTAAATACCATCAAAAAAATCGGCATGACACACAACGGTGGAACTGAAGTCGACACCGACTATTCTAGTTCAATAAGTTTTGAAATCCAATTGACCAACGAAGGAAATACCGAATTTGAGATGCGAGTTTTCACCAGCGAGGCTCTTCGCGGTTGGGTCCTTAGTATCAGTCAACAAGATGGCGTAATGCATGGTGAGACTTTTATTTCTAATAGCAAGGTCTGTGAAGCAGCAGAAAATGGAGAATTACTCTGTACCCTCGATGTCGGAGAAACAGTGACAATTGAGGTTGATGTGAAGCCACCACATTCTTCTGAAGTATCAGATACCTTGGAATTCACTTTCTCTGCAGAACCATCTGATAGTGGCTTAGTAGGTCGAAAGAATATGGAATTTACAGTCAATGGAGAGCCTGAAGAAATCGGTTTCTTTGAGGGCTTACCAGGATTCACTACAGCTCTTGGAATCATCTCGATGTTAGGCGCTGCAATGTTGCTAAATGGTCGAAAGAAGCAGTGAATGGTTGAGGCCCCCCGTAGGGGGGCCAACGGTTATGCTTATGTTCGTCCTTCGGGTGGGCCAACTTAGGGAGCGTAAGCACGCACTCTAGGTGATTAATTGGCATCGACAGAGACAGTTCCAGACGCTTATCTTGCTGTGGCTCTGATGACACTCATTGGAATTGGCTTTCCATTGATGTCTTTCATCATGACTCGCTTCCTCAGACCGGTGACTGATGCCTCCAATCCAAACATCACACGTTCTTATTTTTTGGAAGGATATGAGACAGACCATACCCTCTACCCTCGTCGTCTTTCAACATATGAATGTGGAAGCGAGCCAGTTGGAGATGCAATGATTCAATTCCACTTCCAATATTATTGGTATGCCATTATCTTCCTAGTGTTTGATGTTGCATTCATGTTCATGGCTTTGGGCGGCTTTTTGAGTTTTGGCGCTCAGACCGACGCTGATCTTGATAGCAGCATTGCAAAGAAAGGCTTACTTGCACTTTCAGCATTCTTGGCCCTGATGATATTGGGTGTTTGGCACGTCTTTAGGAAGAGAGGCAGGATTTACATCTGAGGTGGATATGATGACTGAAGGAGAGAACTATTCCGTATTCAACAGCCGCACATTGGTTGACATGATCGGTGATGTTACCGATGAAGCATTGAAGGCTACTAAGATGAAACAATTCATCGGAACTCTTGGAGGGAGATTCTTTAATTGGGCTCAAAGGAAATCTCTATTCCCACTCCATTTAGGAATCAAATGTTGTGCTCTTGAGATGGCAGCAGCAGGCGGGCCTCGTTTCGATGCTGAGAGATTTGGTGTTATTTTCCGCTCAAGCCCTCGCCAGTGTGATGTGATGCTCGTAAACGGACCCATCTCTAAGAAATTCGCCGACCCAATCGTTCGCTTATGGGAACAGATGCCTGAACCAAAGTGGTGCATAGCAATGGGCGAATGTGCAATTTCAGGGGGACCATACTTCCAATCATACAATATTTTGGAAGGTGTTGACACCGTAATCCCAGTAGATGTCTACATTCCAGGCTGCCCACCACGCCCTGAAGCATTGATAGACGGCTTCGGAAAGTTGCGTGAGAAAATAATTCGCATTGGTGCTGTACCAAGTAAGGAGCGTCCGGACGAGGCACCAATCATCGTAGGAGAGGACTGAAATGGGAATGACTCTATCTTCAGAACAAAACCATGCTGCAGTTGATGCTGCAGCTTCTGCAATTAATGGACGCTTTGGAGGTTCAGGGATTGAGGCGACAAGTGTCGAGAGAACATCAGGAAAGCACTTCCACTTTTTGAGAATAACAAGTACTTCTCGCCATTGGCTTGGACTAGCTAAGTTCCTTCGCTTCGACCTTGGAATCAACTATTGTTCCATGATTACCGGCACCCACTTCCCAGATGGGGATGACAACCGCGGTTGGGAAGTAGCCTACCACTTCATGAGAATGCCAGTTGCTGACCAGTCACCAGGGCAGTGTCTTGAATACAAAGCGACAGAGTTGACCGGGCAAGATATTCCACTTGAGGTTGAAGTTTTCATTCCATTAGCAAAAGGAGATGCTCCCAGCATCGATAGCATCCAAATGATTTGGAAAGGCGCTGATTGGAATGAGAAGGAGACTTGGGACTTAGTTGGTATTGATTTCAAAGGTCATAAAGATATGATGAGAGTCCTAAACCCCCACGATTCTCCTGTCGGATTCCATCCGCTCCAGAAACAACACAGACTACGCTACGATGGTCATAACGAAATGTATGATGATGCACAAGGCTTCGAAAGAAAGCCAGTTGATTCAGGGTTGGTGAAGTAAATGGCACAAATGTGGATTACAATGGGCCCTCAACACCCAATGACGCATGGCTTGTGGACACTTCGTGTGAAAATTGATGGAGAGACAGTAGTAGACACCGAGCCAGAATTAGGTTACATTCATCGTGGAGTTGAGAAAATATGCGAAAGCAGAGACTTCACTCAAATTATCCCATATTGCGATCGTTTATGCTATGCAAGTGCTATGACTTGGGCCCACTCGTACTGTTATGCAGTAGAAGACCTGCTCGAGGTTGATGTTCCAGAACGCGCTGAATATATCCGCTTAATTGCAGTTGAATTACAAAGAGTCGCTTCTCACTTGATGTGGCTTGGTGCTTATACTCCCGATGTTGGTAACTTGACGGTATTCGTTTGGTGCCTAAGAGACCGTGAGATGTTCCTTGACCTAATGCAAGAATTAGGTGGAAGTAGAATGCACTACAATTTCCCACGCCCAGGGGGAGTAAAGCGCGATTTACCACTTGGCTTTGCGAAAAGAGCCCGTGCAAAGATAGAGATGTTCAAAGAGAGGATGAAAGAATACGAAATGCTCCTTGACGAATCAACAATCTTCCTTGTCAGAACTCAAGGTGTTGGCTATGCAAGAGCCGAAGACATGGTCAATGCAGGAGTAACCGGGCCAAATGTTAGAGCAGCAGGCGTCAATTACGATGTACGCTGGGCACACCCCTATTCCGTTTATGACGAAGTTGATTGGACTTCATCTGTTGAGAAACCTGGTTCAGTGAAAGGTGCGGATTGTTATGATAGATACCGAGTTAGGATGACCGAGATGGAAGAATCATGTCGCATGATTCTTGATGCTCTTGACAAAATCCCAGGCGGAGCAGAAAGCCATTACCAATCGGGAGATGAAAAAATCTTGACAAAGGTTCCATCTCGAGCACCTGAGGGCGCAACTGGGCACCACCACTTTGAGGACAGCCGTGGGGAATCGATGTTCTACATACAAGGGGGAGGAGAAGGACGCGGAAAGTACCCTTACAGAGTCAGTATCCGCTCGCCGATGTTTATTACAATTCCATTCGTTGCTGAAACGATGATTGGCTACAAAATTGCCGATATCCCTGCCATTATGGGCAGTTTTGACCCTTGCATTGGGGAGACAGATAGGTGAGGTGAGATAGATGGGCGACTGGTTACGAATCAATGATTGGGTGCATGAAGGATCCCTCTTCTTAGCAAATGAGATGATGGGGTTAACCCCGTGGCCAGAGCAAGCAGAATATTTGGGATTCTTCATGGAGAAGATGATTCTCTGTACTCTAATCTTTGGTGGAATAATGAATACCATGTTCGTTATCCTATGGATGGAGAGAAAAATCCTCGGCCGTCTGATGGATAGGCGTGGAGCGATAACCTCAATGCGTTCTCTTTGGGTTGGTGAAAGCGGAGTAACTGCCGGAGCATGGTGGAATAAAGTACCATACGGACTTGGTCGCCCAATAGGTGCTCTCAATGGATTCTTGAATAGAGTTGCAGGCAACCGCGACCCAAAACACCCAACTGTTGACAGAGTAAACAACCGTTCATGGCATGGAGTCTGGTTCTTATTCCCCGGATTTTTCCAAAATTTGGCCGATGGAATGAAATTCATGACCAAAGAGCACATGGTCCCACGTAAGGCAGATAAGTGGATTTACGAAATCTCACCATTCCTAATCATCTCTTCAACAGTTGTTATCCTTGGATTCATTCCGTTTTCGGAAAACTTCTATGCTATCAATCCAAAGATGAGTATTCTTTTCATGATGGCTATTTTCGGAATAGCCCCGTTAGGTGTATTCTTTGCAGGTTGGTCTTCCAATAACAAATACACATTACTTGGAGGAATTCGCTCTGCTGCCCAGTTGACAGCCTACGAGATACCCATGCTAATCGCAGTACTCAGCGCTTGTATTTTGAGTGGCACATTCAATCTTGTAGAATTAGTTGACAATCAGCATTATGCGGGTTCATGGAATCTTTTCTTAATGCCACTTGGTGCAGCCATTTTCCTGATAGCAATGGTAGCAGAAGTAGAGCGTATCCCTTTCGATATGCCTGAGGCAGAAGCAGAATTAGTTGAAGGATGGTGGACAGAATATGGTGGAATGCGCTGGGGATTGATGTTCTCTGCAGAATATATGCGTACTTATGCAGCCTGTTTCCTATTCACCCACTTCTTCCTTGGCGGTTGGCATGCTCCGTTCCAAGGCGTCATCGGTTCCATTCCAATTCTCGGCACAGGTTATCTGCTCATACCAGGAATTACTTGGACTCTGCTCAAAGCTTGGGCTGTCTTCGTCATCTTTGCATGGCTAAGGGCTGCATTACCTCGTATTCGAACTGACCAGATTCTTGAATTTGGATGGAGATACTTGTTGCCATTGTCGATCGTTCAGTTGGTCATCACTGTGGTCATGCGCCTCTACTTATTCGATGCCGAAAATTTGCGCTTCAATGACCGAGGTGGTTTCGCATGGGATGGTGGAATAGGACTATTCTTGGTTATCCCAATTATCGTTACTTTCATCTTTTCAGTATTATTCGTTCTCTATTCATTGGATGAAGAGCCCGGAGAGATGGTCGAACGACCATTCCATGCCCAGACATTAGAACCAGCAGGAACGCACAAAGCAGGAGAGTGAGAATATGCCAATGCACAAGCACGCTAAGCCCAATTTCAGAAACCTCTTTATCAAGCCATTTTGGATGACTTTGAAAACTGCATTGAGAACCTTCCCAATTATTGGAAAGAGATTCTCCAATAATTATCACAACAAGAAGGCAATAATGCTCGACGCAGATAGTATGAATCGAGTAAAGGGCTCAAAAATGAATAAAGTTGGCAAGCAGGAATATAGCGCTGACCGCGAATCCTCAACCTTGGTGCCAAGCATTTGGCGCCCTGTAACTATTATGTATCCTTATGAAAGACTTGAGGACATGGAGCCTTGGCTCTTCGTTCCAGGTAACTATAATGGTAGAATAGGAGTAATTTGGGAGACTTGCACCGCCTGTAAATTATGTGTAAAGATTTGTCCAAACGATTGTCTTCACATGACCACTGAACTACGCGTAGATGTTCTCGATAGTGCAGAAGGAGAAAACTCTGGCTATGGTGGAGAATTGGAAGTCGGAGGTTATGCAGCAGTTGAAATCGAAGGAATCGCCGATGAGCACTCAGAGCGTGACCCAATAACTGCCCATGACGCACCTGTTGATGAATTCCGTTTTGCCGAAGTCATCGATCTATCTGGAGACAGCGCCACTGTACGCTGGAATGATTCAGGAATGGAAGAAGTCATGGAGCAATCTGATTTACTTGTCGCTGATGACCAAATAGTCAGTGGACGAATCGATATGGGACGTTGCATGTTCTGTGGCTTATGTATGGAAGCCTGCAGTTTCACTTCTTTCTTCATGACCAACGAATATGACGGCATGTCAGGATTTACGCGCCAAGACCTTTGGTTTGATGCAAGTCGAACTCGCGTTTTGGTCAATGAACACCAAGAAGCAGTTGACGCAGAATTAGCACATAGAGCAAAGCGCGAGAAAGAAAAGCGAGAGAAGGCAGCAGCTAGAGCAGCAAAGAAAGCGGAGGCTTGAGAATGGAGAGCGCATCTTCATATGCCGAAATGGGGGCATTTTTCCTATTGGCTGGAATTGCAATTTTTGGGGCACTCGGTCTAGTTCATGCCCAGAGAGTAGCCCACTCAATGATGTACCTGATTTTCTGTTTCATGGCAGTTGGTGGAATATTCATCTTGATGGAGGCAGAATTCCTCGCTGTAGTTCAGATTCTTGTCTACTTGGCTAGCGTCATGTTGGTTGTTCTATTCGGGATAATGCTGACGAGGAGACAAATATTGGAGGAGGATTTCGAGTGAAGTTACTTAGTATCCTAACCCGCTTGGGCATCGTTTTTCTCGGCGTCGTATTATTGCAGGCTATCGCCGGCAGTAGTGTTTGGGATGGAGATGCAAGCGTCCCTACTACTGAGAGCATGGCAGAAATGATACTTGTCGATTGGGCCATTGGTTTGTTAGTACTTGGTGCATTGTTGGCAATGGCCATGGTTGGTGCAGCATACTTGGTTAGGGATGAGCGCAAGGTCAACCTTCTGTGGGAATTAGAAGAAGGAGGTGAGGCCTAATGATAGATCCATCATGGGTAGCTGGATTAGGAGTCTTCCTTTTCTGTATCGGCCTCTGGGGTGCCTTCACCCGTAAGAATGCGATTATCGTATTGATGTCAATCGAGTTAATTCTCAATGCAGTTAACCTAAATTTCATCGCTGGAGCAGTTCAGCATGGAGACGCCACCGGCTGGGTATACACAGCCTTCGCAATCGCCATTGCCGCAGCAGAAGTAGCCATTGGTTTGGCCATCTTCCTTGCAATGTACTCGCAACATGAGACGATTTCACTTGATGAGGTCAAGTTACTCAAACACTGAGGTGGTTATAATGGAAGCAAATGAATTAGCAATTCTTATTCCTGTTTTGCCTATTTTGGCAATGCCGGTAATCCTATTTTTGGGACAATTATTCAATGGTAATGCAAAATGGAAGGGCTTCTGGAAGGAAGGAGGCACCATCGCAACAGCGGTCATGGCTATTGTTTTCCTTCTCTCTCTTTGGCTAATAGTAGGCCATGTTTCTGCCTTTTCTGAAGGTAGTGGCGATGATGTTGTCACAGATGTTGGAAATTGGGTTTCCTACCAATTATTCACTGAACATGGTGACATGAAAGTACAGGAACTCGGCTTTGGAATGCAACTGGACCATGTTTCAGTAATGCTCCTTTTCGTCGCTTCTTTCCTTTGTTTGCTGATTAGTATATTCTCGTTAGGCTACATGAATACCGATAAAATCAATGAAAACAGAAATCACAGATTTTATGCTGAATTCGTTCTGTTTTGTGCTGGAATGTTCGGAATGGTTTTGGCAGATAATTTCCTTTGGTTATTCATATTCTGGGAAATAATGGGTCTTTGCTCCTACCTCTTAATCGGCTTCTATTATGAGAGGCCAAGCGCATCCTATGCAGCAAAGAAGGCATTCTTGACAACCAGAGTTGGAGATATTTTCCTCTTTGTCGGTCTTTTAATCATGCATGCTGAATTTGGCTCTTGGGATTTCGCAGTGGTCTTTAATGCAGCCAATATTGGCGCCGCAGATGCAGGTCTAATCAAAGCAATGCTGCTTCTAATGTTTATTGGAGCAGTTGGAAAGTCGGCACAATTCCCCTTGCATGTTTGGCTTCCAGATGCGATGGAGGGACCTACTCCTGTATCGGCTCTTATTCACGCCGCAACAATGGTCAATGCCGGTCTCTACTTGGTGGCTCGTATGTTCCCATTCTTTGCAGCCCCTGCAATGGCGGGAGAATTAGGAGATGTCGCCCTATTAATCGCGATGATTGGAGGAATTACCGCCTTCATGGCAGCAGCGATAGCTTTTGTTCAAAAGGACATCAAGAAGGTATTGGCATATTCGACGATGAGCCAATTAGCCTACATCTTTACTGGACTTGGTGCCGCACTTTGGTTCGTTAATAACGGCCATGATGAATTAGCATTCTTTGCTTTTGGTGCTTCGATGTTCCATCTCTTCAATCACGCCATGGCCAAGGGAATGCTATTCATGGCTAGTGGAAGTGTCATCCATGAAATGCATCATGCTCACCACCATTTAGAACATGGTGATGATGAACATGATGAAGATGATGATCACCACTTCGATGCTCAAGATATGGACAATATGGGGGGCTTAGCATCTCGTATGCCAATCACAGCCATCGCAATGGCCGTAGGTTCAGCCTCGATTATCGGTATTCCACTGATTGGCGGTTTCTGGTCTAAGGAAGGCATCGTTGGCTCTGCATGGAAAGCAGTCATGTATGACGGCGGTGGCTTATTCATCATCCCAGCAATCTTGGTATTACTAACTGCAGGAATGACTGGCTTCTACATGAGTAGGATGTGGTTCATGACTTTTGCAGGCAAGCCAAAGACTGAAGTTGCTGCAAATGTAGAAGAGACAACACCATTCATCCCAATCCCCCTAGTTACTCTAACTATTATGACACTTGGAGGAATCCTCTTTGCAGGTCTAAATTTTGCAGGCTGGTTGGGGGAAAATTCAACTCACCTCAGTCTCTCTCATGCTCCAAGTCATCTATGGCACGAGATAACCCATGCATTCTTTGCTTTGGGCTCTGATGGACATATAGATCCATTTATTCTGATTATCACTTGGACGACAATTTTGCTTTCGATGGTAATTGGACCATTCTATGCAATGTCCCTCTATGGTGGTAAGTTGGCTAAGGGACAGAAAGCCCACTGGTCAATCGCTTGGATTGTTGTATTAAGTGGAAAGATTAACTCATCGTACAAGTTTGACAATAGTATTTGGGCAGAATCAGGCCTCAGCACAGCCCTTAGAAATCGCCTTTATTTCGATCAGTGGTATGATGCACTAATGCTCAAGATAGTGGTTCCATTTTCCTATGCAGCCGCCTGGTTTGACCGTAGAATTATCGACGGAGTCATCAAGGGCATCGAGGCAGGAAGTCAAGAAGCAAGTCGTAATATTCGCAGCCTAACAACTGGAAGTGCTCGTGATTATATCATGATGGCAGCACTTGGGACATTAGCACTATTCTTACTCATCTGGGGGGTGGCTTGAATGTCAGAAAACAGTTCTAAAAAGGCAATATTTGAACGAGAGTTCAGCATTGTGGCAACTCTTGTCGTTGGAGCAGGTGCCTTACTACTATCTTTCCCATTATTCTTTGAGGAAGCGGTTGGGGAAATCGATTGGATAACCATTCCAATGGTAGCCTTCCCGATACTCGCATCAATCATCCTCCTTGCCTTAGCAAGTCAACAACCGCGTGGCATGAAAGAAAAGATGGCCTTCCCAGTAAAGGCAGCAAGTCTTGGTTTCTCCCTTTTCATCTTGACTATTAGCAGCGCCTTATTCTTCGGTTGGTTGGGCTCCATAGATTGGACTAGTCTGAAAATCAATGAGTATAACATGAATCATGAGTACACTTGGATAAACAGTCTAGGAATCTCTTGGCATGTTGGCCTTGATGGCCTTTCCTTCCCGATGCTATGGTTGACTACTCTGATTATCCCCATAACCATGATTACTACTTGGGAAGAAAACTCAGGTTGGTATCACCACCCACTGTTATTACTTATGGAGGGTGCTCTAATCGGTGTTTTCGTAGCACTTGACATGTTCATGTTCTACGTCTTTTGGGAATTAACATTGATTCCAATGTTCTTCCTTATCTTAAAGTGGGGAGGGAAGGATAGACGCTATGCGGCTCAGAAATTCTTCCTCTACACCTTTACAGCCTCAGTCATCATGCTCTTGGGTATCGTCACTCTTTACTTCCTTCAAGACCCAAGCCAATACCTCATCGATAGAGGAGTCCTAACTGGTAGAACTTTCAGCATGATAGATATGACAAATAGCGCACAAATGGCAGCCAATGATGGTTCTGTTTGGTTGGGTTCGAGTATGCAGAATGCACTCTTCCTGATGTTGATGCTTGGATTCTTGGTAAAACTGCCAGCAGTTCCATTCCATACCTGGCTTCCCGATGCTCACGTTCAGGCTCCAACAAGCGGCTCGATGGTGCTGGCTGGTGTCATGCTGAAAATGGGTGCTTACGGAATGTTCCGCCTACCTCTAACCCTGTTCCCACATGCTCTTGCTGAGTATCAATATCTACTGTTGGCTATTGGGATGATCAGTTTAGTTTACGGCTCAATCGTTTGTCTAGGTCAGACTAATCTGAAGCGGATGGTTGCTTATTCATCGGTTTCACACATGGGAATCGTAATCTTAGGAATTGCAAGTATGCAACCTCTCGGCTTTGCCGGTGCTATTTTCATGATGTTTGCTCATGGAATTATTTCGCCGATGTTATTCTCGGTCTGCGGTTCTTTCAAGCATCATTACCATACTTTGGAGATTGGTTCTACTCGCGGCTTAGCAAAGGCCAGTCCATTCTTAGGAGTCTACATGATGTTCTCATGGATGGCTAGCCTTGGCCTACCATTGCTAGCAGGATTCGTTGCTGAGATAACAGTCCTTGTTGCAGTTTGGATGACCTTTGGTTGGTGGGTATTGCTTCCAGCACTTGTTCTAGCGATAACCGCTGGGTACTACCTCTGGTCGATGCAGCGTACTATCTTCGAGGGCTCTGGAGAGGTCGTCTTACCAGAAGGCATGGCAGCAGAAGATGCAAGAGATATCTCACCTTGGGAGAATATAGGCAATCTATTGATGGCTCTTCTAATCGTCTTATTCGGAGTTCTACCATGGATTATTTGGGATATGATGTCGGCCTATGCAAATTCCCACTTCTACTTCAGTATGGGCGGTTTACTCAACCTTGTAGCAGGGGGTGCCTGAGATGACAAGCCATGTGAATGAGGGAAGCCAAGCGGTTTGGCACCAATTATTCAGCGACGGCCAAACTTTGAGTGCTTTGATGCCAGAATTCGTCATGTTGATGGGAATCATCGCCCTTATCGTGATACCAAATCTTGGTAAGGCAAAAATCCGCCTACCGATGACAAAGATTAGGATTCCGTGGTTCTTTGGAGGACAGCGCTTCAAGGCAACTTCTGACCCTCGTATGCCTGCGATAATCTCTATCGCAACCTTGTTGATAGCGACTATTCTTGCTCTTGCAAGCCTGATGGGAAATGCTACGCGTTGGATCCTATATTCGGGAGAATCATCTGAAATGATAGTATTGCTAAAGGTTGATGGATTTGCTAGAGTCTTTGAGATTCTATTCTTTGGTGCCTTGATGTTGGCTGCTGTAGCAACAATTTCGAGAATGCCTGCTAGTAAGCCGAGCAAGAACCTTTCAGTCAAGGCACTAATTAACAATCGCCGTCAAGTAGACTTCCACATCTTATTGCTGATGTCAGGTTTGGGAATGGCAATTGTTGCATTGGCTCAAGATTTATTCATGCTTTTCCTTGGACTTGAATTAGCAAGTCTGGCAATTTATGTCTTAGTCGCCTTCCACAAAGAGAGTAAGGCTGGTACTGAAGGTGGTGTCAAGTACTTCATCGTCGGTGCTACAGCCTCGGCAATCGGACTTTACGGTATGTCATTACTCTACATTTGGCATGGGAACTTACAGGTTTCTTCACACGTCTTCTATGCAGATAGCGGCGTTATTGTCATCCAAGGATTAGATAGGGCTTTTGAGAATGCTGATTCTTTAGCATATATTGCGTTGGGAATGATGCTGGTTGGATTCGGATTCAAGGTTAGTGCTGTTCCATTCCACTTTGCTGCTCCAGATGCTTATTCGGGGGCCTCTTCACCTATTGCTGGAGTTCTTGCTACGGCATCGAAGGCGATGGGATTCATCGGCTTGATGCGTATTCTACTTTTGATATCACTTCCTGAAGGCGATGGCTCAGCTGCATGGTTGATTTGCTTGGCTACTCTTTCCGTCATCACTATGACTTGGGGTAATATTGCGGCCTTAGGCTCTGATAATCCAAAGCGAATGTTAGCCTACTCTTCAGTTGCCCATGCTGGCTATATGATGGCAGCATTAACCGCAGTTGGTGCTTGGAGATGGGGACACATCAGCGCCCCAGAAGAAGCGGCAACCTGGGTAGTCACCGCCATCATGTTCCACCTTGTGGTATTAGTCACCTTCAAACTCGGTGCTTTCCTCGTATTAGCACTGTTAGAATTAGATGGTGGAGCAAGCCGTAGCGGCTCTCTATCTGGATTAGCAAGGAGAGACCCAGTTATTGCAGCCTCGATGTTCATCTTCATGTTGGCATTGGCAGGCGTACCACCACTGGCTGGATTCATGAGTAAATTCATGCTAATCGCTGGAATAGTCAATGTAGCAGCCGGCGATGCAGGTTCATTGATTGCCAGTGGGGGAATAACAGCATTTGGCGACCTACACTGGGTCTGGTGGCTGGCATTTGCAGTCTTCATCAATAGCGCCATTTCATTATTCTATTATCTTCGAATTGGAGTTGTCATGTTCTTCGAAGAAGCAGAGAGCGACCGCAGGAGGCCCTTGCCTCGTGCTTGGTTCCTACGTTTGGCTATCTGGTCATGCGCATTGGGTGCCGTCGCCTTTGGTGTTGCGGGAGACCATCTGATCGTGTTGTGTAATAACGCGGCAGAATCTTTCTTTGCACTCTCCTGAGCATTGAAGAATGAGAGCAATTTCGCACACCTTGATGGCGAAGCAGTATGTCAATACCGCCGGCTACAGATTTGTAGATTTACCCGATAGGGATGCCTTACGTCAACCCTTCAGAGATGTCTGTGGGGAACTCGGCTTACTGGGAACAATTCTGCTCAGTACAGAAGGAATCAATTTCTTTCTATCGGGCAGTCAAGAGGCAGTTGATGGCTTCACAGAATATATCGAAAAGGATGAGCGTTTTGCTGGCATGGCTCAGAAAGTTTCCTACAGTACAGATTGTGCATTCAGGAAAATGAATGTTCGCTTGAAGAAAGAGATCATCAGCATGGGAGTCGATGAAGTCAAGCCAGCAGAATTTACCGGCGAGAATATTACTCCAACCGAATTTAAGCAATGGATGGATGAAGGCAAAGATATCACAATTCTCGATGCTAGGAACGATTACGAAATCCGTTTGGGTACTTTTGAAGATGCTATTGATTTTGAAATCGAATCGTTTCGAGCATTTCCTCAAGCGGTGAAAGATTGTAACTTAGACAAGGAAAAACCAGTCGTGATGTTTTGCACAGGCGGAGTTCGCTGCGAGAAGGCCAGTGTTGTCATGTTGGAAGAGGGCTTCAAAGATGTGCGCCAATTGCAAGGTGGTATTCTTGGATATTTTGAGCATGCAGGTGGCGACTATTGGGACGGAGAGTGTTTCGTCTTCGATAGACGGGTTGCTGTTGATACGCAGTTGAATGAGACTAGGACAGAGGTTTGTTTTGCCTGTAGGGAGCCATTGACTGTTGGGGAGCAAGAGAATGAGGATTATGTGCTTGGAATTTCTTGTTCATATTGTATTACGCAGTCCTGAAAGTAATAACCTCGATATTTGGTTTGCACTCTAAACGTCGACACT
>JAAZXA010000072.1 GCA_014240385.1 Methanobacteriota archaeon | reverse complement strand
TTGTCCCTGACCTTGTCCTTGACCTTGTCCTTGACCTTGTCCCTGACCTTGTCCTTGACCTTGTCCTTGACCTTGTCCCTGACCTTGTCCTTGACCTTGTCCTTGACCTTGTCCTTGACCTTGTCCCTGACCTTGTCCTTGTCCTTGACCTTCACCTTCGCCTTGACCCTGGTCTTCAGATTCGCCGCCACCTTGGGTGCCACCGTCTCCTGAACCAGCGTTAGACTCCTGGTAATCAGGATCGTACGCATCAGGGATTCCGTCTCCATCGGAGTCGGAACTCTCACCATCGTTAGGGTCAGTCGGGAACTGGTCCGTCGCATCGCCCTTGCCGTCACCGTCGGTGTCGGCATTGTTTGGATTGGTGCCCTTTAGGTACTCCTGGTAATTAGAAAGGCCATCACCGTCTGAATCCGTGCTGCTGTCTCCAGCATTCAATGGATCTAGTCCGTTTGCTACTTCCCAACCGTCAGGTATTCCGTCATTGTCACTGTCCGCGTTGTTCATGTTCGTTCCGTGGGTTTGCTCCTCTGCGTTTGTTAGTCCGTCTCCGTCCCAGTCGGCTCCACCATCGGTGCCGTCTAGAGGGTCTGAACCGTCTCCGCTGACTGCAGCTAGTGCAGACATGGCGAGGAACATTGCCACAAGCATGCTCATTGTCTTTCTATTCATATTCATTCTTGATCTCTCCTTTTTTTAGATTTGTTTTGATCAGAGAACCCGCTGTTCTCTCTCTACGTCTGAAAGCCGGCTATTTGGACGGCTATTCAGTACGCGATTTTGCAGGTTAACCGTGCTTGCACTGGGTCTACTCGAATTTAGGGCGGCTGCGGCACACTCAAACAGTGCTGTAACAGGACCGTTTATTGGTCCTGAATTTGTCCGCAGTTCCTCGATTTCGTCAATTACCTCGCTCATTCTTTTACACGGGTCGTTCATAGGGAACCCAACGTTCCCTCTGCATAGTGGTCTTACGAGACCCTATATCAATGATGCTACGCGAAGCATCATGCCTTTTGCAAGGAGGTTAGCCATGTTCTTAGTCTCAGACATCCTTCTTTTATGTTTTCAATGTTTGTAGCATATGAAATACGGCACATGCCTTCTCCATGAGGCATTAATGAACATGGAATCAATTGTACTTGAGCTTCAGCGAGAGCGCGGTTAGCGAAAGTTACAGAATCCATGCCTGTTCCACTTATGTCTATCATAATGTAAAATGCGCCTTCAGGTTTCCAAGTTGTAATACCGGGGATTGTCTGTAATTCCTGTTGGATAAAGTCTCGCCGTTTAGCGAATGAATTTTGCATTTCCACTCTACTCTCCTCGTCTTCGAGAGCAGTCTCTGCAGCCGGCATCAAAAATGTTGGAGCGTGAGATGCTATACTACTTTGGCAAAGATGAATCGCTTTCATTGCTTGGCTTGAGCCAGTGATGAAACCAATTCTCCAACCAGTCATCGCCCACGCCTTACTCCACCCACCAACACTCAAGGTGCGTTCAGCACCACCAGGGAAAATGGTTGGCGAGGTGTATGAGGAATCCCCCCAAGTCATTGTTGCGTAAATCAAGTCATCGATAATCCATAAGTCGTGGCGATTAGCAAAATCTACCAAG
The DNA here is from genome assembly GCA_014240385.1 of Methanobacteriota archaeon. Lineage (GTDB taxonomy): Archaea > Thermoplasmatota > Poseidoniia > Poseidoniales > Poseidoniaceae > UBA226. The sequence goes on along the minus strand of JAAZXA010000072.1, from coordinate 9,369 downwards.
GCAGAGATTTCATCAGCAGTATAAACCGCTCCAGTTGGGTTATTAGGGGAATTGATAACGAGAAATTTGGTATTATTAGAAACTGCATTCTCGAGTGCATCCATATCCGGATGGAAATCCTCCTTTCGTACTGGAACATGAATTGGTTTCATACTAAGGTGAGTAATCATCGATGCATATGAGGGCCAGGCGGGCGCCAATAGGAGAACTTCATCACCAGGGTTACCTAAGCCCAAAAACGCATAGAATAGTGCTTGCTTACAGCCCGGCGTAATTACTACATCTTCCCAATCAACATTGATTTTGAGTTTCTCTTCTAACCAAGAAGTCAGCGCCTTGCAAAGAGAAGGGTCTCCAGCTGAACGGGTATAGAAAGTATTGCCGTTTTCAATTTCTTGAATTGCTCGGCGCCTGATTTTTTCAGGGGTAATGAAATCTGGTTGCCCTACTGTAAAGCGAATTACGCCTTCCGGAGGGGGGGCCAAAAAATCAGCGAAACCACGACCAACTTGGTCGATGTTGTCATTGAGGTCCGGCATGAGGTTCACCATCGAGGACGTGACTCGACAACATCCCACACACTTATCAGACTTCAAGGTGATGGAGCCCAGTGGCTATTCAAACGCCTTGAAATACAACCTGCTTCTGGCCCGTCTTGCGCACGGATGACAGAGCGGCTATGTGCGGGACTGCAGATCCTGATACCCGAGTTCAAATCTCGGTCCGTGCTCCTTCTATTGCACTATTGTTGCGAAAAGCGTTGTCATTCTTCTTCGGTTAAATCAACGAAAGGAGTTTCATCTTTGGCTCCTTGATCCCAAGATTCGCTTTCCTCTTTCCTGAGATCTTTATCCCTATCTTGGGTGTGAATCGTAATATCCAAACCCATTGCTTTGAGTTTATCTTCAATGTCTTCTCCATCTCTTTGGGAATGAAGATTTAGGGGTGATTTTGGTTTTAGAACGAAGAGACGGTTATCTGCGAGGTGGGATAATTGGTGGAATAAGCGTCTTCTATGTTGGAAGAATGCACGTATTTTTCCTGTTTTTTTTGCTCGTTCTGGTAGTTTTTCAGCCAAAGCAAGCATCTTCAACGCCCTTGAGAATCTATTCAATAATAGAGAAATCAAAGTCCTAGTTGATAATATCCCAAGTGGATGTCTACGCAACCAGAGGGTCCACCAGCGCCTCTTTTTGTGAGCATGTACAAATCCACTTGCAGTAAGAGTAGCAGCCAAAGAAGGGTGACGAGTGAAACAAATCATTGGCCTACGCCATACTTCTTCTATTGGTTTATCACCTCTCACTGCTGCTGCTAAGTCAACAGAAGGTTGAATAGATACTGAATGTAAAATTCTGTCTTGATGCCATCGTCGAAGCACCATCTCCACTAAGATATGTGAATAACCTCTACCTCTTTGTTCAGGTGAAATGACAACCGTGTGTAATTCAATAGTTCGACCAAGCCTTCTCAACGCCGCGTGGCCAATGCAGTTTCCTTCAATAATCAGCAGTTCATGTGGAACTTGCTGCAAACGCTTTGTTTCTTTTCCTGCAGATAATGGCCTTTCTAAATCAAGGCTTTCGGATTTCCATTCCGATAATCCATCTCCAGCCTCCATTCAAACACCACCGAACTGTTTCCACATTGACATATGGGGGCCTATTTTTTCAATATGATATTGGCTGCCAAATTCTTTCCAACCTTGGGAGCGATAAAATGGAATTGCTTCTAATCTCGCCTGTAACCAACCACTTTTACACCCCCATTGCTCAACACAAGAGATTTCTAACAAAGTGAGTACCGCTGCTGCATGACCTTTTCTCCTTTGGTTTTCAACAGTTGCCATTTGCCGAATGTGTGCTGCCGGCCTCAAACTATTCTTAGATGGGAAACCATTTTCCCCATTTAAAGGTGAAAATGCGGGACATGTAGCCGCCCCTTCTCCAGAGTGGTCTGCCATTGCACCATCACTTTGAGGTTGGATTAGGTGAATCCTTCCTACTGAAATTATCTTTTTGTTGTTGCTTATCCAAGCATGGATTGAATCAGCGTCATCATCTAAATATGCTGAAGAAATTGGGAGATTCAGCGGTTTTCTCAAAGCCTCCCAGCGGCTGTAGATGTATGCTTCATCGGGCACCCACCCGGGCCCTTGGGTATGATGCTCTAAGGCCACGCCTCCACCTCAGAATGGTTGTGCGTATTCCTCAACATTCTCTGCAATTCTGAGAAGTTGGTTGTATTTTGCACACCTATCGCTGCGAGCAGGTGCGCCGGTTTTGATTTGACCTGCCCTTGTTCCAACTGCTAAGTCTGCAATGGTTGTATCCTCCGTCTCACCACTCCTATGGCTAACTACGCAGTTGAACCCTGCATCATCGGCCATCGCCATAGTCTCTAATGTCTCTGTAATTGTACCAACTTGGCTTACCTTAACAAGAATTGAATTGGCAGCACGGCTCTCTATGCCTTGAGCAAGTCTTTCCGCTTGAGTGACGAATAAATCGTCGCCAACCAATTGCACCCTGTCCCCATTGCTGCGCATAAAATTTGACCATGAAGGCCAATCGTCCTCATCAAAGCCATCTTCGATTGAAATTAATGGATAGTCGTCTAGCCAACCAGAGTAAACTGTAGCCAATTCTTCACCATCTATTATGCGCCCATCAAAAGCATAACCCGCTTCGCTATGGAATTCGGTACTAGCCACGTCTAATGCAATACCGATTTCTTCAGTGCTATATCCTGCTCCTTCGATTGCCTTTACCATGTACTTCAGACCATCTTCATTGCTCGGTAGATTTGGGGCAAAGCCTCCTTCATCTCCAACTCCAGAAAGTAAACCATCGGCTTTCAAAGAGGCTTTGAGCGAATGATAGCATTCCACACCCGCTCTTAATGCAGTAGAAAAATCATCAAATCCATGCGGCATGACCATGAATTCCTGAATATCGACATTGGTGTTTGCATGCACACCTCCATTGAGAATATTCAACATTGGCACTGGCATTTGCCCACCTTTAACGCCACCAATATATCGCCAAAGTGGAAGTTCATGGGCTGCTGCACCCGCATGTAAACAAGACATGCTCGTTCCTAAAATTGCATTTGCACCGAGTTTTGCTTTATTGGGGGTGCCATCCAATTCAATCAGAATTTCGTCGATTTCCTTTTGAGCATCAACTGGCACTCCAACAATCGCCTCTTGGATGTTTTCAACCACATTCAGAATAGCTTGGTCAACACCTTTGCCAAACCATCGGGATGGATCTCCATCACGCAATTCAACCGCCTCATAAGAGCCGGTTGAAGCCCCACTAGGAACTGCTGTTCTCCCCATCAACACCCCGTCAACATAGCAATCCACTTCCAAGGTAGGCATGCCGCGACTATCGATAACCATTCTTGCATCAAGGCCGCTGATGAGGTCGCTCATCCAATCTCTCCGTTTATCGCGAGTGGTGGTTGATTCTTCAAGCAAACGGTTAGGTCAGCGGTTCAACCAAGCCATCCAGTTCGATACCTTTTCTTGAATGGAGGGTAAATCTTGTTCATCATTAGATTCAAGTAGCCAACATAATTGTTCATTTTGAGGTGTTATACTGAATAATTCTCCTCGAATCAATGGATCTCCGGATTTTCTTTCGCCTAAACGATAGTCATCTACAAAGCAATGGATTAGGTGTTTAGGGTGGTGATGGATTTTTCCAGTTTTTGGACTGCACCACACTAGGCTTTTTTCAAGGAATAGTAAGCATTCACCAGAGGCTGGACTAACTTCGTGATGAACGATGCTTGTTGATTGAACAAGGTTTGCCACATCTACTTGATACCACATTAGATGGGATGGTTTCAACTTCATCACGGATACGTCATCAATGAATGCCTGAATGCGCTCTTCGGCGAGGGCATTACCCGGCTGCATATTACATCGGAGCCCCTCAACCTCTTTGAACCTCCTGTTAGGGAGAAAAGGTGGTTTTTACTTCCATTTGATTGAGCAACCAATTGACCTAGTGCGTTCAACTACCGGTTTATCACCCATTAGCATTGCATCCATTGCTTCCATTAATTCACTCGTAGTTGCCTTTGTTGGGTCATTTGGGCTATTATCCAATCTACCTCTGTAAACAACATTGCTCTTACCATCTAGCAGATAAAATTCGGGGGTACGTTCTGCCCCCCATTGTTCAGCGACTTCTTGGCTTTCATCATGCAAGTAGGCATATGACATGTTGTTGCCTCTTTTCTGCATATTCTCAAAAGAATCGTCTGGATAATTCACTGCGTCGTTTGCATTTATTCCCACGAATCCCAAGCCATATTCTCTTGCCCTACTGGCCATTTTTTCCATCCTTTCAATATTACCGATTACATATGGGCAATGGTTGCATTCGAAAACTACGATAGCCCCGCTTTCAGTTACTATATCGGAAAGTGATACCTCTCCTCCACCAACTTCAGAGTTGGCATTTGTCAAATTAAAAGTTAGTGCTTCATCTCCAGGTTCAAGGCCCATGAAGTGATGAAAGATGGCATCCTTATCTTATTCTATTGGCTGATGGTATCGAATAAATATGACTCGGCTTGGGATAATCGATGTCTAGCAACTTCATTTTCAGGATTCAATTCAAGAACCTCTGCCCAAGCATCTCTTGCTTCTTCCCAGGCGCCGGAGCCGTGTTGGCTGGCTGCAATGTACAATCTTGCATCAAGGTGATTTGGGTCTGCTTTTGCAGCCTTTTCGAAATCCGCTAACGCTGCATCAGACCTTCCCCATTCCATGTAAAGTAGCCCTCTTTGGTGCCATGCTTCAGCATTGGTGGGGTCAATTCTCAAAGCCTCATTCAATGGTAACTCTGCAGATTCTGGACGGCCCATTGCGATATTACAGCCAGCCAACAAAGTTAGTGCATGAGTGTGGCGTGGGTTATTTTCCAATACCAAATCAAGATCTGCTGTTGCTTGAGTCCATTCAGCCAAGTGCATGAATACCTCTGCTCTCCTTAATCGAGCAAGATGTAATGATGGCGCGCGCTCAAGTAATGTATTACAATCATCAAGTGCAAGGTGAGCCTCATCCATTGCCATTGAACAAGCGATTCTATTCAATAATGCGCGGCTATGTCCCGAAGAAATTGTTAATGCTTCTGAATAAAATGACTTTGCCTCTGAAAAAGAGCCTCTTGCACTAGCAATATTTCCTTTCAAGTATGGGATGGTTGCAGATCTATTGTCGTGAATGGATGCGTTTTCGATTAATCTTTCAGCTTCTGAAATCTTCCCATTGTCTAATGCTAATAGTGCACATTCGGTTGCTAATGCAGGCTGGTCTTCAGAAAGCAATCTTTGCGCCCTCGTTAAGGAAATTGCCGCTGCCTCTTTGTCTCCTAGGCGCCTCTGTATCCTCGCCATTCCCAACCAGCCGATGCCTTGTTCTCGATCAAGTCTTAATGCCTCATCAAAAGACTCCTTGGCAATCAATAATAATCTATTATCAGTTTCACCGGTTCCATCTCTATGTAAATCTGCACTAGCAAGATGTAGGCGGCCCCATTGAATATGAATAGATGGGTCGGACATTGATTCCAAAGGTGTTGACCTTAGCAAATCAGTGGCTTTTTGCAATTCCGCAGATTGGAGGGCCATTGCAGCCATGGCTGAACGCAATTCAGAATCCTGCGGATTTGATAGTAAAGAGGATTCAAGACAATCCTTTCCTTCTTCACTTCTTCCTGATGCGGCTAGCAAATCAGCCTTCAGTAAGATGGATTCGCTGCCGCCTGCTGAAAGGGCGACGGCATGTGTTACTGCCTTCAAGGCATTTTTCAACTCGCTTGGTCGGTGTTTGAGAACATGAGCTCTAACCACCCATGCATCTCCTTGTTGTCTGTCGAGGGATAGACAAGCATCTGCTGCGATGAGTGCCTCATCCATTTCGCCCATTTCCAAATGCATTTTCGCTTTAGTAGACCAATCTGAAACCCTTGTAGGGTCTTCTTCTAATGCTCTATCTAAGGATTCAAGTGCTTCATTACGAGCACCTGCGCGTTCTCTTAGCCCAGATAGCAAACTCCTATCTGCAGGTGTGTCGACCCCTAGGGCTTCCAATCTCTTGACATCTTTTTCTGCTGCCGAATCATCAATGTTCACCATCAAGTGTGCGTGACTCCGGAGTAATTCTGGGTTGTCAGGGGCAAGGTAAAGTTGTTCTTCAAGCCAGTGTAATCTAGCCCCAGTGTCTCCAACGTGGCTGGCTAAATTTTCAAGTATTTTCAAACATGATGTGTCGCCTGGAATCTGGAGGTTTGCGCATTCAAAGCATTTCAACGCCCACTTATTTTCGCCAACCGAATGTGCCAATGCACCTAATCTACGGCATTCAAGTCCATTTAATGCCAAATCAGCAGGTCCTAGTTCACATTTATCTAAGACTATGAAAAGTCGTCGAGAAAGAGTGCTCAATCCAACATCATCCATTGGGGCCGATTCTAATGATCCATCGCCTTGTAGGCTAGAGACTAAATCCCTAACTGCTGAAACTAATTTTTGTCCTCCTTCTTTCAAATCGGTTGAAGAAACTCCTTGACGGTCTAAAATAGATTCAGATTTTGCGATGGCAGAATGAAGCATTATTCTTCCTTCTAGTTGGGGTTGAGTAGAAAGCAGTGTTTTTGCTCCAGCATCAAGAGATGCGAGAGTATGATGCACCGCCACTAAACTAGAATTGTTAGAGGACTTTTGCTCCTCCATCTTCTGGATTGATTCCTCTTTTAAAATAAGAATGCTCTTTTCGAGTTGGCTAATTCGCCATCCTAAAGCGCCGCCACCGGCGATAATTGTTAGACCAAACAGTATAGAGAGTGCTTCCATTACGTGCCAACCGCGCCTTGAGGGTTTTATGAACTCCGCATAATCTTTAGCTTGAAAGGTTGGTTTGTTTGGTAGATTCCCGTTTCCAACACCTTGAACAGCCGTAAAGGAAAAGCCCACCCTCCGTATAGGCGTGGATAAGGGGTGGCGGCCATGGATGAGAAAACGACCCCTTTGATTTGGTGGCAGGAACGATTATTTCGATGGCAAGAAATGGGTTACCAAACCGATAGGATTGAGTCAAAGTTACTAAATGATGAACAAAATGCTACTGAGTTTGTTTTGTTTGTTGAGCGCTGTGTTAACATTGCTGAAGATTTGAGAAACGAAATCTCTTCCCTAAACGATAGACATGCTGAGTCCGCAATTGCTTGGCTCGACCTCTTAGATGACCCATTAAATGTTGAACTTGTTCAGGAAGAATTTGGCAAATTTAATCTCAATAAAAGGCCGTGGGCAATAGATGCCAAAGCCTCTGTGCGAAATTGGCAAAATGCAGGGAAAATAGAAGAATTAGAATCTATTGTTTCTAGGTTAGATTTCCTTGATCCTGTGTTTATTGCAAAGGGGTCTTTACTAGGAGAGTTATTTGAGAACTCTAATTTGTTAAATGAACTAGATGGGGAAGTTGCGAAACTTGAAGAGAGCCAAGTATTGAGATGGAATAATCTTGAAAATATGGTTACTTCCCTTTATGAAAAGGGTGTTAATGCGGAATTAGTACTGACAAAAAACCTAGGTGAAGCATATGATTTGGTTGGAAAACTGGAACAAGTAGCAGAAAAAATAGATATTGTAAAAAAGGAAATTTCTGCTTCAATTGAACCATTTAGCCGTGTATTAGCAGAAAATATTTTTTCCCGAATAAATGACCTTAACATCGATTCTGAAGAAGAAATTAGGAACATTATGCTTGAAGTTGAAGCAACTGCAAGGGATTTAGATTTGCGCCACCTCAAAGTCGGAAAGCGGTTGAGAGTGCTGACTTCCAGTGGCTTCACCCTACCGCCCGAAGTAAGTTCACAACGTCAAGACATGCTCTATTTGGAATCAGTCATCGACTCATTAGAGAAAAGGTCGGCACAACATGATGAACTCATTGGAAAGGCGGCGAATATTACAGAATTATGGCCCCCCCTCAATGAGTCTGTTCTTGAAATTGGTGGGGACTTGGCTAAAACAACTGAATTGGAGGAGTTGATTGCTGCTGCTGAACAAGAACTGAAAACCATTAGAATTCAGGCTGAAGAACAAATATCTTCATGGTCGGAGTTAGGTTTTGATATGTCTGCTTGGCGTACAAAAATGGAAAGCAACCCTGTTGAAAGTATGATTGAATGGCAAGCAAACCTGCATGCCCTCCGGTCATCTTTAGAATTAGTTAGGCGCCTTGAAGACCTAGATACTTCACTTAGTGGAGTGGAGAAGGTGGAGCACCATGTTTCAAATCTACAAATGGCCATTCAAGATCCGGAATTGGTTACTTTAGCCCAATATCATGTTGAGAAAAAGGCGATTCGAAATGAACGCCACAGGAGAATGCTAATCCAGGAAATCAAACAATTAAGGCTGGGTGGATACGAGATAATTTCAGATGACATAGATTCCCTTAATCTTAAAGAATTAGAATCTGTAGTTCATTCTTCAACCAGTAATGTTGGGCTTTCTTCAGCAACCTCAACAATGCGTATACCAAAAATGCCAATAAGTGCAATTGAGAATGAAATTAATGGTTGGTCCAACTCTGGTTGGGAGGTGTCAAATCTGCTTCAATTATTACAAAGCGACCCTCTTCAAGTAGGTTCCTTAATAGATTCAATTCGCGATGAGATGAATGATTTTGCAAATCTGGCGAGGAGATTAGAGCGCCTACCCTATGGTTCAGCGCCGAATGCGAAAAAAGAATTGGAAAGCAACCTCAAACGACCTGAAAGGTTGGCGAATCTAAAACTCAATCTTTCTGAATTAGCCGCTGTAGCTGCCCTCGAAGCAAAGGGGGAAAAGAAAAGAACCAATCTTTGGAGGCCGAAAGGCATAGTGCCTGAAGAAGAAATCATCGTTGAAGATTTGGAAGATATGGATTTAGAAGTATTACAGGCAGCCATTCAAGATATGGAATATATCGACCAATCATACGAAGAATTTGATGATTTCATAGAAGAAGAGGAAGATGAAGCGCTGCCGATTGAGCCTGAAGTGGTAAAATCAGATATGAGCATTGAAAATGCAAATAAAGCATTATTCGAAGAAGAGGAAGATGACTCAATACCTCTTCCTGTGCTTGAACCAATTTATGAAGTAAAAGAAGAAAAGGTGGATGAAGCACTGCCGATTGAGCCTGAAGTGGTAAAATCAGATATGAGCATTGAAAATGCAAATGAAGCATTATTCGAAGAAGAGGAAGATGACTCAATACCCCTTCCTGTGCTTGAACCAATTTATGAAGTGAAGGAAGAGAAGGTGGATGAAGCACTGCCGGTTGAGCCTGAAGTG
>JAAZXA010000096.1 GCA_014240385.1 Methanobacteriota archaeon | reverse complement strand
CCACATCACCCATGAAACAGGCTCATCCACGCTAAAAGATGGCAATCTTTCTCGCAGTGAATCAGCAGCAGATAGGTTTGCGAAAGGGCTCAAATCCTTTTCTAACTCTTTCAATGCCGGCTCCATCGAGGGGAAATCTTCTGGTCTAGTGATTCCGAACCTCAGCAACATCCGTTCGTAACTTGGAGTAGTATTATCAATTGTTAACCAAGGTCTTGAAGCGTTGAGTTGTTGTTCGGGATAGATGTACAATGCTACTACTGAAGGGGGTATTCCAGGAACGGTATTACTAGCCGGAACCCCGTAAATACTGGCAAAACCATAGAAGAAAAGTAAGCAGCCTTTTTTGGATAAATCAGGAGTTGGAACTATTCCAGTAGTCAAGGGGCAGTTGACTCCATTTTCCACTTCAGACGAATTCCATCCAGCCGCTTCAAATGGTGTTGAATTTTCAGCCATAGAGGCGATAGTGAACCAGATTATCTCATCGATTGCATTGATATCGACTTTCCCGCTTGGAGTTCTTGTTAATTTTGCATCGAAGCCATCTTTGGTGGTATTCATGTTAATGCGAGCTTCTTCAATGGCCGCGAATACCCGTGGGTCAGCAATATCACCTTCGACAAGAATTGCTGCTGGTTCTCCTTCTTCTGTGAATCTCTGTTGAATTAGGTTAACGCCGATGGCAAAATCAGAAGTTTCATCCAAAAAATCTTCGACTTTGAAATCACCTTCGAGGGCAGCCATTCCAAATGCTGCGGGAATAGTAACTAGTAGTGCTAAAACTGTAATGATAAATTTATTTGGTTTGGCTGCTGAATTCACAGCAGTCCATTCTAACCAACTCTTTGGAACCAAATGCAATTGGTCTTTGCGCTCCTCTTTCAACTTCTCACGCTTTTCTAGCCATTCATCAAATGATAAACGAACCAGCGGAGCCCAAACCCCAGTCAGCATAAAGGCACAAGCAACCCCAAGTCCAGCCTCCAAACCGAATGAACGAAGAGCAGCAATATTAGAGAATAGATTAGAGCTAAAGGCCGCGATTGTAGTTACAGATGTCAGCATTATTGCTCGGCCAACTTTAGCGACGGTTACCTCGGCTGCTTCATGTGGGCTTTTACCCAAGCCCCGCTCTTCTTTGTAACGATGCAATGCATGTAAGCTATCGTCGATTCCCAGAGCAAGAATAAGAATCGGCAGTAAGTTAGAAAATTGACTGCGGTGAATCAACTGGATGCCACTCCAATTACCAAAATTCGAAACATGACCGATCGCCCCTTGCATCCAGAGAAGTGAAAGTACCAATGCCCCCCCAACAATCGCCACATCAGAAAAGCGACGTAAACTAGCCCAAAGCAGTATGGCAATTGCAATACCCATCAAAATTATTAGCCATAATGAAGATTGAATTTCGCGATTTACTTCGATATTAACCCCATCCCCAATCGACAGACTGATGACATGATTATCGGTTGTACGAATGACCCCTTCAAGGTGGAGCATCGACCATTCCGCAGCACAAGGCTGAGACATCTGAGAACAAACACTCTCGTTATAGTGAGGTGGACGTAGTTCAAACTCCCCGTCAACAAGGCGGTATCCTCCAATGTTCAGTTCTCCATCTACAAAACGAGGCTCAGTCAACTGAGTAGAATCCTTCCAAATAAAAGTCCAACCAGCCTCTTCCATTTTTTTCTTATCAAGTTGAATCAATAACCAAGAAGAAGTTGAACTCCATCTGCCATGAATATCATCAGAATTAACTGCAGGTGAAGATGAATCCTCAATCCACTTTCTATCTAGAGATAACCAACGCAAAAAAGAGCCATCTGAATTTGTTACCATCCTTGCCACCGCCATATCGATATGGCCTTGAGTAAGATTATCATCATCGAATGAAAGACATTCGAGGCTTCCGCAATCAGACCAATTTGTTGCTGGAGGAATTGGGCCCCATGGTGAATTGCCCCCTCGCGTGAGGATTGAATCATTACTCATGAAACTACGCAAAATATCGGTTAGGCTGAGTACGCCATCGGTGTTTCCACCAGTTACATCATCGACTAAGGGTTTGAGATATGAACCCAGAGTATGAGCCCGAGCAGTTTCACCTTTCAGGTCGATTTCTCTTAGTGCAGTAAGATTGAGGATTCCCCCATTTTCATAGGTATTTGAAAAATCAGCCATCTCCGATGCTTCAGGTCGATTTGTTGCATCAGGAGAACCATCTTCCAGTAAAGAAGCAGGCGTGAAGTCTTCTTCTATCAATGAAGGATCTCTTATTCCAAGAACATAGCCAATGACTTGTTCAGTAGATTGAAACTCTTCATCAATTACTTCTTGGGCTAATATTTCAGGTGAATCCATTTCATAGGATTCCATATCGATGGGTTCCAAGGCTGATAATGCACCGGGAATCATCAGCAATGTAATGGCGATAACAACAAAGTGGACTTTGCGCTTTCGTGGAATCATCCAGCGCGCTAGGCTAGACCAATCTCTTTTGGCAGAATCCCCCATACGCCATCCTCAAGGGTAAGTGTTTTGAAATGATTCACAAACCTGAATCCTTCAAAGATTCTAAAGCCTTGATTTGGGCCTTTGACAAATCATCAGTTTCTAACAATACTAATTCAAGGTCGAGGTGCCCACCATCATAACCCATTCCAGCCATTCGGCGACGATCCCCGATTCGGGAATCTGCCTTTATCGTTAAATTACCAGACTTACCTGATGGAGTGCTAATTTTCACCTTTCCACCTAGTAATAACATACTGTAAGGAATCTCAACACTTTGAATCAATGAATCATTCTCCCAACGTCGACCATCACCTGGGTCGATTCGAATAATCAGATGAGCATCACCAACTTGACCACCTTCTGGATGTTCATGGCCCATTTCTCGCAAACGAATAGACTGACCATTCTTTGCTTTGGCTGGAATATTCACATTCACCTTCTTGCTTTCACGAGTCATATTACCGATATGTCCACGAGTTAATCGGGTAAAGGAGACTGGTCTCTTTCCACCCTCCAACGTTTCTTCCATAGTTAAATCGAGGTGGATTGTTAGGTCCTTGCCTTTTTGTGGTTCACGGGGGGCTTGTTGGGCTTGGCGGGGCCTAGCCCCACCACCACCAAACATCTGTCCAATCATATCTTCGATACCACCACCGCCTCCGAATGGATTTCCTCCACCAAATGGGTTGTTTCCAGCAAAGGGATTTCCGCCCCCTCCGAACATATTTCTCATCTGACTTTCTTCGTCGTATTTTTTCCGTGTTTCAGCTGAACCAATCATGTCTCCTGCTTCTTGAATCCGCTTAAAACGCTCTTCTGCGGCTGAATCACCAGGATTTCTATCGGGATGATATTGGCGGGCTAACTTGCGCCAAGCACGTTTGATTTCAGCATCACTGGAGTCTTTTCCAACTCCAAGAGTAGAATATGGGTCGATATTTGACATGCGCTTCAGAACATGGCCGAGGGTCGACCATGATGAACCCGACGTTTATTCTAGAGACCGCGTTGGTCTTCCGTCGCGGTTAAATGGAGAGGGCAGGTCGCATGGCAAGCCCGAGGTTCTACCATGTCGGATAACAAGCATTCAGAAGAAGGTTCAGAGCGCACTTTCGAGGATAAAGTACAGGCTACACAAGACCGTATTGAGGCCGGTTTCCGCCGCCTTGGAAGAGGGTCATGGGCACGCATTCTAAGGATGGCGCGCAAGCCAACAAAACAGGAATTCAAGCAGACAAGCATCATCTGCGGGATTGGTCTGTTTATTCTTGGCCTCATTGGTTTCATTATTCTAGTTATTATGGACAATGCAATTCCCGGATTCTTTAAGTGGATGGGAATCGGTTACTGAGGTGATTTAATGAGTGATTCATATGTTGCGTTTGTTAGGCATGGCGAGAAATTATTGTTACTCCGTAGATCGGACTCAGACCCTGATTTCGCAGATCTTTGGGATGGCGTTTATGGTGTTGGAATAGATGAAGAAGAAGTCATCGGCAGGGTAGTCGAATGTACTGGCATTCCAGCAGAAAATTTGACCGCAGTTAGGTACTCTCCTGCCAGAGGAGTTTCCATGGGTAATAGATTGACTGACGTGACTCCTTGGTTAGTAGTTTCAGATACTGATGATGTCATCCCCGGTGGTCTTTATGTTGAACACCAATGGATTGACCCCGGAGATATTGTCATCGATGACAGAGAACACAGCACTACACGTAACCTATGTTACACAGAAGACCGTGAAGGTGGACATGTTGACCGCCTTCTTCGCGATATGTACGGTGATGTGTCTTCTTACCTTTACGTCGTTAAGACTGGAATTGGATCAGAGCAAAGAGTAGCGGTTGAGATGCGAGCGCGCTTGAGTGGTTCAGGTTCACTGGCAATGATTCAAAACGAGATTTTTGCAATTCTACACCCACCTACCATGCGTGGATATGTGATGGTTGAGTCAAGCGCTCGACACCACGTTGAGCGTCTAATTGGCCGTACCGGAGGTAGAGACCGTAAGACAAGAGGTGTCATGCTCTCTACTCCAATAAAGAACGCCAAGGCAGTTCTCGGTGGACAAAATTCCGCTGAAGCACCATTGTTGGATATTCTACCATACTTGGAACCAAAGGCAGTAACCTCTGGAATCGAAGTAGGCTGCCTCGTTGAGATTATCACTGGTGCCTTCAAGGGAGAGAAAGCCCGCGTTGTTAGTGTCGCAGAATCCAAGGAAGAAGTGTCCATGGAATTGTACGAAGCCGACATCCCAATGACCCTAAACATGCGTGGAGATCACGTTAGAGTCATCGAGAGGGAGGAGTGAAAACCCAATAAAGCCGCGCGGCGCGATTAAATAGGGTAGTCAAGTCGGCCGAATGCCCACGTCCGTAGGCAAAGGAAGTGAATGACATGCCACAACCCTGGACTTCAAAACTCATCATCAAGGCTCTTGGTGTTGAGAAGTGCAATGGAAGCATTGATGCAGCTACCGAAAACCTCCCACTGGAGAAGGCTATCGAGGTAGCCAAGCAAAAGGCGGGAGAAGGACACCTAACAGGTGCTGACCTCAAGGCTCAGACCAGAGAGGTCATCGGAACTTGTGTTTCGATGCGTGTTAAGGTGGATGGACTGTGGCCAAAAGAAGCACTGGAGGTAATTTCCAACGGAGATTGGAATGACCGCTTCTGAAGCCATCACGGACCGCGGGAGAGGTGGTGAAAGCCACTTCGCCGACCGCAGGGGTGAAATATCATGCAAACAAAAATTAGTCAAGCAATAAAAGACGCTGTTGAAGCGGCACCTAAGCGTTCCTTCGTCGAGAGCATCGACATGGCATTCACAATTCGTGATGTCGACTTGAAGAACCCAGCCAACCGTATCCAGGAGGAAGTACGTCTTCCTTCAGGTCGAGGCAAAAAAGTATCCATCGCTATGTTTGCATCTGCTGATGCAGCAATCAAAGCAAAAGATGCTGGAATCACAGTCATAGACCCATCTAGCATAGAAGAATTGGGGAGCGACAAGACCAAGGCCAAGAAAATGGCAAAGAAGTACGATTACTTCCTTTCAGAAGTCCCTCACATGGGACTAATTGGACGCTACCTCGGTGTAGTTCTAGGACCTCGTGGAAAGATGCCACGCCCAGTTCCTCCAAACTTAGATCCAGCAATGATTGCAAAGGGTCTTGAGAGCACCGTCATGGTTCGTAGTCGTGATAGAGTAACCTTCCACACCCCAATTGGTACCCTCAGCCAAACTGAGGATGAGTTGATTGAGAATGCTATGACCGTTTGGACTCGTGTCATCACTAAGTTAGAACGTGGTGCGGGAAACATTCGTTCGCTTCACATCAAGACCACAATGGGTCCATCGCACAAGGTGGAGGTGATTTTCTGATTCCAAAGGTATCACCATGGAAGAAAGATACTGTTGCAAACCTGAAGGAATTAATTCAGGCTGGCGGCACAATCGGGGTCATCGATATTCACGGCGTTCCCGCTGGGGCAATGCTGGGCATGCGCAAGGACCTTCGCCTGAAAATGGGTATTCAAGTTGCAAAGAAGCGCTTGATGCGCCGTGCTTGGACTGAGTCTGGATTTATTGAAGAAGACCTTGAGGTTCTTTTTGATGGTGCAGTCCAACCTGCAATCATCAGTGCGACAGGTATGAACAGTTTTGATTTATTCAGGGAATTGAAGAAGACCGAAGCCGGCCGTGCCGCTAAACCAGGGGATATTGCACCTCACGACATTGTCGTCGAGAAGCAGAACACAGGCATGCCCCCAGGACCAATAGTTGGAGAATTGAACTCTGTTGGAATACCTGCAAAAATTATGGGCGGCAACGTCCACATCCAAAAGAAATTGACTATTCTAAAAGAAGGCGAAGAATTCGAAGGAGACCTTGGAATGCTCCTTTCTAAGATTGGCGTTAACCCAATTGTTACTGGCCTACGTTTATGTGGCACCCTTGAAGATGGTACAGTCTTCAATCCAAAGGTTTTGGATATCGATATCGAACAGTTCGAGAGCGATCTCATCGGAACAATGGCCGGTGCTTTCAACCTCGCCTGCAACATCAGGTGGTTCACAACTCAAACTACACCAACACTAATCGCCAAGGCGAGCAGCGAGGCACTAAGCGTCGCTCTCGAAGCAGGAATTGCAACCAGCAAAACCCTGCCCTTGCTGATATCCCGTGCAAACGCCCATGCTTTGGGCGTTGCCGGACTACTCGACTCCGATGCTATGGATGACGACCTGCGCTCATTACTGGGTGCAGCAGCCGAAGCAGCAAGTGCTGCTGTGGCCGTCGCCGAGACAACTGAGGAAGCCCCTGCCGAGGCTAACGAAGAAGAGGAGGAAGAGGAGGAAGCCGGGTTCGAAGGACTTGGTAACCTATTCGGCTAAATAAATAAATAAATAAAAAATGAGGTGAATATGAATGGAGTACGTATATGCTGCAATGTTGTTGCACTCTGCTGAGAAAAACATCGATGAGGATGCCGTTAGTGCCATACTTGGCGCTGCTGGTGTTGAAGCTGATAATGGCCGTGTAAAGGCACTTGTCGCTTCGCTTGATGGCGTTGACATCGCTGATGCGATGGCAACTGCTGTTGCTGCCCCTGCCGCTGCTGCCCCCGCTGCCGCTGCTTCTGCCCCTGCTGAGGCGGAAGAAGAGGAAGAGGAAGAGGACGCTGGCGCAGGCTTCGAGGGACTCGGATCCCTGTTTGGCTGAACGCAACATCAAACGCTCAGGCAACTGCCTGGTTGATTCCCACAATGTGGGTTCAGCGAAAGCAGGAGCGCGCGTTATGCTGCAAACTAGTTGGGCAACCTTACCGTAGGTTAGCGCTAGAACACAGTTTGTTTCCACACTGCTTAGAAGCACATTCATTGTGCAAGGAAAACAGTGGCTCGAAAGAAAGTCCGTGGTGTATTAGAAATCGCCACTTGTATTCCACCTGCAGGGCTTGTTAGGGCATTGCGAGAGTTGGTCCAAGAAGCCGCTTGGAAATTTGAAAGAAACGAAGGCAGCCGGATGGTTGATCGTTTTGCTATTATCATGCCATTGACCACTTCTGCAAGGAGCATCGGTGTCAATATCCTAACTGGCCCTTACAAGGGACTTCAATTCACAGCATGGTCTCATGTAGAGGGTAGTTCAGGTGCTATCCATAAAGTGGAATGGAGAGTTCCAAAACAAATGGACCCAAGAGACTTTCACTTTATTATCAAGCATTGGGTAGCCAAATTGCCTCGTGCGCCGTGGAAGTGGACCTTTAGAGAACGCTCTAGGCTGGGCTATCTTCTACCTACATATCGTCGCTCAAAACGTTCTTTCACATCTTTGGGGATTCCAACAAATAAGGGTGATTGGCCTGAATCCGGAAAAGAATTGGGCAATTGGCCACCTGAAGAAATACACACAAAACCTACTTTCTTTGAAGAAGAATAACATTGTCACTTAAGCGAAAGGCACTCATACCCCCTTCGACTCCCCGAGATTAATGGATTTCCAAAAGTACACTTCGAATCCACTGTTCATGACTAATGCAGCCTTTATTGTAGTCTTCATGTTAGTATTCCCAGGATATTTCGCCTATACGGCTGGCGGGGATGATTCAGAGTTAGTTGATCCACTTTCTAAATCAGGAAGTTGGATGGTTTCATTCACAGAAACAGAAACTGAATTCTCAGAAGACATGACTCTTGGAGATGGAGACTCACAAGAGAATCTATACTTTGTTGAAGCAGAGGAATTTCATAATATCGCGAAAGTAGAAATAAGCCTTTCTTGCCAAGATAACGATGACCCTGGTCCTGGATTTAATGACCGAGTTAGTGCCTCTACTGACTTATCTTCGATTACTGGAATGCCTGATGACCAATCAGACGAAAGCGCCTGTAGTGGAGGAGGGGGCGGTGCAGCCATCAATTTCATCTGGAATTTTGTAGATAATTATGATGGATTAGAATATATGGTTGAAAATATTTCTATGAACGATATCCGTGCTCAATGGTCAGACAATGGCAGTGGCCGTGGAAATTGGTCAGCGACAGTTGGGATGGAGATAAATGCATTTCCAGTAGTTGGTGGGGCTGTGGATAATAGCGAGGATGTCACAATAACATGGAAAGTCACAACTTTTGAACTCGAGATAGCGTCGCATTCAGAGTCAGAAAGTTAGGCTTCTGATAGCAACTTAGTCAGGTCGATATGCGGCCCTGCTAACGCTTCCACCTTTTGCATAATAATAACCAATGATTCTTCATCGATGGCTTCCGCTCGCATCACCAATACCTCTTCCGTATTGGACCGGCGACATAGGTACCAACCGATGTAATGCCCATTATCATCGAGGAATCGGGCTCTAACTCCATCTACTGTGATACACTCCAACCCCTCTCCTCTCAATGATTCTTCAACTGCTGAAACTACTCCTTCCTTGTCTTCTTCTGCACATGGAACTTTGACTTCACCTGTTGTAGGAAGGCCGGGGACCATTCTATCGAGTACTTGGCCAAAGGTGCCGTTGCCGATATTTGCAACTTCACAAAGGAGCCTTGCTGTATTGTATAGTGAATCATCAAATCCATACCAACCAGCATCGGCAAGGAAAATGTGCCCACTCATCTCAGCAGCAATGACCGTTTCAGGATGTTGCGCCAAGTGTGCCTTCATGAATGAGTGTCCAGTTCTTGCCATCACGGGAACGCCACCGAGAGCAATGATTGCATTCTCAACCGACATTGAGCACTTCACATCATAAACAACTGAACGTGCTTCTTCACTCTCTTCACTGCGTTTAGCAAGAATTGATTCTGCAATAAAGGGGATCAAGCGATCTGGATGGATAAAGCGTCCTGTCTCATCAACAACTCCAATTCTATCTCCATCGCCATCAATACCTATTCCAAGTTCTGCGCCTACTTCGAGTACTTTTGCAGCAAGGTCAACCATATTGGCTGGGCGTGTAGGGTCTGCAGGGTGATTAGGTTCCGTAGCATCCCAATTTGTGTACAGGGTTGTTGCTTCTACTCCAAGTCTTGAAAGCAATGT
>JAAZXA010000071.1 GCA_014240385.1 Methanobacteriota archaeon | reverse complement strand
TTTGGCCGGCCTGATGATATGGCGCGGTTTAGTGTGGTTTGATGCAGATGACGGTGTCAACGGCAGGGAACTTTGGTACTCAGACGGCACACCTCAAGGCACTAAAATGGCGGCAGATATCTGCCCAGGTGCGTGCTCATCCAACCCCGGGCAATATGGTGGTATTTTCGGCCATGCAAACTCAGTGTTCTTTTCAGCAGATGACGGGACTGGTATAGGAGCAGAACTATACAGCCTTGATAGCAGCACATTAGAGGTATCACTGCTAAGTGATATTTGCCCTGATTCCTGTTCCTCTCAAGCAGGCAATAATGGATGGGCCAGCCTTGGAGATGAATTGTTCTTCAGTGCTTTTGACGGCGACTCAACCGAATTATTCGCTTATGGTGACAGCCTTCGAGTGCTAACTGACTTTGGAGATGAAGTTTCTAAAACTCATTCCCTGACAGTTTATGAAAATGAATTGTGGTTCGATGCTGACGACCAAATTAATGGCCGTGAATTATGGCATAGCGATGGAGTCAACCTAACATTATTGAATCTTGATGGCGGCTTTGGAGACTCTTTGGTTGCTGATGATTTTGGTATACAAATTATCAATGGACTAATGCTTCTGCAATCAGAAGGAACGCTGATTTCAATTGATTCAGAATATGTGGTCAGAAACCTCAATTCTTCTTTGGGTGATATAGGAGGTAATGCGGCCCCATCAATTGCTGATGGCGCCATATGGTTCGCTTGTCAAGGCCCTTCAACTGGAGTTGAATTATGTTGGAGTGATGGCCTAACAGCAGAGTTAGTTCACGAGTTTATGACTGGTATTCAAAATTCTGATATTTCATCTATGGTTGAGTTAGGAGGTTATGTCTATGTGGTTGCAAACGGTATCAATAATTCTGCTGAAACTGGTAATGAGTTATGGCGCACATCAGCGAGTAGTTCCCCACAATTGATTTTCGAAGGTCAAATTGGAAGTGGAAGTGGTGAAGTTGGCTATTATGGTGGCTTGACTGCGGTTGGAAATAGCCTCTTCTTTTCCTTCGATGATGGAAGTCATGGCCATGAACTACAAGCCCTTGGTTGGCTACCTGATGATGCATCTCATCTATTGATGAGTGATTTGGGCCCCTAAGTTCTCTTTGAGGCAAGTGGTTGTCTCCAACCTTGACCAAAGGCTCGTGAACTGACCCTTGGAGCCGGCGGCATCTGCCAACGCTTATGCTCATTATTGATTAAACGAGAGATGACTTCATCGACTATTTCCTCATCAAAACCGGCTTCATGAAGTTGGCTGATGGTTTTTCCTTCTTCGATATAGGCTTTGAGTATTTCATCGAGTAATTCGTATGGTGGTAAGGTGTCCTCATCTTTTTGATCGGGCGCTAATTCTGCACTTGGGGGTTTTATGATGCTATTATTGGGGATGATTTCTTGTTCCTTGTTGATTAGTGCTGCGAGTTGGTATACTTCGGTTTTGTAGAGGTCCCCTAGTGGAGCATAGCCTCCCGCCATATCTCCGTAAAGTGTGCAGTATCCTTGGGCTAATTCACTCTTATTTCCGGTTGCTAATGCCATCGCTCCTCTGGAGTTTGCTACCGCCATGACGATTAAGCCACGTAGTCTTGCTTGCAAGTTTTCTGCTGCCACTGGGTGTCCTGATTGCAATTCGTCTGCCAAGTTTTGGTCTGCTGTTTGATGCAATTCTTCGATACTTCTGGTCTGGTATTCAATACCCAAGTTTTCTGCCAATTGTTTAGCATCATCGATGCTATGCTGAGATGAGATTCGTGATGGCATTGAAATTCCAATAACATTTTTTGGGCCGAGGGCAATTGAGGCGATTGCAGCAGTAACTGCTGAATCAATCCCACCTGATAGGCCGAGAACTACTTTCTCAAGGCCAGATTTTCGGCAATAGTCTGAAAGTCCCATGACGATTGAATTTAGGAGGTCGTCGTTATCTTCGAGGCTGATACCTTCTGGCCATGCTATCCAAGAGGAGCGCTGTGGAGTATCGAGGTCAACTATTAGTACACCTTCTTGCCATGCAGGTGCTTCAATTATCTCTCCATTTGGCCACGCTGCTACCGAGCGGCCATCGAAGAGTAAGTCGTCATTTCCTCCAACTTGGTTTACCAATAGGAATGGATGGTTGAGAGTTTTTGCTGCTTTTTGGACGACTTCCTTTCTGATGTCGTATTTTTCTATATGGAATGGCGAGGCTGAAAGGTTTACACTGGCATCAAGTTCTTTTCCAAAGGCGGTTAATTGCTGGATTGGATCTGATTCATAATCTGTCGGTGTTTTTCCTGCGTGTTGCCAAGCATCTTCACAAATTGTTACTCCCAAGCATAGACTTCCTGTATCTCTGGAGATTCCAGGGCTATTTCCAGGGCTGAAGTAACGAGCTTCGTCGAATACTTCGTAGGTTGGTAGAAGTTGTTTTCTTGCCACTTCCCTAACGCTTCCATCTGCTAATACTTTGACCACACCATTAGCAGGTCTTTCTCGTTCGCTTCGAGCTGGTAATGGGCAACCTAAGAGCAATGGTAATTTTGTTTCGATACCAGCGCAGGCTGAAAGTGAACGAGTTGGCAAGTCGCTGTTGAGTAGGAGGTCCCTTGGAGGGTAGCCAGAGATTGCCAACTCTGTTGCTATTGCCACATCTGCTCCTGCTGCATCGGCAATGGCAACTAGCGCCTCGATTCTGCTACGATTTCCATCAAGGTCGCCAACCGTAGGGTCGAGTTGAAGGAGGGCGATTCGGCGTGCCATTGGTCTGCCTCATTTTTGCGGGGTTCATTGCCAGCCATATTCATTCTGCTCAGGCGGATACCAACTGCCATCCTCTCCTAAGCGATACCAGTAGCCCTCTGCATTCTGTTTCCACCAGCGGCTCATTCCGTCTTGCATCCACCCTGGTCCGACTCCTGGGTTGTGAGGTGTTTGGGCGGCTGTCAAACCTACTGCTGCTGGTGGCGCTGCAGCAGGTGCTGCAGCAGGTGCTGCGATTGCAGGTTGACCATAGGGGTTGGCGTAATGAGGTTGAGTTGCCATGCCCCCAGACACTTGGGGAGTTTCTTGAATTACAGGGGCTGCTGTTTGGGCAGGTGGTTGTTGATGGGATTTGTTTTGGTGTCTATCGACCGACTCCGCTTCGTCCCAGTATTCCTCATCCTCCCAAGAATCTTCACGTTTACTGATAATATCTTTCATGAAAAGGAGGATGACTGCTAACATTGCTATTACGAGGATTCCAAATACCCCGAGGATGGAATTATCGACTCCTTCAACACCAAGGAATGAGGACCCCGCTTCTTGAGGTCGCACATCTACTTGGCCACTGGAGGACAACGACTTCTCATCGACATAAACTTCCAGCCAGTGCAGACCAACTTGCTCTGGCTTCCAATCTATTGTCAAAAGGGCACTGCTCCCTGCAGAGACTTCGACATCTTGTCTGAATAAGTCGCTACGGGCTCCAGAAAGGTCGAGAACTACAACCCTGACATCACCGCTGCCATTACTCTTTCCTTCATTTCTTAATGTGATAGAAATTGAAGTGGTTTGACCAACTTCAATTCGAGTTGATGGCATGTCGATATCATCTTCTGCTACTTTCCAAATCGCTTTGTACTGTTCAATATTCCAACTTTGCATTGGAGTAGTTTCGGAATTAAAAGAAAGGCTACTTTGGAAGGGGTTTCCTGCCACATCACTTCCACTCAACCAAATATGCAGAGATGTTTGCTCAAGGAAATATTGCTCTTCTACTAAACTTGCAATGTCTAATAGAGCCATGGCTCTAATTTGTTGACTTGCAAGGACTCCATCTGGCAGAGTCATTTCTCCCCCACCTGAAGCGAGGGTATTGCCATCTGGGCTGGTTCCTGAAACTAATTTCCAATTTAGAATAAGGCCTTCTGGGTTGAGTTCCTCGAGTTCTCTGATTCTTATTTCAAAAGTTAATTCTCCTAATTCCTCTACCGGCAATTCTCCTCCAACTCTAGGAGAAACAACATCAACAGCAACCGGTCCAGTACCATCAACTACCACCCAAAATAAAGCAGCAACGGAATCCGTCACATCTCTTGCCTGTGCAGGTAGGTAATCCAAAGACCAAGTCAATGGATGGTTTCCAGTTTCAAGCGGAGCCTGTAAATCGATGTGGAATGAGCCGCTAACATAAGCAACATGCTTTGACTTCCCTGCTAAGGAAACTTTCACTTCGTAGGATTCTTGAGGGATTTCCCCGCTTTCTGCGAATATCACATTACCAGATAAACTCATTTCAGCCTGCGGAGTAACCCATGCTCCTTCGGAAGTTCGCTCTCCTGATTCCACCTCTAAAATCACACTATTGCTGTCAATCATCAAGTCGGTACTCCAGCGCCAACGCAATTCTGGGTAGACTGAATAAGTGGATTGTCCGGCCCTATCTGATATTGAAATGGCTGGCTCCCTGCGTAAATCCCCTTCATCCGGAAGGCTCCACATAGGAGTGAATTGTATCGATAAAACGAGGTCTTTGGTGTATGGATTTAATTCTCCGGACTGGGCTCTTATTTCACACCATTCGATGATAATGTGGGTACTTTGACTGATACATTGACGGTTATTTGCATTCCAGATAACTTGTAGCGAATCTTGCTGAGCATTGCTTGCTAGGTCGATACTAAGGGTTTCTATATCAGAGAGACCGTTTTGCTCTGAGAAGGGGATTTTAACCTCGTAAGTATTTCCAGGGTGCATCCAATTCTTCCACTCATCACCAAAAGATACGTTATTCGATAATAGTGGGGATGTGTCATCTGCTAGTTGGAACATGAAGAGATATTCATCTGGGCCTTGCGCTCCGCCTCCAACCAATGGGTTTCCTGCTGCATCAGTACCGGTGATATAACCGGCGATGATATCTCCATGGAGTTGTTGTGAAATATCAACCTCATAGGTGTAATTGCCTCTTGATGCAGTCAAGTTATATGGGGTTTCAAGGGATTGTGGGGAGTATTCACCATCATTTGGCCAGCCATCAAAATTCCAATCATCAATCCATGAGCGCCATAACATTAGGGTTAATTCACTCGGCAAGGATGGTCTATCATGAACTTCAAAGCGAAGTTGATGTGAAATACCCAATGGTAAATGGTCATTGTGTCGAATGTTGCTATTTACTAAATATGGAGCCAAAGAATCTGATTGGAAAGTTCGGTTCAGGGTTATTGTACTAACATCAACACCTCCGAAGAGGTGTTCGACCTGAAGACTGTAAACTAAGTCGGTTGTACCCAGAGGGATCTCCACATTGAATAATGCCTTACCCATGGAAAGGGATGTAGTATTGGCGATTTCAATGTCATTTTCGAATAAGTAAACTCGAACAACATCGCTACGCGGTAGATAATCAAGCGACAAGGAATCATATCCCACCTGAACTTCAATCGAGACATTATGGCCGGCTCTGAGTTGGCTTTGAGCCAATGGAATCAAACCTCCTGCTTCATTATAGACATCCCAAGATTCGATGAATACATCATTTTCAACCCCAAGATATTGCCCTGCTCCAAATGATTCAACGGCTGGAACACTACGTATTCCATTACTGAGAATAAGGCGGCAACGGATTTCTAGCCATTCTTCATCATCCCAATCAGGTTGTAATCGGAATTTCAACAAGGAAGTGATTCGGCTACCATTTTCAGCATATTCGAAAGGTGTATCAGGGTGCCATTCAATCAGATCAAAGGCTCCACTCTCAATCACAGCGCCTCCATCGAGTGGCCATTCAACACGTAATTGTTGGTTTGCTCCAACTAAGTCTAATTGTATTGCTGAAGGTTGGCCTGCTTCACCTAAATGTAATGCCTGAACTTCAATCCAATCTTCTGCTGCAACCAAAGTTTGAGTCGCATTACGGATAATCATGACCTCGGTCTTAGCACCGGAAGTACTCTGCACATCTGTTATTGTCGCCTTCATTGCTCCTGCTGCTGACATCACCAATGGCAAAGGTAGGTGATGTTTACCACTGGCAACAGAAGCACTTGGAATCTGATCATTCAAAGCCTGTACGATATTGTCCATTGGTGAAAAAGAAAAAGAGGCACTGGAATGATATGGAGCTCTGACCCCATGTAAGTTCAGATTGCCATTGTTGGCGCTGATACTGATTGTGATTTCAGAAAATTCAGTTCCTAAAGTGCTCCAAACTGGAGAAGATATACTGAGGTTTTCTGATAAAAATTCCAATTGTGTACTGTTTAGTTCGATGAATTGCTCAGACAAAGTTTCTATCAAGCCTTCACCAATTAGTGCACTTCCTACCTTTGCTTGCCAAGAAACATTAGTTGCATCCCCAGTTAACCAGAATCCAAATTCCTCGACTCCTTGCTTTGGCAACCAAATATTGACTTGGCGTGTGGCATTGGTGGTCCAAGTCATGGGATGTGATAATGCTCCATTTGAAAGGCGGTCCTGCCACCCCCATGGGCCGATGGCTGTGTTGGTAAATGACCATTCTTCAACCCCATCTCTACCTACATCCAAACGAGGTTCGAAGGGTAGCCCACCGGTGTCCAAGTCAACCTTGAATTCATCCATACTCCATGAGCCGGAACCAACCCAGCGGAATTGTACTGCGGAAACTGCGGAAGTAAAGGGAGTTACTCCTTGTTGAGCAATAGCCGTCCAAGAACCACCATCGAGGCTAACCTGCAATTGGCCACTTCCAGTTACTGAGACATCGGTAATTAATCGGGAGATTGGGCGCATTGATTTATACATCGGGCTAGTCAAATTCCCTGTTCCGGAAACTGCATCATCATTCCAAAGACTATTCTCCATTTGCCATCCCAAATTACTCGGGTCAGAATGGAATCCATCAAGCACTCGACCATGGATGTGGATACCATGAATTTCGGGAATTCCACCGTTTCCTGCTAGCATATGAACTTTCAATCTCAAATCAGGATGCGATTGCCAATCGATTGAGCCAAGGTCCGCCATTAAGCCAACCCGCTTTTCAAAACCGGGGATTACCAAACCGCTCGTATTATCCAGCAAACTCCATTCCAATAATCCACCATTTGGCACTATAGCATCGATAGAAAGGAAACCGTGTGGGCCTTTTAATGCAGAATAAGCTGCATCTGAAGACCAGCCAAATGCTGGTGAAGTCCAGTTTCCTTCACCACCTGGACGGGTTAGAGAAACATCATCAAAATACCAATAATCACAGCAGGTTCCTGACCCACTATTCTGGTAAAATCGCATTTTGAAATTGGAATGGAAAGCCGCTGAAGGAAGGTTATGGGTGTAGGTTGAAGAAGTGCCACCTGCTGTTGAACCCGACATGGTTCTCAAGGTCACATAACTACCGCTGCTTGTGCGATACTGAATGTAGAGATTTTCATTGCTATCGGGCTCTTCGCCACAGTTATAACTTCCCTGTTTAATCCAAAATGAAACATCACCATTACTCATTCCAGACAAATCAACGGCAGGAGAATCCCACCATGTATAGCCACCAAAAGTGTACAAAGAGGCTCCTGTTGAGCCGTTTTTTCCGCAAGATTGGGTGTTAACTTTGGAATAAGTAGAAGATGACCGGGTCCAGCCAGTCGGTATACTACCTCCATTATTGAGATCCCAATTAACATCGACTCCCATCAAAGAAAGGCCACTTCCATTATAATCAACCATATCTGACGAGGATTGGCTATGGTTGAAATGCAACTCATTGGTCCAAGATATTGCTTCAGAGCGACCAAGTATTGAAGGCTCTAATTCTAGTGAAAGGCCTGTCAGTGCCTCATTTAATGGCACTTCAACAACCATAGAGGCAGCACCTCCTGCACTACTAACAATCAAAGTTTGTTCAACTCCAACAGCTGTGAAGAGGGGCTCCTGT
>JAAZXA010000070.1 GCA_014240385.1 Methanobacteriota archaeon | reverse complement strand
CCATTCAGAGATATTGCAGTTGAAGGTGGTTTTACTCAAACTGAATATATGGATTACAGCGACGTTGGAGTACTGATTAACAATCAAAGTTCGGCCAGTCGAACCATTGGTTGGGCTTTTGTTGCAGCAAGAAACATCTCTTTGGATAATGTTTTGTTATTCGATAATGATAGTACTCCAACAGGCGAGACGATAAATCGCAATCAATTCAACCAGTATTTTGTCGAACCATTCAGAGAATGGCTGAATGAAAGCGAATACCGAAGAACCGAAATTAATTATTTGGTTACTACAAAGGGAGTTCCACTACGAGTGAGTGGTGGCAATTCAAAAGTTTCTTTCGATAATGAGTTGGCATTGGTTGAAGGTGATATGAAGGCCAGTATTGACGCAGATTGGTGGGTTCAACATTCATATGGGCCGTTCAACGGGGATGGTTTCGAGTCATTTACCCGTGAAAAGCATGGTTTCTTTTTGATAACTAGGTTGACTGGTTATACTGTGGAGACTGCACTCGGACTCATCGAAAAGGCGAATAATTCACTTGGTCAACGTGGAACAATTGTCTTAGATCTGGCAAGTAACCGAAATGGTTCAGGCTACAAATATTGGAATGACGATCTCTATACTGCAAATACAACCCTAAATGGAAGTATGGATTTGCCAGTATTGTTCAATCAAAATAGTACTTTTATCACTAATGTTAGCGATGTTATTGCTTATGCTTCATGGGGTTCAAACGATGGTTCTTGGTCCCAAAACCTGCTCCCAAATGGTGGTTTCGATAATGCAAACGATTCATGGTCTAGTGGGGCTGAATTTTGGAATGCGACGGTTCCAACATTATCTGCCGGGGATACCTTCAACTGGAGTTACCAAACAGATACCAAACAAGCTGGAAATGGGGCCGTTGAAGCATCTATTTCTGCGGTATGTACAGCAAAGTCTGGTTCTTACCAACCTGGGATCTTAGCTGAATACTTCGATAACAATGGTGTCAGTTTCAACGTCGCTTCCATGCCATTACTCATCGACCGAGTACCTGACCATACTCGCATTGAAAGCAATCTCCAGTATAGTTCATCATCTCAGGCTTACCCTGGTTTGGATAATCGTTTCAAGAATGATTGGGGCGCCCGATTCAGTGGACTAATTTCGGTTCCAGAAGCTGGAAACTGGACTTTTTACTTGACTACTGACGACGGCTCAGAACTCTGGATGGATGGCCAAAGTTTGATTCAAAATTATGGTTCACATGGAATGAGAGAAATTTCTAATTCGGTAGTTCTCGATGCGGGTATACATGATTTCCGCATTGAGTTCTTTCAAGGAGGTGGACCCCACGGGCTGCAATTTTCATGGGAAGGGCCTAATCAGTCGAAAACTTTCATTCCTGCATCAGCCTTTACACTTGCAGGCGATTATGTCCCTTCTGCCTCTTCTCTTCTGCATAAGTGGGATTTTGAGGATGGTTCAGGTTTCTTCGCAAATGATTCAGTAAATTCAAGCACTAATCTGACCTTGAACAACATGAACTCCACTAATTGGCGAACCTGTGCCGATGGCTCATGCTTGTGGTACGATGGAGTTGATGATTCGGTGTCAGTTGATGTTGATGACTGGGTTGGAGATTTCACTATTAGTCAGTGGGTTTGGGCAAACTCAACCACACTGCCGAATTATGCATCAACGTTTGCTGTTGACGATGCCGCAGGTTCCAACGGGTCTTTTCAACACACTGTTTACAACGGGCAATGGCGTATGCACTCCAATCAAACCTATGCTTTTGGCGATGTTGAAGAACAACGATGGACCCACTTGGTTACAGTATTTGAAAATGGAACTGTGCGGCAATATTTGGACGGTGTTAATGTCCAATCAATCACAATACCGGGGGGCTCACTCAATAACTTTGAATTGTATAAATTGGGTGTTAACCGTGCTGGGAGCACTTTTTTTGAGGGAATGATTGACAATGTACAAGTGTGGAATGTTGCTTTACAAGATCATGAAATAACCACCCTACACCGTGATATTTACCATGATTGTTCGTCCTATTCAGGAAACGGGCAATCTGTTGCTTCTCTAGAACAAACCTTCCTTATCCCTAACCACTTAGATGGGCATGTTTGGTTGATGAATGCCTATGGCATGCGAATTGGTGATGTTTACGGCGATTTCACCATCGAGGCTGATTCGATTGATGGAAACGGTGTTATTTTATCGAGCAACACTTCAAGCAGTCAAATCTTTGGTACAAGTTGGGGATCTACCACCTTACGTTTCCAACCCCACTCCAATGCGACCCATATTACCATTAGAATACCTCTCAATCTAGTTGCTACTTCGACTGGTGGTTCGGTCTATCTTGACACACTTCGATTATACCCCATTCGTCCTCATAACCAATGGGTGGATGGTTCCATTGCTGAAACAGCGGTTTCTACCGGCGCCCGTTCATTTGAATTTGGCACTTCATATGGTCAATCTCTAATTGCAGATCTGCTAGAAGATGGAGTTTCAGGCGTAAAAGGGTATGTCTACGAACCGTACCTTACTGCAGTTGCTTATCCAAGTGTCATGACAGCAGCCTATGCCAGCGGTTATACTTGGGCTGAATCAATATACATGGCAAATCCATTGATGAGTTGGATGGGAGTCGCTGTTGGCGATCCGAAGATGGCGGCTTTTGCAGATATTCTTCACGATGCTAACCTCACTGATATCAGAGAGAATGGAACACCTACTCAAGGCCGAACAACTGGCTTGGAAGTAATAATCGAAAACCTTGGTCTTGCGATGGGCAATGGTACATTGGAAGTCAGGGAGAGACAAGGAAATGCACTAGTTGGTAGCATCAACCTCAGTTTGGCAGCTGGAGATCAAACCGGTTCAAGAATAAAGGTAGAAGTTCCAATCACTCCAAAACGTTCTGGTTATACTGAATTTGTAGTTAGATGGGTCAATGCAACAGGCTCCTATGAACGCCTCAAAGATAACAATGTGATAATCATCAACCTACTAGTCAATGAACCTCCTGGTGTTAGTCAGGCATCATGTCAGTCGAATATAGTCTACCGTGGAAGTTCATTCACCTGTAGTGCAATAGTAGGCGATGATGTAGCGGTTATCTCAACCGATATCGGTTGGAGAATCAGAATAGATGATGAAAACTATACAAATATTTCTTGGGCAACTGCAGGTACTAGCGATAACACAACTTGGTGGACTGGAATTAGTATCCCTGCAGATTCACCATTGGGTTGGATTGAATTGCATGTAATTTCATATGATAACTTAGGCTTTGCATCACCTACATTTATGGCTGAAAATATTTCTGAAGTCGTAGATGCACTGGCTACTTGGAATGGTCCGTATATCGAAGGTGTTGACCCTGCAGACTGGGCTGGGGTAACGACACTATCATCAAATGGAAACGGACTTGCTCGAGGGCAAGTCTCCAGAATGAAGGCCTGTGTACTCGATGCGGACCATGATCCAACATTACAAGTACCGATATTCAACAGCAGTATTGGAGTTATCTCAAATTTCACTTTATTGAACACAAGTACCCCTAGTCTTACCTGTTATCAAGCAAATATTAGCATCGAAAACGGAGTGCCATTGGGGCCTCATCAAATCTCAATCACAACCGAAGAAGGTAGTATCACTAGGGGCATTACGTTGGCCAATCTCCATCCTGAACCGATAATGGAATTAAGAAATGCCAACAACCAAAGCATCGAATTCTCAAGTGGCGGTATTGGTGAATCCATTTGGCTAACTCTCAATGATGCAGATGACCCAGAAGGTAGTGCATATGGGGACCTCTTGGTCAAGTGGCCGGGGCATGTGGACAAGGTTGTTGCATTCGAAATAGGGATAGGTGAACGAGGAGTACTGATTGCAATACCATATCCAAATGAAGCCTTGGAGCAAAACCCACTCACCGTTGAATTGACCTTGAGAGCAGCCCATTCATCCTATGTCGAGACAAGCCATTCTTGGTCAGTTTTACTTTCCCCACCTACTTCCTCTGGAATAACACTTTGCGACATTGAAGGAAATCAAGTCGACTGGTTAATTCGAGGTCATCCAGTAATTGCAAGTATACCCATTTCCAGTCAACGACCTATTGGCTCAGCAAGT
Source organism: Methanobacteriota archaeon (assembly GCA_014240385.1). Lineage (GTDB taxonomy): Archaea > Thermoplasmatota > Poseidoniia > Poseidoniales > Poseidoniaceae > UBA226. Next base: position 31,806 of record JAAZXA010000070.1, on the reverse strand, counting down.
GCAAGGCTTGCCCAAACTGGTTGGACAGTGTTTGGAAGTCAATTAGATGACAGCGACTTCAGTGGACTGTGCCTCTCCTCGCAAGACTCATCTCATCTTCTAAGGTTCAGAGTAGTGGCTGATTCATCTTTCATGAAAGGTGAGGCGGTTTTGAGCATAACCTTCAGAGACCTTGATGGATTAATGGTCCAAGAAAGTCTACACCTTAGCATAAAACATGCCATTCCAAGCATTGAATTAACTTCTGAAGATGAAGTAGCTGCTGGTCAAAACATCAATATTCAAGCATTAGTAACCGATCTTGATAGTGTTGAGGGGACCTCTTGCACTATCAGTATTACAGATTCACTCAACCAAACAGTTTTCAGCCATTCCAAGCAAGTGTCTGCTTATAGTGAGAATGAGGGGATTGTAGAATATACTTACCCAACTCCGAAGAAAAATAGCAACCAAAACATCCCTCCCTGGCAAGTCTTCATTCAATGTACTGATTCTCAGGGAGGTACCGGTCAAGCAGAATTAAACCATTCAATAATCGCAATTCCAATTCCACCCTGCACTGAAAACTGTGAAAACGAAACCGCAGTTGAACAGAAGGTGTCATCAGGTTTCTCAACTCAAAAAACCATTATCGCTGTAGGAGGGGGCATTGCAATACTCTCAGGTATAGCATTAGCATTCATCGTAGGAAAAAAGAAAGAACAAGAATTTGAGGAAGACCCTTGGTCAGAAAAATTACTTCAGCGACCAACAGAGATGTCTGAAGAAGAATTACAACACCATCATCAAGTTTTGGAAGAGCATGAAGAGAGTGAGTTTTCGGACATTCTCGATGAGATCATTTGAGCACTCCAACGCGAAAGCCTATTCATGGAGGAAGGGCTCGCAGGGTTGAGTATGATGGCAACAGGATATGTATTAATCAATGTCAAGCCAGGAATGGAATTTCAAGCCTTCCAAGAAATAAAAGTAATGGAAAATGTAGTTGATGCTACAATTTTATTTGGAGATTATGATATTCTCGTAAAAATTGAGGCAGAAGACATGGGTACAATAGCCCGTACCGTTGTTGACCAGATTCGACAAGTGGAAGGAGTCTCTGATTCCAAAACTTTAGCAGGTGCAGAACTCTAATTTAGACAAGTAATACATAGTTGTTATTTTTTTATTTTCAGGACTTTGGCTAAACGGCCGACTGCTCCAATATGGCAAAAACAACCCTCGAAATTTAACAATTAGGGCAATATGTGGCGCAGTACAACGTTTTTCTTACGAAACGTTTATCCCCTAAATGATAAGGTGGCAAAATTGGAGGTAGATAACTATGGCAGATAAAAAGTACTTCGTTCTGATGAAGGGCGGGGCAGATACAGGCCAGGTCTTCGCTAGCCGTCAACCACGTGGCGCGGCATTGAAGGCTGCAACCCGAGGGGCAACCGAGATCCGACTGCGCGAGCGCGGCACAAAGAGGGTCCATGTGTTCACCGGTTGGACCAAGATGGTAGACAAGCCGGCAAACGGACCAGCTTGGTTACCTGATAAGGTCAAGAAGGCCAATGTCAAGAAAGTTGGAATAGAGCACCTCTGAGTGTTCATTCTAGTTTTTGATAGAGTTTGAGACGGATAATCACATCCGAATACGGTGGCCGCCCAGATTTTCTGGGCGGCTTTTTTTTAGTTACATCCAGCAATATTGAAAGCAACCTTAAGTGCGTAGTTTATTGCCAGTTATTTTGCGCCAAATCATCTTCAGCGGGTCGTAATAGCGGTCCGCTACGCGCTCCTTTAGAGGAATAATCGCATTATCAGTGATGTTTATTCCTGCTGGACAAACATCGGTACAACATTTAGTAATATTACAATAGGCGATACCAAATTCATTTTTCACTTCAGGAATTCTATCTTCTTGGTCCATTGGATGCATCTCAAAGTTTGCTAACCTAACCATAGTTCTTGGTCCACCAAATTCATCGAATTTTCGATATTCACGTAGTACGTGGCAAGTATCTTGACAGATGAAACACTCGATGCACATTCTGAACTCTTGGCTACGCTTTGCCTCGAATTGGCTGAAATTCCAATCCATCTCTTCTGGACCTTTGATAGGAGCCACAGCCTTCGCTATCTCATAATTCCATGAGACATCAGTTACTAGGTCCTTCACGTGCGGGAAAGTTTGCATTGGTCGGACTGTGATGTTTGTGCCCTCGGGTGTTTCTTCGAGTAAATCGCTCATTCTTGTCATACACATTAAGCGTGGTTTACCGTTGATTTCAGCACTACAAGAGCCACACTTTCCGGCCTTACAATTCCAGCGACTTGATAATTCGGGTTCTTGTTCGTATTGGACGCGGTGAACGCAGTCCAATAGAACCATACCTTCGTCGAGTTCGAGGTCATAAGACTCAAGCCTTCCTTCCCCTTCTTGACCTCTGAAAATGTCAATTGTGATTTTCTTTTCCATTTCATTCCTCCTCCTTTTTTGCTTTTGAACGGTCAAGAAGTTTCTCTAATTCCGGCGGGGGTTGATCTAATTCTTCCTGACGGATTTTTACTTCCCCATCCTGCATCCAGATAACATTGGTTGTGTGGCTCCATTTACCAGTGTCGGGTTCGGGGTGGTCCTCTCTTGTGTGTCCACCTCTACTTTCGGTTCGGGTTAGAGCAGCCAAAGTGCAGGCTCTTGAGATATCGACCATGTTCTTCAGATCTAAGGCTTGATGCCAGCCACTATTGAAGACAGTAGAGTTCCCTGGGTTTGCAGACATTGAGCGTGTAGAGAACTCATCAAGGTCCTTCAGTGCTTCTTCCAAAATAGGGCCACTGCGAATGATGCCAACCTTCTCCTGCATCATATCGCGCATTGCCTCATAGATTATTCCAGGATTTTCTCCACCTTCTCGAGAAAGTGGTTCCATGATATCTCTGCAGGCTGCTTCAACTTGATCCGTATCGAGTGCAGGTTGCTCCATCTCTGCAGCTGCTTTGGCTGCATATTCTCCTGCTCTTTGACCAAATACGATGAGATCGGAAAGTGAATTTCCACCAAGCCGGTTGGCTCCGTGTAACCCTGATGCGACTTCTCCAGCAGCATAGAGGCGTGGGATAGTGGATTCCTGAGTCGTAGGGTCAACCCTAACTCCTCCCATCACATAGTGTGCGGTAGGTCCGACTTCCATTGGTTCTAGGGTAATGTCTACGCCTGCTAGTTCCTTGAATTGGTGATACATAGACGGTAGTTTCGCTTTGATTTCTTCTGCAGAGCGTTGGGATGCGATGTCGAGGTATGCTCCACCGTGGGTCGAACCTCTTCCTTCTGCTACTTCCTTATTGATTGCCTTGGCAACAACATCTCTCGTTAGTAACTCAGGGGGTCTACGGACACTAGCGATTTCTCCGGCAACGACTTGGCGCACCCATTCTGTGGATTCTTCTTCTGTTTCGGCATGGTCGCCTTTGAACATATCAGGGACATTGTCGAACATAAATCGCACACCTTCGCTATTCTTCAGTACGCCACCTTCTCCACGAACTCCTTCTGTTACGAGGATTCCACGCACACTTGGTGGCCAAACCATGCCAGTTGGATGGAATTGCACGAATTCCATGTCAATTAATTCTGCACCAGCCCATAGAGCAAGAGCATGGCCATCACCAGTATACTCCCAAGAACCTGAGCAGACTGACCAGCAACGGGTGATTCCACCAGTTGCAAGAATGGTAGTTTTGGCTGAATATGCGTGTAAAACACCATCAACGCGGTCGTATGCTACGCAGCCAGTACAATTACCTTCATCATCCTGAAGTAAATGGCGAACGGTGTATTCCATGAAGATATCAAGACCGGAGTGTATCCCTTTTTCTTGAAGAGTTCTGATGATTTCTAGGCCAGTAGAATCACCGACGTGGGCCAATCTTGGATAGGTATGCCCTCCGAAATTGCGTTGATTGGTTAGACCACCTGGAGTACGGTCGAAAACTGCTCCCCATTGTTCAAGTTCGCGAATTCGGTTCGGTGCTTCTTTGGCATGGATTTCTGCCATCTGCCAATTGTTGAGGTACTTGCCTCCCTTCATGGTGTCCTTGAAGTGGGTTTGCCAGTTATCGCGACTATCTGCATTAGCAAGAGCAGCAGCAGCTCCTCCTTCTGCCATAACGGTGTGCGCCTTACCGAGTAAGGACTTGCAGATGATAGCGGTTCGGGCACCTTGACGTGCTGCTTCGATTGCAGCACGTAGTCCGGCCCCACCAGCACCGATGACGATAACATCGTATTCGTGGCTTTTATATTCCATCATTTCAGACACCTCCGATTAAGACCAAGTCGCTCCAAACTTCGCTGGTGCACATGTAGACATAGAAATCCGAAAACATGACCCAGAATAATGAGTAGATGGCCCACTTGTTGTGATTTTTGTTTAGGCCAGAACATGCAGTCCAGCACTTTTCTGCTATTTTGCCACCACCATTACGGAAGCGGTTACGAATTCCACCGATCAAGTGTCGGAAGGAATGACAGCCAAGGGTGTAGCCACCGAGTAGGACTACATTGAGCGCTAATACCAGAGTACCCACGCTAATCCCCATACCTGCATCATCTCCACTGTGAAATTGAGTTGCCATGTAGACGTCATAAGAAAGGACGAAGAGATATGCCACTGCTAAGTACATGAAGTAGCGATGCAAGTTTTGGAAGAGGAATAACTTCCTCTCGCCATTATAATCTCCAAACGGTGTGCTAACTGCACATGCAGCAGGACTTGCGAAAAATGAGCGGTAGTATGCTTTGCGATAGTAATAGCAAGTGCCGCGGAATCCTGCAGGAACAATTAGGATGAACATGGCGGGGCTCATCCACCAGAGGGACTCTGGGATCCACGACCCGAGGCCATCTTTACCAGGTATAATCAATGGAGAGAAAAGTGGTGAAAGAACATGGCTATTTTTATTTTCAATCGCCATAGTCGAGGTTCCAGCACTTGCGCCGAAATCTGAGAATATCCAGAAGTCCGCTTCCATGAATCCGCGCCATGTTGCATAGACCACCATAATACCAAGATAGGCAGCCATTGCCATCGGTGAAGCCCACCAAGAATCAATTCTGTCAGTCTTACCAAGGCCTCTTGCCATCGGTAATTGCTTCGCATCAACCATCTATTGTCGACCCCTATGGGGTCGGCTGCCTGCGTTGGCACTTTACTTTATCCAATAGCCCTAGACTCTGTTCACGTCAGGCTTCCCCAATTAATTTCCGCCTCAACCATTTCAATCTCGTCGACATCCATCTGCGCTAACTGTAATTTGCCACTCAACTCATCGTTGACTGCATGCCAGTAAGAATAGGCTTCAATGACCCATATTCCCGATTCTCTGGTACCATTTCCGCTGCCCTTTACTCCACCGAATGGTAAGTGTGCTTCAGCTCCAGTAGTTGAGTTATTAATTCCTGTCATTCCGGCCTTTATTCCGGACTTAAAGCGGTATGCTTCCAATCTATCATTGGTGTAAATAGCGCTAGAAAGCCCATATGGTGAGGCATTTGCCAAGTGCAATCCATGCTCAAAGTCTCGGGCTTTGACGATAGTAATTGCGGGTCCAAAAATCTCGTTCATGAAGCAATCCATATCTTCGGTGACATCTGTGTAAACATGTGGCCACATGTAGACTCCTTCGTCAGCATTTCCAAGGAACCCTGATGGAGCAGACTGTGTAGTTATCCTGCCTTCACCATACAATTTAGTGGCACCATCGGCATCACACATTTTGATAGTTTCAAGGAAATCATTAGCATATTTTTGAGAAAGCATTGGACCATAGAGAACTTCCCCGTCATGCATTGAATCTCCGATAACGGTATTCCTGATCTTCTCCATTAGCATCCCCATGAATTGATCATAGATGTCTTCGTGAAGAATTAGGTTGCCAAGGCTAGTACAGCGCTGGCCTGCTGTTCCAAATCCAGACCAGTAAGCACCTTCAACTGCATTCTCCAAATCTGCACTAGGCATAATGAGCAGAGGATTTTTCCCACCTAATTCAAGGCTACAAGATACTAAGTTTCGCCCACATACTTCACCGATTGCCTTGCCGACTGCAGTGCTGCCGGTGAATGAAATCTTGTTGACTCTACCTTCATCAACTGCGTCAACCAGATATTGGCCAGTACTGCTACCTTTTCCGTGAACTAAATTGATTACACCATCTGGTAAACCTGCTTGATGCATGATTCGAGCCAAGGCAAAGGAAAGGAGCGGGGCATCTTGGGGTGACTTCCAAACGCATGTATTTCCACACATTATAGCAGGAATCATTTTCCAAAATGGCACTGCAGCTGGGAAATTACAGGCATTGATTATTCCGCAAACACCCAAAGCACGGCGATAGGTGGATAATTCCTTGTTTGGTAATTCTGAGTGCACAGTTTGACCATATAGGCGGCGACCTTCAGATTGGAAGAATAGACATGTATCGATTGCTTCTTGCACTGAGCCAGCTGACTCTTTCAGAGTTTTGCCAATTTCCCTTGTTTCCAAACGGACGATTTCATCTTTATTTTCCATCAACAAGCGCCCCATGTTGCCAATAATTTGGCCACGGGTGGGGGCAGGCATTGATGACCAATCAGGGAAGGCTGCATGAGCGGCATCCAGTGCAGCAGAGACATCATCTCTTGATGATAGTGGAAATTCCCCAAGGATATCGCTATGATTTGCTGGATTGGTCGATGTAAAAGTAGCACCATCACTGGACGATGATAATTGTCCGCCGATGATATTCCATCCCTTAATGCATGGTAGTCCACGGGGATTGTCATTATTCAGGACTTCAAGGGCGCTTGCAAGTACGTGTACCATAGGGCCGGCGACCAGCGGGGGGGAGATGAATGCTACGCCTCATCCACCTTTACGCTGATATGCCAGCATTACATGGGCAACATCCCTCTGATGCCTACCAATTTCCCTGAATCCGGCTCTTTCCGCCAGTAGTGTTACATCATCTGGGCTAAACCTTGCATGTTCGCTAAAGTGCTGAAAAGTATCTTCATCTAATGGTGGTTCCTCATCCTTTCTTGCCAAATAATCTGCAAAGGAATGACGGCACCAATCGAAGATGAAAAGGCGCCCTCCTGGGCGGATAAGTTTTGCAGCATTTTTCAATAGAGAAAATGGATTTGGCAATTCATGAAGAACCATACTACAATGCCCGACTTCAAAGGTTTCATCGATGCTCGTCGACCACTCCTCACTCGACAAATCTGCAGCAATAACTTTAGCGCCAATTTCAGCGCCGGTTAGGCGTGCAGTTTCGAGCATCACAGGAACCAATTCCACTCCACACACCGCAACTTCCGGATATCTTGCATTCATCATCGTTAACCAACCACCTGGGCCAGTACCCATGTCCAAGGCTTTGGCGTTTGGAACTAAAGCCGGTGCAATCCATTTTGAGAAGAAATCCCAATATTCTTCATTAAACCGCCCAGCCTGTGTATCAACCATAACATCGTGAAAACTTTGAAAATCCCTATGATGCGACTGCAAGTGGCTGAGGGTGTCCATGCTTTGTCGAAGAGCCGGAGACTATTGATTCTTGACCTAGATTGCAGATTATTCATTGAAGGGGTTTTTTACCCTCGCCGACCTCGTAAGGTCGGCTGGGGTTTGAATATGGCTGGAAGGAAGGACAATTCACTAGAATTACGCGTCGCAAAAGCGATACCAAGCGATGTCGGTCATGGCCGAGCCAGAATCTCTGGTGATAACGCCCTTGGCTTGAAACCTGGAGACATTGTAGTAATAAAAGGAGAAAAGCGTTCTACTGCCGCTATGTATTGGCGTGCGCGCCAAGAAGATTCAGGCATGGAAATTGTACGTATAGACGGAATTATCCGTAAAAACGCTGGAGTAAGCCTCGGTGACAAGGTTTCGGTAAGCAAAGTTGAAAGCAAAGCATGTGTTAAATTGGTTCTTTCTCCAGTTATGGCGAATAAGCAGAAGGTCAAATTTGGTCCTGGAATCGAAGGATTTGCTCGACGTGGATTGAATAAGCGCCCAGTAGTTGCCGGTGATCGGATTTTTATTCCGGGGATGACTCTATTTGCCGAGGCCTTACCATTTGCAATTCTTCAAACTACACCCAAAGGGATTGTCCAAGTTAATGCCGATACTGAGATAGTAATCAAGGATGAATCGGTTGATGAGGAAGACGTCGGTGCATCTTCGGGAATTACTTACGAGGATATCGGTGGGATAGGAGACCAGTTACTCAAAGTTAGAGAAATGATTGAATTGCCACTAAAACACCCCGAGTTATTCCGAAGGTTGGGAATTGACCCACCAAAGGGAGTTCTTCTTCATGGCCCACCTGGTACTGGTAAGACCATGATTGCAAAAGCGGTTGCCACTGAAACTAATGCCCACTTCACCGCCATTAATGGCCCAGAAGTCATAAGCAAGTATTACGGAGAGTCGGAAAAACAATTGCGAGAAATTTTTGATGAGGCAGCAAATAACGCTCCTGCAATTGTATTCATCGATGAAATTGATTCAATTTGTCCCAAGAGAGAGGATGTTTCAGGTGAGGTTGAACGTCGCGTCGTAGCTCAAATGTTAACCTTGATGGACGGAATGCAAGGCCGAGACAATGTTATTGTCATAGCAGCGACAAATCGCCGAGATGCCATAGACCCTGCTTTGCGCAGGCCTGGCCGCTTTGACCGAGAAATTGAGATAGGCGTACCAGACCGTAATGGGCGCCAAGAAATCATGGAAGTCCATACCCGTGGGATGCCAATTAGTGATGATTATGATGTTGAATGGGTGTTGGAAAATTCATATGGTTTCGTTGGTGCTGACCTTGCTGCTTTGGTTCGAGAATCAGCCATGAAAGCATTGCGCCGCTACTTGCCAGAAATTAATTTGGATGAAGAAGTCATCCCACCAGAAGTGTTGGAGAAGATGGAAGTGAAAATGGAGGATTTCAAGATAGCGATTCGAGAAATTGAGCCATCTGCATTACGAGAAATTTATGTTGAGATACCTGAAGTCTCATGGGAGGAGGTTGGAGGACTTGAAGAAATCAAAGAACGCTTGAAAGAAAGTGTGGAATGGCCACTAACTAAGCCAGAACTGTTTGAGCACTTTGGAATAAAACCACCACGTGGGATCGTCCTATTCGGTGCTCCAGGGACTGGGAAAACGATGTTAGCGAAAGCAATAGCCAATGAAGCAAAGGCCAACTTCATTTCAATCAAGGGCCCAGAATTGATATCAAAATGGGTCGGGGAATCAGAGAGGGCAATCCGTGAGATTTTCAAGAAGGCAAAGCAGGCTGCACCTTCGATTATTTTCCTCGATGAATTTGAAAGCGTTGCCCATATGAGATCAGGTGGCTCAAGTAGTGAAGGAAGCGATGTTGCTAATCGCGTGGTCAACCAATTATTGGCAAGTATGGATGGAGTAGAATCACTGGAAGGTGTCATCGTAGTGGCAGCTACTAACCGACCGGAAATGATAGACCCAGCATTACTACGCAGTGGCCGCTTTGAGAGAGTCCTCCATGTGCCGCCACCAGATGAACCAGCCAGAAGAGTAATCGCAGAGATTCATACAGCAAAAATGCCATTAGGTAAATCGGTGGATTTGAAGACTGTATTCAAGGGACTGGATGGATTTACTGGCGCTGATATTGAAGCTATTTGCAGAGAAGCAGGCCTGATAGCCATGCGAGCCAATAAGAAGACGATAACAGGAGCCCATTTCAAGGAAGCAGTTTCACGAGTACGCCCAACGGTTACTGCAGATATGATGGAATACTACACAAAAATGGAAACAATGCTTGTCAGTGGCCTTTCGAACATCAAGCGGAATAAGGATTCCAACCGTGGATTTGAAACGGTTTGAGCTTGATTATCTTAATGCCCGTAGGCAAAGCCTTCATGGTGCTGTGTTGTGACCACTCCCCCGTAGGGGGGAGTTTATGGGCTCAAGTTTCGGACATGAATTACTTGGACGCAAAGTCGTTGACTCGGCAGGTGATAGCCTAGGGATTCTCGTAGACTTGGAGATAGACCGCCCTACTGGAGTTGTACTCGCCATGTTTGTTCGTCTTGAAGAGAATCTTGATCCAAGCAGATTACCTTGGAGTATGGATGAAAATTTGATGCGAGTACCGGTTGAGGAGGTTGACAGAGTAGCAACAAGTGTACATCTGAAGCGTTAATGAGGTGAATAAACAACCGACCAAGGCCGGGGAACCTTCTAAACCGAGCGAAGTACGTGGGGTAACCAGTTCACAGGAGAGAAGGGGGGAATTGAGATGGCGAAGATGGGACGAAAGATGCGAAGAGGCCTGCTCCTAGCAGGATTCTATGGCACATTATTGCTCTTGATTGGAGTTGTTCTTGCCTCATATATTCAAACTGGAAACCGTTCGCAGTTGTCCGCCTATGACGATGATTGGAATGATCTATCGGCCTTCCGTGAAGATATCAACGATATGGGTATTACAACCCGTTCAGTAGTTAGCAGTCCACTCCTTCTCAACGATATCGATGATCCGGGCAATGCTACTTTCGTTATTAGTGGGGTAGAGAGGGATACTTTCAGTATGCCACATTTCGGTGAATCAGGATTCATTGAAATTGAGGAAGCTGATGGATACAGCACTTCTGAAATCGAAGCCATCGTTGATTTCTACAAGGCAAATGGCACTGTGATTGTCCTTGAGGACTTCGGTTTTGCTAGCGGCTTAGCTGAGGCATTTGGTTGGAAATTCGATGGCCACCAGATGTATGATTCCTTATACGAACCTACTCTAAATTCTTCTTTTGTTTGGACTTGTCTACAGGAAGAAGCCTGTGGGATGAAGAATACCACAGTTGACAATGCTTCACATAAGGCCCACCCTGTATGGGATGGAGCCCACCCCTGCGCCTTGGTGGATGGCCGCTCTACTGCACCAAATGAAGCTGGGCTTTGCACTCACCATTGGCAAGCTGGCGCAATTAGCTACAATTCATCCTATCAATTATTGTTGAATGGTCCAACTATCATAGAAAATGGTTCAAGCCGTTCAAAACTTGGAGTTTCACATACTATTGCAGTATCTTCAAAGGATGCTTCAATCGATGTAAATCGTGATGGAGAAGTTAATGTTGGGCAGGAACTCAATGAAGAAACACCAGATAGGGCGGCCAGTATTGAAGGAAATTTCATCGTTGGTGTTGAGGTCTGCGAAAGTAGATGTGAACATGCAGGAGAAGGTATGGAAGGACGGATTATTTTCATTGCAGATGGCTCATTACTTTCCAATGCGATGTATGATTATGATGGTTATAATCGGGGAGACTACACCGAAGGCAAGACTCCAAAAGTTGCAATGCCTGCTAACGATAACCGCAAATGGGCACTCGATGTCATTGCTCTTGCATTATTGACAGATGAAAATGGTACATTGGAAGCAAGTGATAGCGCATTAGTGATTTTCGATGAGAGCCGCCACCCACAGAATGCATTTTTTGCAGAATCCTATAACCTCATTTACTGGATATTAGTTTATTTCACAGGTGAGTCAATGGCTATGCTCTTGCTCTTCATGGGCTTGTTCGTTGCCTTTGAGGCTGTAGTTATCAAGAAGAAGGACCCAGAGCCTTGGAGGCACGTTTTCAGTATTATTTACTATGGTTTTGGTGATGCTAGACGTTATAGTTTCTACGCCAAATCAAACAAGATAAAGCAAGTATTCTTGTCAAGGGTTAGGAATAACAATGCTTTGACTAGAGAAGAATTCGATGCAATGCCGGCGACGGAGTTACAAAAGATGATTTCTGACCCTGTATTGATAAAATTCGTCTTTGAAAACCGTGAATATTCATTGGAACAATTGGTGACTATCGTAAAACGAATCAAAGCATGGGGGAGGGGCTGAAATGTGGACCCGTAAGGCATCATTCACCTTCGTTGGAGGGATTGCTCTTCTTTTGGTTGGGATGATGATTGCAAATCATCAATTGATGATTTTCGGTCTCTCACTAATCGCCTTTATTACCGTTAACTCATGGCTATCTGGGCATGGAGATGTAGAAGTTTCGCGTTCTTTGTCGGCCGATAACTTGTACAAAGGTGATGACCTCTATGTGGAATTGGTTGTGACTAACCGTTCAATGCGTAGAACTCAAATGTTGGAGGTATACGATAATGTTCCTCATGAAATGAAGTTGCGCTCAGGTTTGAACGCAATGCGCTTGAACCTTGGACCGGGAGAGACTGCTCGTATTCGCTATTCCCTACGTTGCCCACTACGTGGCCATTTCTCTTTGGGACCTGTAAGCCTTCGATTCCGTAACACCTTCAATTTATTTATGGAGGAGATGTATATCCCTCATCATTCAGACATGATTATTTTCCCACAAGTTGCGGAAATTGAAGAGGCCTTCGTGAAATCTAATACACCGAAAATGTACACCGGCGCTACTACTCTTCGAAATGCTGGGCCTGGTACTGAGTTCTACGCTCTAAGAGAATATGTCCCTGGTGATCCATTCAAGATGATTAATTGGAAGGCAAGTGCCAAGACAGGCGATGGCACTCTAATTGTTAATGACACATGCAGAGATGCGGTAACAGATGTCTACATCATATTGGATAGTAGAGATGTTAGCCGAATTGGTACGGTGTTGAAGAACCCACTTGAGAACAATACCATTGCCGCCGCTTCATTGGCTAGTTTCTTCCTTAAGCGTCGTGATTCAGTCGCATTGGCTATTTATGATGATAAATTATCTTACTTACAACCGGATACTGGGGATAAACAATACTTCAAGATTCTAAGTAGCCTTGCAGGTGTTGCACCAAAGGGCAACATGCCTTTGCAGGCGGTCACAAATTCAATCGCTCCACGTTTCAGTCGCGGCTCCCCGGTTTTCATCCTCTCTAGTTGTGAGGGAGACGGTACAGTACCTCATGCTCTACGTGATTTGGTGGGTCGGAGCCACGAAGTAGTCATTCTTTCACCATCAAGTGTAGATTTCGAGCGCTTAGTCAGTCGTATCCCAAGGATGAGTTATGAAGTTCTAAAGATTGAGAGGCAAAACCGGATGACCTCGTTGGCCGGTTTTGGTGCAACGGTAATCGATTGGATGCCAGATATGGAGTTATCACAGGCTTTACTACAAGCTAGAGGATTCTGAGGGGTGAATAATATGGCAGATGAGGTTACAAGACAAGTGGAAGGAGTCAGAACCCTTCACCTACGCAACTTGCGTAAGACTTGGCAAATACTTGCATTGCAGGTGATTGCAACCGTAGCCCTCGTTTGGATGTATCTTGAGGTTATTGATACCTATATCATCGGCCATCTTGATCACACTCTAGTACTCAATCAACTCGATTCGTACATCAAAACTGGGACCGAAGGTAATTATGAAATCCCATTAGCCGATTGGATGACTGGGCTTGACTCAGATGGTATGTCAAGGGTTTACATGCCCATTGCATTAGGATTGATTCTTGGAGGGGGAATGGCCTTCCTCTCATTCCAACCACCTCAAAGACAGCAGAGAATCAAATTCTGGGTGATTGTAGCCTTGATAGCTCTCTTGGTTGGTCGTTTACTAGCCTCTTGGCTATTCGGCATGTTGTTTAGTTGGGAATGGAGAGTGCCTACTCAATCTGAATTTAATTTCCTGATTTGGCCAATTTCAATGTTAGCAACTGTCTTAGTACTTGGATTCTATTTACTTCCCGTCATTATGGGGTGTAAGGGAATTTGGGGTTTATCTCGAAGAGGTATAGCATGGGCAATGGGATTCACATTATTTTTCTTGGCTATTCATGCAATTTTGACATTCCCACTGATTTACAATGTGTTAGGAAGTGCAGGCGCTTACATTCCACGCTTCGATGCTCAAGTTGGTGAGCCCACCGTTTGGGGAATGATTACACCAGAGCAGGGAAGTTTAATCTTAATCGCAATTTTAATGCTTATCTTCCAAGAGAGCGCCTTTGGAGTAATTGGCTACATGGAGTATGCATTCCGCTTGCCTGAATCTTGTAAGAAGGACCCTGAATACGTTGCCCAAATGGATAACCTGCTCAATCACCATCTTTACCACACAATTTTCTTCTTGGGGATAACTGGCCTATCTACTATGGTTGCCCTTGGATTCCACACCATCTTGCTTGAGCAAGTTGCAGATTTAACTGGAAGTCAATGGGCGATGCAGGTGTCAGAATCGATTGAATTGAAGTTGACATATGGGCTGGTTATTTCTGCTCTACTATTCCTTGGTTTATTGGCTGCATTACGCTATGTTATCCCATGGCAACGCTTGTCTGGATTTGTTGAACACTTGACCAGTCGTCAAAAAATCTAGGTACGTTTTTGTATAAGCCTACCAAATCCTTCTGCTAAGACTAATACAACTAAGGGTAGAACACAAATATTCAATATCCAGATTAATGGCTCTGGCCATAGGCTTTGTTGGAATAACCAACGACTCATCATAATTGCCGAGACTATTATGAATAGCATTCCAAGCCGTTCTTTCCACATTGGAAAGGCTATTGCTTCTTCATCCAAGCAAACACCTCAGAGTTCAAGGTCCGCTAAATCGCTCTCCAAGTCGGAAAGCATACCCTCATCGACAAGCGGATTTGTAGTTGGTTCGCTAGCCACTTCACCGCGATGTTTCCATTGCGCATCAAGGCGTGCTAATTCTTGTTCAATCCAGGCTCTTTGATCAGCCTCTCCAGTACTTTCGACGATTTCACTAGCTTCTACCATGGCCTTTGGAACTAATTCAGTTTCAGTTCCTGGATTATCTTCTGGAGGTGGTAAATCGGTCCACAATTCTTCAGTTTCTTCATCTTCGGAAATTGCTTGATGTTGCCCTTCAGCGATAATATCAGTGCTTTCAAGGGGTTGAGTCAATTCGACTATTGCATCTTCTGCAACCTCAACATGTGGTGCCTCACCGCCCGCTTCCCACGGTAGCATTCCACTTCTTTGGAAATCCCATAGTGGTCCATTTGGATCTTCACCGGTCAATCCGGTTGCTTCGATTTGAGAGACTAATTCTTCAAGAACTTGGGTTGTAGTTTCCAATCTAACTGCAGCACCCGCATCTCTCTGATCTGCCTCAAGATAAATTTCATCAAGAGCCATTTGAATTAGGCGACGGGCCTTTCTAGCAATGAGAGGTAATGATTCTGGACGGTTGCAACTTAACAAGAGGGTTTCCACCTCTTCAGTTGGCGCTCCAAGGCCTTGTAGCTGATCGAGAACTTGGCGTAGGCGGCGCAGCATTGTGATTGATTGCTCATAGTCTTCGAGCATTCGCTCAAGGTCAAGGACAACGTGCTGTACGGTTTCAGCCAATCTGTTTTCCAATCTTTGCTTCACCGACCAATTTGTCAATCCTCTGACAGTGCCAGCGGTATGGGGAGATTGACGTTCAAGAATATCCATCACTTCATTCGACAATAGGTAGCGAGGTGTACGAGATACTTCTTCAACGGTGAATTGAATCAATTGTAGGCCGCGCTCTACGGCTCTATCGAGCAGAGTTACGCTATATCCCATTGTACGGGCATGCTCGAGCCTTTCCAAAACTGGGCCCAAGGCTTCGATTCCGGATTCCTCCCCCATCAAGGCCCTTGCCAGAGGTTCTTCAGACAGACGGGCTCGAATCCTTTCTGCTTCTGCGATATCTGCTAATGCGTCTTCATGGGCTCCTGATAATTCTCTTGCTCGCTTGATGAGGTGAGATAATTCACCTTCCTTTTCACCACGGTTTGCTGCTAAATCACCTAATTCACGAAGTAGGCTTTGTCGCTCACCCATCAAATCGCGTAATTCTACTTGAAGGTGGTTAGATTTCGCTCTAACTTCATCCCTTTCGTTCAGAGTTTCCTTCAACATTTTACGGACTTCATGAGTTTCTGCTTCGACAGTGGTTAATTCTTCACGGGCTCGGCTTAGCCTTCGTTCCATTTCGTCAGTATCTGTGGCTGAAACTCGGTGGCGGTCTGAAAGTGCGGAAACCTGATCTGTCAGCATTCTACTTCTCCTTTCATCATTCTCGATTTCATCCCGTAAGCGGGTTAACTTCTCTGAATTTGCTTCGACCTCAGCAGATAAGTGAGCTTCATTGGTGCTTAGTTCAGCCACCTCTTTACGCAATTGTGAACGACTACCCGAATCACCAAGCGCTAATGCCAATTCAGACGCTCTTTGTTCCAATTGATGTTCTAATGCTGCAACTCTCTTTGACAAGCGGGAAGCGCGGTCTGAAACCTCCTCTGAGTTTTCATCTGCACCTCGCTTGGCTGCTGCTGATTCATCTAGTGAAATGTTGAGCCCTTCTATTCTTTCATGCAATTCGTCACAACGGTCATTGGCAAGTCTCAATTCATCTCGAAGCACTTCCGCTGAATGGACTGACTCATCCATCTTATCTTTCAAGCGAGCAGTTTGGATTCGACTCTCATCGAGTTCAGTTTCTAACTTGGCTGCCCGTTCTCCTTGGTGCCTTGATACAGGCAATAGGACTGTATTTTCACTTTCTACTGGTTTTAGACTAGCCTCACCAGCCGCTTTGTGCTCGATTAATTTGAATCCAACTCGGCTTATGTCTAATGCCTCCAAACCCGCCTCAAAGCCCCACATTCGAGCCATTCTTCCGCGCAAAGTTTGTTGCCGACTGTCGCTTCTTGTTCGACATGTGGCAAGGGCAGTGATGAATCCATTGAGACTGAAGTCGTCTAGGCCACCCGCAATTGCTCCAGCAATCTCATTGCGTTCGATTCTGCGAAGGCTGGCTCCAAATCCAGGAGTAGTTGCAGCAAAGACTGCCGTTTGCAAATCCTCACTTCTACTCCGAATAGCGACCGGCATTCCTTGTCTAATGATTATCTCATGTTTTTCACCAGGCCCTTCAATCAGTAGATATCCATCCACCTTTTCTTCAAGACCAGTTCTCAACATGGTAATCATTGAATCAACACCAGCCTTTCCGGCTCGCATCAAGAACCCCTCGGGAATAATCTCTGGAGCAATCATCGGTTCAGGTGCTAAATCAACCATTGCTGCTGCATTAGCGATAAGGTGCTGATGGTCTGCATTTGGAGTAGTCCAAAGACCGAGTGTTGCAGAACCTGCGTTGGCCAATAATAGGACTCCACTATCAAGCCATAATACCAGCCTATCAAATCCGCTTAGGGATAATGAATCTTGCATGGAAGCCATTCCCGAAAGGCCCTCAGTTGATTTGATTGCCATTTGTTCGGCTTCAGCAGGTAATTCACCAGCATCTGCGATAATGACTCCATCTTCAAATGCAAAGGCACCAATCACTTCGGGCCTGAGCGCTAACTCCTGGACTATCATCGAAAGGTCTCTTGAACTGAGGTCAATACATTCTCTACCGGTTATTCCGAAGGCAGCAAGATCACGCCGGTCAACAATGGCCTGAGGAATTCTTTTCGCCACTGCCGCAAATTGCTCTCTTGTCCATTCTGCTGCTGTAGACCTCAAGCGGCGGTCATGGGCTATTCTACGAAGCAAAGAGGCTGCAGCTGAACCGACAACAACTTCATCCTTATTTTCTGAAGAACAAAGCCATCCAACAACCTTTGAGCCACTAATCAGTTGATGCCCAATGGCCTTCTTTGACCTTGCTGCTGACCAAGTTACTACTCCGTACTCAAATGGCATATCAGCCATATCAAGAGCAGCCTCGAAATCCCCTTTCGGGCTCATTCCACTTGGTAATTCAAACATCACTTCACCTCAAATCAATTCTTTCATTGTAGGACGACTACGTCCAACTTCATGTCGTAGCCTGCCAAGTGCACTTTCTCTATTGCAGACGATAACTAAGGATGCACCAGCAGCCATGCTCGCGATACCAACTCTTCCATTTGAGCCAGTAGCCCAGACTTGGTCGATTGAACCAATTCCGGCATCTTTGCTTAATTCATTGGCTTGTCTTAGAGCCAGAGGAATTTCAGAGGAGAAAACGTTCTCATCTTGGTCTTCAACTAGGCTTGCTCGCAATCGCCCATGTTCATCCACAACCGATGTTCCTCGAACCCCAGGGATTCGATTCAATGAGGCCAGTAACCGACGTAGCATGTGCACCCTTGAAGGGGGACAGGTTGCAATCGGCTTCTTGAGGTTGTTGTTGTCCTAGTCCTGTAAGGACTATTTGCAGACCATTCTCAACTTTCCAACTGAGGGATTGATTAAATCCACCCTTGAACACAATTGAAGACTAAGAAACAGTGCTTTTTTGGATAGTCAAAATAAGTTAAATCATCGACCATTAATTATTATGATTTAATCAATTGAAATTTTAATAATTCTTATTGCTATTTTTGATGATAGAATGGACTGACAACCTCTCCGCCATCCTCAAGGCTAAGTGGCTCTTGAGCAGGCCATGTCCGCTCCACTTCAGGTACCATCCTGTAGTAGGTGCGAACGCCCTTCGGTCTTACATCAGAGGTATTCTGGGCGTTCATTCTGTAATACACACCTCATCGATAGTGTTCACAAGAGATTTGCCAAAGAATTACGCCGTCAATTGGATTTGCCAAAAAGTGGTAAGACCACAACAATTCTAGTTGCAATAAGTGGTGGAAAAGACTCAGCAATTCTACTGGATAGGTTGGTAAAGATTCTTGGCCAACGTCGAGATGTTGTTCTTATCGCTGGCTGTGTTGATGAGGGAATAGATGGCTATCGCTCACCATCGATGAAATGTGCTATCGAACTAGCAGAAAAGAAAAATGTGGAGTTTGTTTCAATTTCTTATCCAGAATTAGGATTTGAAAGGATGGACGAGGTGGTTCAAAAGATGCCACTAATTGGAAAGAAGCATTCTCATGTCAAGGGTATGGCACCCTGTTCATTCTGCGGAGTTTTTCGTCGTCAAGGGCTAAACTATTTGGCTGAAAAAACTGGTGCAGATGTGATGGCCTTAGGTCATAACCTCGATGATATGGCTCAAACTGTGCTAATGAATATGCAAAAAGGCGACTTAGAAAGAACCCTCCGTCTTGCCCCACATACTTCCAACCCCATTGATGGCTTACCACCTCGGATCGTACCAATGCGATGGATTCCCGAACAGGAGATTCATGCTACTGCAATGGCTCTTGACTTACCCTTTTTCCATGATGAATGCCCATATTCTCCAGGTGCATTGAGACAGAGGAACCGAGACATGGTTGCGAGGTTAGAGGAAGATGTTCCAGGTTCACGCCACGGATTGGTCCATATGGTAGATGCTATCAAAGAATTAGAAAGTAAAACCTCAGAGAATGTTCGGCCAGCAACTCCCACGCCTTGCCCGCTTTGCAGTGCTCCAACAAGTGGGGATATTTGCAAAGGTTGTGAGTTTGTTCAAATGTTAAAAGAAGTTTCAGAGTAAATTATCGACTAAGGTGTCCATATCTTGAGTTCGTCCACAATAATGACATCGAAGACTTAGCGGTTCATGAGTTGCAACCTTCAAACGGTGATCAAGAGGCTCACGGGCTCCAAGGGAAGCGCAATTATTGAAACAACAACTGATTACATTCACTACTTCTTCACCAAGATTTACAACCCTCTTTTCTGCTACATTGTAAGCACGAATGATGGCAACACTGGCATGTGGAGCAATCAAAGCCAATCTGTCAAGTTCTGATTGAGTTAATTCTCTGTCCTCAACTTTGACAATATCTTTCCCACCCATCTTTCCAGATGGGACATTCATTACGAGTGAGACGGGAGTTGCCATCTCACCATCCAATCCCAGCATTTTTAGCACTAAAAGGGCCTTTCCAGCAGGTATATGGTCAAGGACAGTACCATTATTGATGGCAGTAACTCTTCTCATTGCGGTTTCTGGAGCGGCCATTACAATTCACCTCCTGGGATTTCGACATCAAGCATTTTACACAGTAATGCCATTCTGGTAACTACACCATTGAATGCTTGCTCGAAGTATCTAGCGTGGCGGGTCTTGTCAACATCGGGGGCGATTTCATCCACCCTCGGTAATGGGTGCATGACAATCATATTTTCCTTCGCTTCATTAAGGTCTGATGCTTGTAATTTGAATGAGCCGCTGACCTTTCGATATTCTTCTTCATCGGGGAACCTTTCTTTTTGAATCCTTGTCATGTATAGGACATCGGCATTATTTATACTACCAAATAGGTCATCAGTTTCCGTTATCCTTCCACCTTGAGCCTCAAGGTCTGCAACGAGGTCAGCAGGCATTTTTAGGCCCTTTGGGCTGACGAAAACAAGATCGCAATTGAAGCGATGTAGTGCATGAGCAAGACTGTGAACTGTCCTTCCATAGCGTAAATCTCCAGCAAGTACAATATTCAACTGGTCAAGTCTTCCATGCGCTTGTTTGATAGTAAATAGGTCCAACATAGTTTGTGTTGGGTGGTGGCCAGCGCCGTCGCCCCCGTTGGCGATTGGAACTTCTGCAGAATCTGCTGCATACTGTGCAGCTCCTTGGCGCGGATGTCGCAGAGCAATGATGTCGGTATAACCATCGACCATTCTGATTGTATCATACAAGGTTTCTCCTTTGACTACGGATGAAGATGCGACCGACCCTAGATTCACAACATCGCCTCCCAGTCGCTTCATTGCGGTCTCAAATGACATCCTTGTCCGGGTGCTAGGTTCAAAGAACAGATTCCCCAAAATCTTACCTTGTAGGAGTGGTAAATATTTCTCTCCACGGGCTACCGGAAGTAACTTTTCAGCGGCCTCCAAAACCTCGTAAATCTCGTCATTGCTTAGGTCGTCCATGGTGATTAGACTCGTCATCTCAACCCCTCTTCGACATTGTTCAGCGAAGCACTTCCTTGAACATTGCTGATGCGATGCTTCGCATGCTTTGATGAATATGAGCCATCTCGGCGTCCCTGATGATGATCTCCCGAACCCCTCTGCGGGTCTCATTTTGTGGCGGAGGAAGCGATTTGCCCGCTTTTTACCGCCAATCCCCAGAGGGCGGTTGTGTAACTTCGCTTTCTTTAGCCGCACATATCCATGTTTCTGTTAACAAGAGATTCGGAGATGACATTCGCCTTTCATATTCCAAGACTGAAATAGTAGATGATTTTGAAGAATTACAACATGAATTAGTAAGGGAAGCAATGCGCATTACAGGAGTCACATCAGGGGTTGAGATAACAACCATTGCAGATATCCCTTCACGTGGAACTGGATTAGGTTCTTCGAGCGCAGTCACCGTTGGATTACTCAGTGCTTTACATTCATTTGTCGGCAATCAAGTTTCACCTGAGGAATTGGCCGAACAAGCTTGTAAAATAGAAATTGATGTATTGGGTCAACCAATAGGTCGTCAAGACCAGTATGGCTGTGCGATGGGTGGAATTAACCACATCAAATTCCTGCCTGATGATTCGGTTGAAGTTGAAGCCTTGGAAATAAGCGAAGACACGATTAATAAAATGGAAGATGAATTTACCTTGCTTTACACTGGATTAACTCGCTCAGCGGATTCAGTATTGAAAGAACAGAGTGAGAGTACTTCTGAAAATACATCTCAACTTCAATTGATGTGCGCCCAAGCAAAGACTGCAAAGGCCTTACTGCAAAGTGGAGATTTGGAAGGATTAGGAAAATTGCTTCATGAGGGCTGGTTGTTGAAAAAGCAGTTATCGAGTTCTGTTAGCATTCCAGAAATTGATTCTTTATATCAAACAATTCTTGATTGTGGAGCTACAGGAGGGAAATTACTCGGAGCAGGAGGTGGAGGATTCATCCTATTCCATGGCTCATTAGATGTTAGGCAAAGGATTGCCGAAGCATTACCTAACAATCAGATGCTTCCACTTAAGGTAGAAAAAAATGCAACAAGAATCATTTTCGATTCAAGCAACCTGGAGTGATTTGATGCGTAATGCCATCATAATTATACTCACTTTATTGTTTTCAACAAGCATCGCTCCACAGGCAGTTCTTCTACCAAGTAATGTAATTGCAGATTCTGAATCTGCAATTGGAACATGGACGTTATCAATTAACCCTGCACAGGGCCAATGTATGGCAAAAATATCATCGGCTTGGAGCCCCACCTCAAACTGGATTATTGCAGAAGAAAATCAATTCACCGACATTGATGCTGGGACAGTTAGACTGGAAGTAGATTGTGAGGATGGCAGTTTCAACCACACTTCAGCAATTCAGCCAGATATCGGCAACTCTACTGAGGTTCTTTTGGAACATTCATGGAATGGAACATTAGTCAATATTAGTGGTGCTAACTCTCTGTCTTGGTGGAATCAAAATGGCTCTATCGATTCAGATACTGATTCTGTAGGGACTCTACTCAATGAATCAGGCTGGCTCCTCATTTCCAATGACTATGGTCAACTCTTGACTTCAGAGATGAACTCATCAGTTGCTGGTGTTGGTTTCTTCAATCATTCATTCGAAACTTCGGTAACTGATTTAGTTCGGATTATCCATAAAAACAGTGGATATATCATCTATGCACAAGCAAATGAAGGTTGGTTAAATTTTTCTTTACCATTGCTTGATTTGGGAGAAGAATGGTCTGTAATTTTCAATAACCAACAAAGCAACATTAGCGAAAGTCTTGGACATTGGCTCAACAATACAACACCATCTACAAGTAAAGGTCAAGCAATATTGGAATTTATGGAAGCACCATTGCCAGGTTCTGATTTTGAAATAAATTGGAGTGCTCAACATTTGTTTGGCACAGGCATGGGTTCGACTTTACTACCAAGTTGGGGCTTGCCACTTGAAACACAAATCGATCTTTATTTGCAAGGTGAAGAATCCGCATTCACTGATTTACTAAACAGTAGTTCTTGGTTCGAAAGCCTCGACGGCCTTTGCTGTTCACTAGATGGAATTGACCTAAACTCCCCTCAAGGAATTAGAGTCGAAGGATTCATCGAAAATGATGGTAGTTGGGGTTGGTATGAGAATGGAAGCCTTGCAGCCCAAAGAAATCACGTTCCACATGCCTTGTTGACCTTGATACTCAATGACGATGCACGCCAATCCACGCCAATTCAGGTTCTCTTGCCTTCCACTTGGGAGTATCGCTCATCTTCAGATGAATCATGGGTTTCTGGAAGTCCAAACAATTTCACCATTAGTAGAGACTTGAGTGGATTATCTGGGGGATTCATCATTAGCATTGGTGAAAACACAGCCCCGCAAGTTAGTACTCAATTGGAGGGATACCAAGCATGGGACCTACCAATCAATGTCACTTCGAGTTCAAGCGATCATGGCTTAGGTAGCCTTGATTGCAGTTGGGAATTTACTGCAGGAGATAATATCCCTCACCAATTTAGTCAGTCTAATTTCCTTCTAAATGCTTCTGAAATTAGCGGATGGCAATCTGGGCAACAGGTTAATTTCAGCCACACTTGCAGTGATTTCTACGAGATTCAAGCAAGTGCAGAAGGACATATTGTCCTTGATGGAGACCTACCTTGGGTTAAAAATTCAACATCTAATGTCAGTTGCGATGGGAGCAGCATTGCAGTTGTTGACATCATGCAGTGTGATGAAATAGCGGTTGTTGCTGGAGAACGAATCTATCTTCAAACTGTGGCAATTGACAACACCAGTTCGGCTTCTGTGCATTGGTTCAGTAACAAGAGTGTAGGTTGGAACGAAGCAGGTGCTTTGGCTAGCATAGTATTTCATCAAGGTACTGAAGTTAACCAAGTGGGAATGTCGATTGAAGAAAGACAAGGTCAAAGGAATACTTCCCATCATTCACTAACTATTGAAGTCAAGGATGAAGTTGGACACCTTGTCAAAAAAACATGGAATGTAGAAGTCTTAGATGGTACAGGACCTATCATTAAACCTAGATTATGGATAGAAGGTGCTGGCTTGATGACGCCATCAAATCAACCAATAACAGGGGAGAATATTTGGCTGAATATTTCAGAATCTTTCGATGATATTTCTGCTGCTACAAATGTAATTTACACTATTTCATTGGATGATGAAGTCATATCAGAAAGGAATGGAGTTAGTTTTGATAGTGCCATCAACACCAGTTTACCCGAAATGTCTGTTGGAAACCACCGAATCCTTGTCGAGGCAATAGATGAAGCAGGAAATATTGCAAAATACAACTTAGATGTTCAGATTCACCCCCAAGATATCGTTGCTCTGAAAGTATTGGATATTCAACACCCAGATGATGGAGTTCGCCCAGGTGCTTATGAAATAATTATCAAAGTAGTCAACGAAGGCTCAAGGAGTGGTTTGATGAGATTATGCATTGGCTCAGATTGTTTAGAGAGGATGATGCCAACTGCTACACCATATGGTCCAGGAGAGGATGAGATAACTATGATTTGGAATGCAGATGACGATGAGGTTTTGAAATTAACAGTGGAGTGGGAAAATACCGCTGGAGAATGGGAATCATATGCCATAATAACTGGAGTAACTGCAGATGAGCCGTGGACCACTATCGAGATATTCGCCTTCTGGGTATTTGCAATTGTTTTAGGTGGAGTAATAATAACCATGATGCGTAAGGCAAATATCTAATTTAGACACGTCTGCGTAAGCGCTCCATTAAACCATCAGCTTTCCCTAATGCTTCCAAACAGCCTTGCCAATCACTCAAGCCATGCGCAGTTTCAGCATCTCCAATACTCGCCTCACACTCTCGACGTTGTTCATCATCAACCTTGATTCCTGATGCTTCCAATTGATTGCGCAGGATTCTCCATTCATCCTTAACGAATTGAAGTAATTCCTCAGCCTCTTCACTTGATTCAGTTTCACTATCGAGGTCATCAACTATTTTCTTCAGTAATGTTGCAGCATGACTCCATTGCTTTTCATCGGCTGCTGAACTTAGTTCATCCCAACGTGCTTGCCATTCTTTAGCATCAGGCCGTTTTTCCCATTTTGCACTCAACTTTTTCTTTTGGCGGCGAGCCCTTCGAACATCTTCCATGGCTTCTCTCTCGCTGCTAATTTCTCTAACAACGCTATCTGATAAGCCTCGCGCAAGGGCATGGTTACCCTTTGCTAAGGCTGTAGATGCTGCACTCATTCGCTCATCCCATAGGCTGGTATCAAGGCCATCAACTCCCTTCAAAATTCGCTCTGCTTCATTGACTGCTTCCTCTGCATTTTCCACTGCCTCTCCAATCGCCTCAACCTGTTCAGGGATTGTTATTGCAAATTCATAGGCCAATTTTGGATTCTCGGCATCCAATTTCTCTTGTGATTCCTTGAGAATAGCCTTGAGGTGGAGTGATTGTTCTCCATCCAGCCCTGAAATCAGGTTTTTTGCCTTGATTATTGCCTTCTCGGCTTTGGCCCACCATTCGATAATTTTCCCAGCTCTTATCTTGGCTTGACGATAGAGCATCTCACCTTCTCGCAGGCTGCCAAGTTCTACTTCGCGGTCGCCTTGTACCAAAGCTGAGCGTGGCCTTGCAACAGTAGGTGCGATATTCTCTGCTTTCTCAACCGCTGCATAGGCATCATCTTTGATGGCTTCAACATCTTCTGACATTGCTAAAGTACGTTCAATATCATCTAATGCTTCGTGGATTAGTTTGATGCCAAGGTGAGGGTCAATATGCCCTTCCTCTCCAGCGGTTGTGATCAAGGATGACGCCTGATCTACTACGATTCCTTCTGATTTTAATTGTAATAAACGGGTTTGGGCCTGGTCCAATCTTTTTTTGAATTCTTTACGTAGTTCGCGCTTATCATCGCCACCGATGCTGTCTGATATTACCAAATAGAGCCCTAGCCCGACAAAGCCGATATTAAGAAACAGGATGGAGCCTACAGGGGGCTCAACAACAAATAATGATAGAGACATTACTAAGCCAAGCCCACCCATTACGGCTCGATAACGAATAGTCTCCCAACCTGCTTTCAGGCGCTGACGAGATTCCCTATACAGTAAGTAGGCAATACCCATACAGCCAAACCCTCCAATCATGGGGCCGAGTGAATCATTGATGGTCCATGTCCCGATAATCATCAATGGCAGCCAGAAGACTGCAGTCACACCTCCAACTCTTGAGTTTGTTAAGGCTCCATCATTCATCAAGTCCTGAATAAAAAAGGCCCAAGTTAACATCAAGAGAGCAGGGCCAAGTTCGGGTAAGAGGGCACTTGTTCCCGCCATTGAGGCCATTACCTTTGGAATCATCATCCACAATGTCGCAAGAAGAATCATCATGACGCCAATATTGTTGAGTTTATCCAAGCGAGCAAATTGCTCGGCTTTACGAGCCTCCATTCGCTCCTCAAATGAGATACCTGAGGCCATCATGTCAACTGCCATCCTCTTGATAGGGATGATGCTTGCTATGGCTTGAGTTTGAAATCAATCTAATTCCAAGACTAATTTTACCCGCGGGTCTTCAAGGTTTATTGCAGCAGGTAAGCCCATGTCAATCGCTACACCATTGACATTTGCAATGAGCCCCGATGATATTAAGAAATTTCCAACCGGTTGTTCATGTGCACTTGGCCAGCCTGCAGCCTTGCCCCATACCTTTGCCTTTACAGCACTTGGATGGATACCTACCTTTTTAGAAGAATTATGCATCAACCAACAATTTGCAGCCATCATATGTTTACCCGATATAGCGTTATATTCGCCTTCAAATGGAATGATGTTGTAAAGCGATAGCCACTCTTTTTGCCTCTCTTCAGAATTGGTGTTGCCATTAACCTCCAACCAATCAAATTCTGAGCCATCTGCTACATCCATAGGTTGGTCTTCTAACCCCAATCGTAACATTATACTTTGAAGAGCCCTCACAGCAGGATGCCTTGGATTCTTTTCAGCCAAATTCCTACGAATTTGTCGGGCACTCAAAGCCATCCCATTATCGATCATCAATAACGCTCTTGCAATATCCCCCATCACCCATTTTTGCACATTGTTCCTATGAATCCAATATTCAAGTCTATCTAGGGCCTCTATTGATTGACCACAAATTCGCATTCTAGCAATATCTCCGAGCAGGAACTTTCGCCCTATCGCATCATTACGGTGTTTGATATTTGACCAAGGCAACCATTCTAACCAGCGTTGTAGTAAATCTTTGTTTAACTTAGCAAGTGGGTCAACAGAGCACATTGGAATCATTGATTCCGGGAATTCGATAACCTCAGGGTCAATGATTTCACCAATCCATTCCAGATGCATTGCTTGTTGCGACTCTCCTCGCATTCTTGATAGTCGAGGCCTTGCCTCATGGAAATCTCTCTGAATGATAGAGGCAGCGGCAAGAATTAACCTTGCTTCCTTCGAATCACCGCCCTTCAGTGCCAGCACTGAAAGGGCCAACTCCTCAGCCTTATTCCAGTTCCCAATCGTTGCCATAAGTATCATCTCATCCTTTGCTCTACGCACTGAAGTCAAGCCACTCGGGCCTTGGGCTTGATGTTCCCATCGATTGATTATCGTTTGCCAATCGTCTTCAGCAATCAATTTGTTCAACGGTGTCTGCTGCAGGAAAATGACATCTTCCCAAGCCGACATTTCTTTTCTTTCGCTACCGACTGAGGCATCGAAATAGGTTTTGTCGAGAACTTCTTTCATTTCTCTGCTCATTAACCAAACAGTCAGGAAAGCCAGTTGCCCACCTGCTGCCATCATCCAAGTCAATTGTTCCATGGCGTCTTTTTCAAAGATTAGACAAACAGAATTTTCCCAGGGCCCACAGGCTGCACCTTGCGGCAAAAATGCAGAATCCCAGAAGGTGATTAAAGCGAGGAATAACAAGAAGATAGATTGTCCGGCAAAGGCAGAGAAACAAAAATTCAGAACTTTGGCCTGTTGCCGCTTTTCAGCACGCAGCATACGACTCTCTGCTACCTTTATTCCACCTTTTCCACAGATGTCAGAAATACCCAAGAATAAAATCTTTGCAACATCGAAAACAAAGGCGATTCCAATGACTGCTACATTTAGCAATAAAAACAGAAGTACAGCAGTCACCATTGGCATCCTGATTTCATAAACTGAAATGTAGGAAAACAACTCAATTGCTATGAAGCCTATTAGCCCCCCCTCCTCCATAACAACTGCTTGTTCAGTATATTCAGGAAGTCCGAGTACTTGTTGAGAATGAGTTAACAGTCCAGGGCGGAAAGTAATCATGGCTAATGTAACCAATGTATTAAATGCAGTTATTGGCATTGAAAATGCAGCGATCGCTACCAAAAATGCAACTGCTTGCTTAGCAGGGGTAGGTGTTGAAGGATGTAATTGGCTTGGTTTACCTTTAGACAACTTCCAACTTGAACGCAATAATGGCAACCAACTTGAGCCAAGTATTCGACCATAAGCAATAATTGCAGGTAACATAGCAACAAATAGAATTGTCGAAGTCAAATTAGTATTAGATATTCCAACAATCTTGTTAAGCACTAAATGGAGGAGAGCAATCATTAGAACCCATAGAATTCCAATGATGACGATCATACCTTTTCGTATGACACTCTCTTCTTGCATGGTTGCTTTTTGAGAAGACTTTGAGGGTGAAATTTGAGCAAATAATGCAAAAGCAGTAGAAGCTAATGCAGGTACTAAAATAAACAACAAAGCAAGACCAAGATTGTAGGAGTAATAACCTTCATACAAGCCGAACCAAGCGAGTAATAACTCTAGGATAATGATACAAACACCGACTAGAGATAGAATGTACATCCGAACTCCGATGCGGGAACGTGGGTGCGACAATAGTTCAGCAGCATCTTTTCGAGTACGAGTTACAGTATGAACCTCGTATTCAAAATCACTTACTTTAAAAGCGACTTGTAAGTCTACAAGTGATCTTGTAACCCAAAATTTCATCAAAAACCATGAAATAACCGAGGCCAGAATAGGTGACAATAATGCCACAGCCGGGTAGTCCCCGATGATATTCATTGCCACCATGAAGGGGCGTAGCCCCTTTGGGGTTCATCTCCTTTTCGTGAAGAATTAACTTTACACATATTTATTTTCTTGAGTTTATTCATTCGTTACGAGGAAAGGAGTTGCTGTTTTAGACCCAATTTCTTCACTAATATCTGTGATAAATTGACTTAATGGCACATCTTTGACTTGTGTACCATCACGCGCTCTTATCGAAACACAATCAGAAGCAGCTTCTTCTTCACCAAGGATCAACATGTAGGCAGGCTGCATCTTACGGTGGGTGCGGATTTTCTTTCCAATGGTATTGTCAGAGGTATCGCTCTCAACACGAATACCTGCATCTTTCAAAGTAGCATGAACTTTAGCAGCATATTCTTTTTGCCGCTCTGAAATAGTAATGATGTGCACTTGAGTTGGCGATAACCAAGTGGGGAACTTTCCAGCAAAATGCTCAATCAGAACTCCGACGAAGCGCTCCATCGAGCCAAACGGAGCCCGATGAATCATCACCGGACGGTGGCTTTCCCCATCCGCACCCTGGTATGTCAGGTCAAAACGCTCTGGTAAATTATAGTCAACCTGCACTGTTCCCAACTGCCATTCACGACCGATGACATCCTTCACCACAAAGTCAACCTTTGGACCATAAAATGCGGCTTCTCCCTCTTCTTCAGTGAATGGAACCCCTAAAGATGATGCTGCTGCAATACAGGCAGCTTCTGCTTTGTCCCAGCCATCCGAGGTTCCAACGTATTTGTCAGAAGCGGGATCGCGTAAACCAACGCGAACTCGATAATCATTCATTCCAAGAATACCAAAAATAATCTGAACTAATTCGATGCACCCTAATACTTCCTTAGCAATTTGCTCTTCAGTTACGAATAAGTGAGCATCATCTTGAGTAAAACCACGAACCCTTGTCATACCGGATATCTCACCCGATTGCTCCCAGCGATATACGGTGCCAAACTCAGCCAAACGTAGTGGTAAATCGCGATAAGAGCGTAATTGAGAGGCATAAATCTGGGTATGATGTGGGCAATTCATCGGTTTCAATAAATATCCATCAATATCACCGTCATTCATCATATTAGACAAATCAGAACACGAACAACCATCTTCAGAGAGTTTCTTCAATAAATCCCTTTCAATAACAGGAGGATACTGTGATTCCTGATAATATGGAAAATGCCCTGATGTCCTATACAAGTCAAGTTTACCGATATGTGGAGTGAATACCTGATGGTACCCTTGTCTTTTGAGTTCCTTGGCGATAAAATCCTGCAACTCTTGACGTATGACAGCACCACGGGGTGTCCACAGAATCAGGCCTTGACCTACCTTTTCTGAGATATGGAATAACTGCAAATCCTTACCCAATTTCCGGTGGTCTCTCTTTTTTGCTTCTTCCAAATTCCTAAGGTGTTCCTTCAATTGGTGTTTATCTGGGAACACAGTTCCATATATTCGAATTAAAGAAGCATTGTTTTGGTCTCCACGCCAATATGCAGTACTGATACTCAGCAATTTAACATTCATCAGTTTGGCAGTTGATGGAACGTGAGGCCCTAGGCACAAATCATAGAAATCACCTTGGCGGTAAATGGTAGAACCAGCGCCATCCTCGAGTTTATCACTAATAATTTCCAATTTGTATGGATTAGCTTGGAACAAAGTTTGCAACTCTGCACTATCTTCTCTTTCGATTGTCAGATTGCCTCTGGCAAGCGATTGCATTTTCTTTTCAATGGCCTTCAGATCACTCTCATCAATTGCTTCCATAGCAAAATCATAGTAAAAACCAGAGTCGATTGCAGGGCCGATAGTAGGTAAGGCACCAGGGTATAGTTCAGTTACAGCTTGGGCCAGAAGATGTGCTGCTGAATGCCTCAAAATATGCATGCCTGCATCAGAATCTGCAAGGATTCCCTCGACATTACAATCTTCATGTAATTCAGTAGAGAAATCAGATTCAACATCGTTGATAGTAGCAGCTACGCAGCCATGTTTTTTCCCTAATATGTCAAAAACAATTTCACCAGCGGTGACGCCTTTGGCATATTCGTTGATGGCTCCATCAGGGAGTGTAACTGCAATCATTCCCATGTTGTTCAAGGTGGGCGAGGTGGGTGGGGGTCATGACTTTGATGGGGGGAAGGGCCAAACAAAATGACAAATAAAAAACTAATGACACTAAATCAAGAAAACTTAGCCAACTTCTCATATTCAGCCCATCTTTCAGCACTGAGATATCTACATTCAACAACATGCAAATCCTTTTTCAACAAAGGATTAATTTCAACTATTCCAGAATGAATAAATGCTTTCTTGATTGAAATTGGAACTCTCCTTTTATTTACAGAATTCGCTTGCATTTTGTATTTTCCACTCCAATGATTTGCTCCCCATGTTTCATTTGAAACTTCACCAGTTACTTCTCCAACTGCTTTAACACCATGACTATGAGTACATAGAATGACAACTTTCATTCCCACCGTTACCCTTGATAGTTTTCCTATTGAGGTGAACTCTTCTGAACATGACCCATTTTCAAGACATCTTTTATGATTCCAATCAAATGGATTCCAACGAACTAAAATTCCAACTGTATCATGCTCAGGAAGATGAGCATCTTCATCTCGTATTGGAGCAGGATCATTATCTCGGTCATAGAGCCTTAATCCCTTTTCGTCTCTATACAGAATGTCATCTGCTCCATCTTCTCGAAGATGGTTATGGAGTCTATTTGGCTCATTTGTGGTCATTATGATTATTCTAGCATCAAGAGTAGTTCTTTCCCTATCTGTTGGGAATTTTTCCATTCCCCAGTTAATCATATCCTGTTTGTCAAT
>JAAZXA010000069.1 GCA_014240385.1 Methanobacteriota archaeon | reverse complement strand
CAGACAACGCTTGATTAAAGCCGTTCTAGTTGCCTCATTCTCGATGCCACCCGCAACCGCAGCCAAGCGAGGCACGAGGATGAATCGTAATGCATCCGCATCGGTCATGCTGACCTCCAGTGTCGAGTATTCATTCTGGAATCCAACAGCATCGATTGCATCGGTAATGATGTCAGCCGTCGGTGGGGTGGGGAATATTCGGCCCGTATTTTGTAGGATGCGCTGAGCCTGCATCTCATCATTAAGACTTGAGAGTGCAGCTTGATGCTCAGCGGATGCAACAGCCTTGGCATGTACACCTCGGTAGGGGTCATGCAAAAGACAGGAGGAGGAGGGCCGAGTTGGCGCATCGATATCTCCACTATCCCAGATGAACCATCCTCCGGGTACAAGCCCAGCATGGAGTTCCTCAATCAAGGAAGGGATTGTTTTGGATGGAATCAGGTGCATTGTGCTCGAGGAGAGAATCAAATCGGCTTGGCGCCCCTCGAGGAGTTCTGTGACTGTGAAGAATCTCTTTCTTCCCAACTCAGAATCGTAATCAAAGGAGAGTTTGAATTCGACATCACTACGCTGATGTAGCAACTCCCACGCTTTGGAGAACCAAGAAGGCAGGGGGTCAACAAGAACAAGTGTAATTTGTATTCCTCGAGAGTCTAGGACCTTGAGTAACTCAATTGCTGAACCACCAGTTCCAGTACCGTAATCGACCACGAGATAACCATTTGATATTCTGCTAGCAGCTGCTTGTACCAGTTTAGCGATACTGTCGCGGTGCCAACCAAGTGGTTGTTCGACATTTCCCTCTGCGTATAGTGAACGGTGATACAGGTCTCCATCTGCAAGTTTACTCGCAGACACGTCATCGGGTGTCCAATTCCGCGGCATAAAAAAAAATCTAAAAATCTGTTTATAGAGTTTCCCAAACCTTCTTCTTGTTCTGCTTGGGGATTTGCTTCATGTTCCTCCTAGTATAATTCAGAGGCTGCCGTGTGCTAAACATTGTGTGGCAATGCGATACCTAGCATGCTTGCTAGCATTACCAATAATCAAAGAGCCTGAGGGGGTTGAGCATTGTGTGCAATGCGATACCTAGCGTGTGCTGAACATTATCTGTCAATACAGACGCACACGCGCTTAGCATGCTTGCTAACATTACCAATAATCAAAGAGCCTGCGGGGGTTGAGCATTGTGTGGCAATGCGATACCTAGCAGGCTTGCTAGCATTACCAATAATCAAAGAGCCTGCGGGGGGACTCGAACCCCCGGCCTGCGGATTACAAATCCGCCGCACTACCAGCTATGCAACACAGGCTGTGGCCAAGGGGCGGTGAATGCCGTTTTTGAAGTAAACGGATTGTGCGGTAGGGTCAAGAGAGAATTGTAAGTGGAGTGGTCATGGTCGCAAAGCGTCTTGATGGCAAGGCATGCGCAGAGAATGTCGAGGCTAATTTGAAAGAACGGATTTCGTCTTTGAAATCAAAAGGAGTCGAACCTCACTTGGTTGTTATCATCGTTGGCGAAGATCCAGCGAGTAAGGTTTATGTTGGCGCAAAAGAGAGGGCATGTGAACGATTAGGAATCCTCTCAACTCGACATTCTTTAGCGGCAAATACTTCTGAAATCGAATTGAGGGATTTGCTTTCGACATTAAATGCTGATGATGCTGTCCATGGTATTCTCGTTCAATCACCTTTACCAGATGGCTTAGATGAATTGAGTCTAACAGATATGATAGATCCAAACAAAGATGTTGATGGTTTCCACCCTGTGAATCTTGGACGCTTAGTTCAAGGACGTATGGATGGCCATTTACCCTGCACTCCTGCAGGTGTTATGCGAATGCTAGAATGGGCAAATGTGGATTTGAATGGAAAGCGGGCCGTGGTAATTGGGCGAAGCAGAATTGTCGGAATGCCACTTTCCTTGATGTTGGCCGCAAAAGGAAACAATGCCACAGTTTCTATTGTCCATAGTAGAACTGAAAACATTGAAGCACTATGTCAACAAGCAGACGTCTTAATCGCTGCTGTAGGTGTTGCAGGTTTGGTAAAGAATAACTGGGTAAAAAATGGAGCAGTTGTTATTGATGTAGGTGTAAACCGAGTTGATGATTCTTCTCGAGAAAGAGGTTGGTCACTTGCTGGTGATGTTGCTTCGGATGTTTCAGAAGTAGCATCAATACTATCTCCCGTTCCGGGGGGTGTCGGTCCAATGACTATTGCAATGTTAATGTCTAATACAGTCAATGCTGCTGAAAACTCCCTTGTTGGCGGTGGAAAGGATTGATGAAGGGATGGGTCAGTGCATCAGACGTGATAGAGGGAGAGCGGCACAATCCCCTTGTTGGGATGATTGGTTATTGGATTGGCGGTTTACTGTTGTTTTTTACAATAATAAACATCCATTTTGCCCCTTGGCCAGGCCATTGGGGGATGAAATTCTACGGCCTCCCCTTTATTATTGACTTATTTGGTAGTCCCAGTGGTCAAGAAATATGGGGCTCGAAACATAACTATAGTGTTCAAGATTGGGCTTTGCTTTTGCTCTCTGCATGTGGTTTTATGGCTGGATGGTGGGGCCAAAGATTCCGACCTCAAATGCATGTTCCAGATGCTGGAAACGAAGAGAGTATGCGCTTAGCGATGGAATCCCAAGAAATTTCTATCTCATCCACTTCATCCACAATCAATCCAACTACTGCGTCGATTGTGGCTGGAATAGTCGATGAGATGGCGGCTCAGAGTGAAGACGCAATCAGTGGTGCATTGGGTGCTTTATCAAAGGGTGATTTTGGAGAAGAGGCGGCAAGAGTAGTTGCTGAAAACCCTAAGGTAGAAGGTGAAATTTCATTACCTATAGAATATGTTCCTATTGCTACCCCTGTTCCCCTTCCAAGAGCCGCTAAGGACGAATTCGATATTGGCGGTATTATTGAAGAGCCGATTGACCAAAATGAATCCGAGAGCGCACAAGAGCCTGTTGAGCGAGTGGTGAGCGGCGGGATGGATGTGTTTTCATCTGGCTCAAAACCCGGTGTTGTCCCAGAGCCCATTCTTGATGAGCCCATTGCATTGCCGCCAACCCCTCCTGCTTTGCCAAAACTTCCAGAAGTTGCTGAGGTGAAAGAAGAAGTTGCTGAGGTGAAAGAAGAAGTTGCTATTCCTTCACTTCCTTCTCTACCCAGCCTTCCGGGTCTTCCTAGCCTACCTTCCTTAGGAGATTGATTCCGTCGATTTGATGTGAACTACCTGCTCCGGTAGACTTGATGGCTGTTCCAGGGGAGCAAAGTCTTGAGGATTCCACGAGGGATTTACTTGAAAGCCCAGGTGGGCAAATATTAGTTTCCATCCGCATTCATTTAAAGAATAGAATGTTTGTTTTATTTGGTCTTTTTTTACTCGGCTTTATCTTTGTGTTTCCATTTACAGGAACTGCTATTTCATGGTTAGTTGAAGGTTCAGGTTTTGTTCCAGAAGACACCGATGTAGTCATCCTTTCACCGATTGAATTGTTGGCACTAAAACTTAGAATTGCTGCTTTCGCTGGCCTCTCAATCGGTTTCTTGTTATTGGTTTTTGATGCATCTTTGAAAGGATATCGTCATCCTGCAGTGAAAGCAAGAATTGCTGAGGCAGGATTAGAAATTCCTAAACCCGGCTTCGCTGTATTGTTGACTTTTGCTGGAATCTTATTTTTAGCAATCCTATCACAATGGTGGACTTTGAGTTTTATCATTCCCTTGGTATTGGAATACCTTGCCGCTGATGCTGCTGCTGCTGGACTTGATACCACTTGGAGATTATCAGCCTTCATTGGATTCATTATTAATTTGTGTTTTGCTGGCCTCATCGCCTTTCAAACTCCACTTGTTACTCTAATTACAATACGATCTGGAGCAGTTGAATCAAGTGTTATTAGGGGCCATCGCAAACATGTTTGGTTTGCCTCAATTGTAATGGGCGCATTGCTATCTCCTCCAGACCCATTATCGATGATTTTAGTGGCTGCACCGATGCTTTTATTGTTTGAAGTTGCATTATTAATTGACAAAATAATTAGTGAATGAAGCCTCAGCTTTTGCCACAACCACGATGGCCAAGCATTCTAGTGGATTGCCAAGGAAGGCTGGTGCTACTTGATTGATCAGATAATTCTTCAAGGCTGGTTTGCCAACTCCATTTTTTCCTCCATTCTGAAATCTGCTCCTTTCTTTCAGAATCATTCAATTCATGCCAAGGTGTTTTGTTGTTAGGCATAGTTGCAGGCCTGAATTTTCTTTTTGTTCCATCCTTCCTAATCTCCGAGGAAGGGTCTGCATCATCTGTTAACGGGCTCATCCCAGCATTAAGCAGGATTTCTTCATGCCGTTCTTCAACTTGCCAAACGACAACAGGCAATCCGTTTCTCAATCGGTTAAACCTTTGAAGGCCTTTTCCGTGTAGTGAGCCTGCTCTACCAAGTGGAAGATGGCGAGTCCAACCTTCAAGATATTCCATGGCAATGGGCAATAGATTGGACCCTGAATCTTGTTGACGTTTAATTAGGCGCGATAAGGGGTTAAAGAAGAATTGAGGTAATGAAACAAACCTTTGAACAAATGTGGAACCATATGGAGGAACAATTGGTCTTAGAGATGAGGCATTCCAATCTCCTCCGATTTTTTTATTAAGTTGGTTAATCTTACTATGAAATGAATAGAAAACGGTGTTTTGGGGGTCAATTCCTACACTGGTAATATTTTGCATTGTTTTTTCCATCATTGTTTGTAAATGAGTTACTCGCTTTTTTGCATTCATCCACCCACCTCCTGCTTTTGAGGTGGGATGAGGGATTTTCAATTCAAGGCAAACAAATTTTGCTTCTTCGGTCCACGACTTGAGAAATTGGCGATTAGAAATTAAATCATCAAAGGAGTCAAAACCATAGGATTTCACTTCATCTAAAGTACAATCCTCAACGTATTGCGAGGTGTTTTGAACTGCTAGTTTTCTATCATGATGTAGAACTAACTCTCCATCACAAGTTAATCTGAGGTCTAATTCAACGCCATCAAATCTTTCTATTCCTTCGGCCAAAGAAGCAACACTATTCTCCACCGGCTGACTCCAAGTCATTCCATCAACAGGCGTTTGACATATGGCTTTGTTATTGAACTTCAAGCCGGACGGTGAGCAGAAGCATCATGTGTTGAAGGTGTCTATCAAGGTTTGGAGAGTAGCATGGCTGAGACAACTAGCACAGTCAGTATCAAGCAGAAAATGAGGGGGCTTCCTGATGATCAAAAGCAAAAAATCAAGGGTTGGTGTGTCTATGATTGGGCTAACTCTGCCTTTTCAACAAGCATTACTGTTGCCATCCTTCCTATCTATGCAATGGCATTGATCAATACATTTCTGAAAAACAACCCTGATTCTTTCTTTTCTAACTTTTCTGCTAGTGGAATGTGGGCATTCGTAGTCGGTTTTTCCACCTTATTGGTAGCATTATCATCTCCTATTCTGGGGATTATTGCAGACCGAATGGAAATAAAGATGAAATTATTGAAAGTCTATACAATTGTCGGTGCAGGTGCAACGGTAATGATGTTCTTTTCAGCCTTTTTTGGGGGTTATGACTGGTTATTCTTGTTATTATGTTTCTTCATTGCGAATACCGGTTTTGCTGGTGCCAATGTGTTTTACAATGCTTTACTCCCATATATGGGGGATGAAGAATTGATGGATGATATCAGCAGTCGTGGTTTTGCCTATGGCTACATTGGGGGTGGTCTATTACTAGCGATTCATCTTGGCCTATTGATGGCAACTGGAAATTCAGACTTGATGATTAGGTTATCTTTAGCCTCAGTTGGAATATGGTGGTGGGGGTTTTCTGTTTACACCTTCAGACATGTTCCTGAACCAGTTATTGAAGATGCAATTACTGATATGAGGGCCGCTGCTATCACAAAGATGGCTTTCAAGGAACTGAAGAAGACATTTAGAGAATTGACTAAATTCAAGATGTTGGTAATTTACTTGATTGCTTTCTTGATGTTCAATGACGGAATTCAAACTGTACTTGCTATTGCTGGAGCATTTGGAGGAGATGTGCTCGGTGTTGCAATGATCACCAATATGGTAGTAATATTGATGATTCAATTTGTTGCTGCTCCAAGTGCCATGGCCTTCAGTCGTTTGGCAGAAAAAACTTCAACCAAGAAAGCCTTGGTAGTCAGTTTGCTAGGTTGGTGTTTGATTATTTCTTTGGCTACAGGTTTTTGTGCACTGGAGCCCGATGCAGAAGAGGAATTCATCTATCGAGCACATTGGGTCGAAAGTGATGAAACTTATGTTATTTCAGT
Organism: Methanobacteriota archaeon; assembly: GCA_014240385.1. Taxonomy (GTDB): domain Archaea; phylum Thermoplasmatota; class Poseidoniia; order Poseidoniales; family Poseidoniaceae; genus UBA226. The sequence continues at coordinate 22,171 of JAAZXA010000069.1, read as the reverse complement.
GATGGATGAGCATGAGTTAGACTTGGAAGATGATGGAGTTCATAGGCAATGGAACTCCACTTGGGGTCTTGCTAATGGAGTTAATCTCAATGCCTCCGAAATCCTACTATTATCTGCGGCTATCGAAGATACTGAATTTACGTTATTCATCGCTGATGGGCCAGCATCTGAAGGCATTGGACCAAAGCTAGTTTACGGTGAAGAACATCCAAGTCAAATTGGTGAAGGCACAATGGATTCTTGGCCTGAAAAATTAAGAGAATATGTCTGGAAGCCTTTGAGTCTTGGTATTGATGGGCAATGGCTTTTCCTTGGATTGGGTGTGGGAATTGTAATGGGCGGAAGTCAAGCCTTGGCACGCTCAATTTTTGGGATGATGGTTCCAGAAACTCGAGCCACAGAATTCTTTGGATTCTTTGGATTTATTGGCAAAGCAGCGAGTGTAGTAGGCCCATGGCTCTACTTCCTTGTTTCTACAACCATGGATGATAGGGTCGCTGTATTTTCTATCCTTATTTTGATTCTAGTTGGCACTGTTATGATGCACTGGGTTGATGTTGAAGAAGGAACAAGAGTTGCAAAGCAAGAAGATGCCATCAAGCGCGGAGGAGCGGAACAATCCTGAATCCAAGTATTCACTCAATTCAAAATTTCACTTTAATTCTTGCTCTATTGCAATGTATTTTGGCCGGTATATTGGAATGCCCTTCCCATTACGTGCGATGGTACGCTCATCGACAATTTGGGCCCCAATTCCGATTACTCTTGCCCATCCGAAAAAGGTGGTATAGTAGGATGGCTTTTTGAAACCAACATGAAATAACAATGTACCAGAAGCGATATCCACATTTGCATTCGGGTTGCTGATTCGTGGGTTCTCCCCTAACACTCTTGGGGCGACTTCGCGTAGTGTTCGGATAATACTGAAGTGTTCATCATCTGGGCAAATTTTCTCACCTAATGAAAACTGGAAGGTTGCCCTTGGGTCTTCCACTCTTAAGACAGCATGACCGAAACCATAGATTGGTTTTTTAGCGGCCAATTCGGACCTAACAAATTCTTCTACTTTTCTTGGGTCATCGGTACCTATTCTCTGAACGAATTCAAGACATGATTGATTGGCTCTACCATGGAGTGGTCCTGAAAGAGCATTCATTGCTGCTGCCATTGATGCATAAAGGTCAGCATGACCGCTGGCGACTGCCTTACCGGTAAAAGTTGAGAGATTTCCTCCTCCATGGTCCATGTGTAATACCAAAAATGTTCGTAAAACTTTGACCATGTTTGCGACTTGCTCAGGTTCAGGTTCAAGCATTGCAACAAATGCCTCAACCATTCCCATATTTGGATCAACATTTGGCAAATCTCCACCTCTTCCTCCACGGATTCTGAAAATAGCAGCCATCAAGTAAGGCATTTGGGCAATAAGGTTGAGTGCATCTTCCTCCCAATCTTCGGTTTTACCCAACATGCCAAGGGCATGGATTCCTATTGATAACCAATCCATCGGATGGCCATCACGGGGAAGATTCTCAAGCACCTTTACTAAGCCATCCGGAATTGTTGCCCTCGAAAATAAATCCTTTCGAAATGCGAGGGACTCTTCTTCTGTAGGCAATCTTTTATTGAACAATAGGAAGACAATGTCTTCAGGGTCCTTATCTGCAATCATTGCGATTGGGTAGCCAACGTAATGCACCCCTCCATGAGGGCTGACTGAACTAGTTCTACAAGTGCCAACTGGAATGCCACGCATACCGATATCAAGATGCTCTTCTGTGAGTTCCAAAAGCACTTTCTTAGAATCGCTATCATCTGACATATTCCTTGCCTCGCACCCGCCGACTTGCCTCTTTGGTATAAGCACGGTGCATATTTGTTGAGTTTGATGTATTCAATCCCAACAAGGTGTGGTAAAATACACTTAGTGTGCTCTACTTACAAAAACAGAAAAGTCACTTTATTCTTCTAAGTGTCGAAAACCTTTGGCTGAGTGCCTATCTGCTTCTACCCACCTGCTGATAATGTCTCCAGGAACGATGGGTGCCTCATGGATTTCTAAACCTGGGCAGGTGCGTGCGGTCTTTTTCCAAGTTCTCTCGCTGCGTAAATTTTCACCCCACCAAGGGAATGCTGAACACTGGTTTGGTTTTGCTGAATAAACTGTGCAACGCATCTCCTTATCGAGATAAATACAGATGCCATCGGATTTTCTACTTCTTAAAATCCATTTACCATCTAATTTGCGAACACAATCCCTTTCCAACCAATCACTCGTTTTCATCTCAAAATGTTGAGCCAACTTTTTTGCATCTTCAATCGAGAGATTTACGATACCACCAGGCTCGTTGCAACATTTCCCACAGCCTTCAATACAAGTGAATTGAAGCCCATCCTGCCACCAAGCATTTTCCTTTCTCCAGCCACTGCGTGACAATTACTCTTCCTCCGCAATCGGTTCAGTAGTAGGTTGTAATATTCTCAAACTTCTAATCGTTGCAACAGAACGGTTTCCAGCCTGTGGGCTGATGAATAATTCTTCAACTTCAACTTCAGGTATCTTTCGCTTCACGGACCTTCTATTTTTTGGCATTGTTGGAACAGGCCAACGTTCAGGATCGAGTTGGTGTAATTGCATTTCGATATTATACAATCTGTCAACCATCCGAATGAGGTCTCTTGCACCTGCACCAATCATTGATTCGGATAGATTTTGTAATTCATCAAGTAATGTTATCAAGTGCGACTTTTCATCCGCGACTTTGTTATAGGCTTGATTAAATCTTTCATCAATTTGTAAATCAAGAGTGGATAGATCGCTTTTTACTTTAATTAATTCATCAGAACTTGGAGTCTGCCTTTCATCAATAAAATGACGTTCTCTTTCATGTACGCCGATAGCGTCCCCTACTGGTTCTGACATCCTCTGCAATTCTTCTCCAAGGTGTCTATCAAGGAGGTTTTTCACCGCAGTTTCAGAATTTACAGGTATCAAATCGGGAACTTGATAATCATCGTCGACGATTTCTTGCATCGATGAAACCAATGTAATATCTGGTTCCAAGGGTTGATGGATAGCTGATTGAATAGCCTCTTCTATCAACTCTGTTGCAAGTGAAGCAGAATCTAATTGGGCATCGCTATGGACTTGCTCAGGCTCATTAGGAACCGTAGAGAAAATATTTCTAATATCCTCTTCTGAATCAAATGCAGCCCCCCTTTCAATACTCTCAGCAAGAACCTCAATCGATTGTGAAAGAGACCTCCAATCACCTGGGCTGCACTCTTCCACAACTGCAAGTGAAGAATCATCGATGAGTAAACGTCTAGCCGCAGACCTTTCTCTAAGGTATGTCATCCGACTGGCTTTTCTGGGTCGCCTCAATGAAACCCACCTTGAATCAATTAAGACATGTTTTAGTCGAGATGGTGGTAATTTACTGTGCTCAAAACCATTAGAAGTTATTACCACTTGACAACCAGCATTGATTGCCCAATCGATAATTTCCCCGAGGTTTTGGTGATTGTCATCGTTTATTTCATGCAAATCATCTATCAATAACATAGAGGTGGAGGTCAATGTTCTCTCCCATCCTTCAGGCCTTTTATCTGAAGATTGACTGGAATTCAAAATCCTGACTTGACGAAGTGGGTCTTGTAGTTTCATTTGCTGACCACAGGCCCAAAGAAGGTGGCTTTTCCCTGTCCCATTTCCTCCTTCGATTAGTAAGGGATTCCATCTACTACACGGCTCATCAAGAATAGTGTCAACTGCTCTTGCAGCTCTCAGATTCTCTGGGCAGACGTGGAATCCTGCAAAGTCATATGGCGAATGTCTGGGGATTTGTGATGGCCAATCAGGGCCAATTATCTCCTGTGGTTGTATGGTTTTGATATTGTGAGCAACACTTGATGGTTCCATTGCCATTAGCCGTTTTCGATGTTCACCTACGACCTCTCTCCAAATCGGTTCACCATCTTCTGTGAACCCAAGGGCGGTGTCAGAATCCCCGCTTCTTGAAGGTATTTCTCCACTCGGAGTTTCTAACCATTCCATCCTTGATCTCATGGCAGCAAATCTTTCATTGACAATATTGCTTAAGTCTCGGTCAGCAGATGCCCTCATATCAGGCACCAAATCTATTGTTTTCCAATCAATATCCTTTTTGGGACCAAGCACTTTTTCTGAAATAACCAATGAAGTATTGCGGGCAGCAGGGGATGAGACATCCAACAAACTACCGCGCCTTCCTTTTGGTTTTGTTTTTTCATCACCTATTAGGAGCAGATACTTTTCCTCTCCGAGTGCGTCAACTGCTTTGTCAACAGCCGCGGATAAACTACTACTACCCATTAGTCTTCAACCTCTGACATATTTTCATGGGATATCTTTCCATCCATCCGAAATTCTCGGTAGGCTTTCATTTCTTCTTCCCTTACTCTTCTCTCTATTGTCGCAGGGTCACTGGCTCTTTGGCGTCTTTCTTGGATACCCTTGTTAGTGTTAATATCATTTTTTAATTCAGACCCTGGTCTGGCTTTCATTGGCCCAATACTTTTCTGATCAAGGCCATCATTGAGATGAGGAGGATTGATTGCAGCCTCGGTTGCTGCCTGTAATTTCTTGGAAACGATTTCGTCTAAGTCAGTATCGAGGGGCCATTCTGCATTATTCTTAGCCCTATTTTGTTCTGCAGCTTCATTCCACTCATCTACATGGGTCTTTATTTTCTGAGCACCAATTAATTCGGGAATCTTGCTCGAATCAACCCTTACTCCTGCGTGTTCACTTCCTGCTTCCAAGGCTTTTTGAAAAGCCCTCACTGATTTTCCAATTTCAGGCAAAATCAATTCTTTTTCAGTAGCATTAGATGATGCATCTTGTAACTCATCTGTTAACATTTTATCTTTTTCAGGGATGTTTTCAGCGATATTAACTTCTTTTGCTGCAACGGCTTTGAGGATTGATTGATGACTGATATTTGTTTTGGAAATTGGTTTTTTCACACGTCTCTTTCTTATTACTGCTGGTCTTGGCTGAACAGATTTATCGATGATTTGTACTAACTCTACCTCATCTTCAATTTCTTCTTCAATCTGTTCTTCGGTTATTGCAGACTGTTCGCCGGTTGCTCCAGAACGGAAAGTAGGTGTCCACTCTCCAGCGCTTGAAGATGTTGAGTTTTCATCTTCTTGAACTGTCGATTCTTTTGCCCACCCTTTCATCAATTCATCGAGGGAAGTATCGTTGCTCGTTCCAATTTCAGGTATAGATTCACCATCTGGAATTGCAGCCTCTTCATCAGCACCAACTTTCTGATTTAATGCAGCCTCAACCGCTGCAGCCTCGGAATCATCCAATACCAATTCCATAAATGGATGGTCATCAAGGACATTGGGGTCGATCAACCATTCCGCGATTTGTTCGGTTGAGAGTGGGTCGGTAGCCCTCAATAATTGATTCTGTATTATTTCTTCCCAAGAATCGAGGATGACTGGCATCAACATGATATCATCGCTATCTCTGACCAAGTCTGCTAAGCGCCTCAAGAAACCTATTGTCCTACTATCACCGTGAGTTCCTGATAAGAATTCAAATCCATCGAACAGGATGACAGCGGAGCGATGTTCCTCAAGCCAGCCTTCGATGAGCCTCAATAATCCTTCAAGAGAAGGTCCGATATGTTCTGCATCTTCTGGCCTTTCAACTAGCCAAAAACAAGTATTACCTTCTTCTTGATAATATTCTAATTGCTTTTCGATACGTAATCTGGAAATTGAAATGAGTGGTCTTCCTCGTCGGTTTAGTTCACCCGCTAATTTCATCACTATGCTTACTTCTTGACAATCGATTAGGTGCAGATGCCCCCCCATAAGGGCACCTTCAGAAAAAGTTCTTCCGATTCTCGCTTCTCCAATTCGCCGAATAAATTCAGGAGCCTGCATTGAAGGAATCAAGTCTGGTAAGTCGGTTGCTTTACTACAAGACAAAGTTTGGATTTTTTCTTCATTCCACCATTCTCCAGAGAGAGTAATATTTGTTGAATCAGGATTTCCTTCTTCAATTCTATCGAGATGTAGGATTGCCTCTGAATGCAATTCGATTATGGTCCGAGTATCAATTCCTTGGTGCAAAGTAACTAAGGCTTCAATACTCATTGCATCCTCTTCTAATTCCATCAATGCATCCAACCCCAAGCGCATAATCTCACCTTCGTGCAAGGCCATCGCTGGTTGTCCTTCTCGAAATACAAGGTATCCAATTCGGGGTAATCCTGATTCCGGCCTGCGCTCACTTCGGATGTAGCCATCGGCTGAGGATGCAACGATATCTTGGACCATTACCTGTAGTACATCTGGTCCTCCGCGACGGGTTTCTTCGATAGTCCCGCTCGGTAGTTCGACCATTTTTGCACCGCCTTAGATTAGGACCGCTTCTTTACCATCATTTGAATGTCTGCCACGCCTCCACTTAGTGGAGGCGGAAAAACAACCCCTAACCTCTATGCGGGATGCCTATCCTCAAGAGCATTAGATGTCCTCCGCTTCACCCCTGAATGATGCCGAAAGAGTTCTATTATTGGCAGGAATTTCAGAGTTTAACATTGGAAGATATTGGCAAGCACATGAGGAATGGGAAGACTTGTGGAAGCGACTAAAAGTTGATTTCCCAGAACCACAATATAAGGCACTTCAAGGTTTAATCCAATGTGCTGCACTTCTCTATCAATATCAAAAGGAAAACCCTCGTGGAGTATCTAATATGTGGTCAAAATTATGTGAGAAAATGGGTCAACCAGAGGACCCTATCTTCACTAATTTATGGGGTATTGATGTGGGTCAATTATTGACCGAAATCAAACCTTATTTTATCGCCGCAAATAACGCAGATTGGAACCTGAATTGTAATCTTGTTCAGATACATTTTCCGAAGGAGTTGAAAGTTGATGGAACTTGATGAAATACCGGATGGATTCATTCTATATCGACAGACTGAGCACTTTTCAAAGATGTGCAAGCCACTGATAAAATCTTTGTTAATTAGCATTTCAGGCTTGGCAATAATATTCATTCCAATATTGTTTTATTATGGAATATTCAGTATTATTTTTCTGCCTTTTTTCTTTGCCATCACAGTACTTTTTTCTCAACGAATTGCTACAATTAGAAATACTCCTATTTGTGTAAATAATTCGCATCCATGGATAGGTGAAGAAGATAGTGATTCAATTGTCATGCTACATCATTTAAGAGGATGGAAAGATGTTGGAGAAGTGAACCTGAGAGTGGTAAAAAGACAATTGAGTAGGGAATGGGCAATAACTATCGAAGACCAAGGCAGAACAGACTTTGGACTTTGGTTATTCCAATCAGCAAAACAAAGTCAAGTTGATTTGCACCTCCGCCTACTGAAGGAAGCGGTTGCTTTGAGAAATATGCAAAATGGAAGTGGCGATGACTTTGAATCTGCCCGAACTAGAGAAGATGATGATTCAGGCCTACTAGAACGTAATTGGCTGGATACAACACCTGGTCAAAATGAAATTGAGTTTGGCGCCTTATTGCGCAATGCCAAGAAGGATAAAGAGGACTCAATAAACGGCGAAGGTTGATATCTCGACTTGAAATCCACGCCTTGTTTACTATGTCTTGGCGCGACTCCATTAATGAATTGCCGCGAGAGCAGCGTAATTTAGTGCTTGGAGGAGGTTTATCTCAGCGCTTCATCCGAATGCCATTGGACCTTTCTCATCCTGCATTCATTGGTGGCCTCTATGGATTACTCATTAGTTCAGCCCTACTACTACCTATGGGGGAATTTTCTGAATGGAATTTTAGAGATTGGTGGAAGACATTCTTGGTAACTACCTTGTTTTTGGTTACTTCATCTTCTCTATTAGGCCTGATTTCACGTATTTCTGTTGGTATCAGCAAGAGATACCCATTAGCCCCCCCTCGTAAGTTACTCTATCCAATGCCATTTATTGGCCTCTGTTGGTTAACATTAGAGATGACCGAGATAATCGACTTCTGGGTATTGGGTGCTTGGTTATGTTTGCTCCTCCCTGGTCCAATATACATACACATGTCTTGGGCACCTCGGTGGAGATTATTATCGATGTTAGAGTCGAATATAGATCCCTTCGATGAAAATAAAACACCCTTTGAGAAAGTGCCACAAGTAGGCGATGAAGAACTTGAAGAGGTCGTTTCCGAGTTTGAGGATGAGTAAATCAGATGAGGTTGATTTTCTTTCCTACTGATTCATAAATTCTCAGGACTTCTTCAATATCATCTTTTGAAAGCCCCGCAGATATCTGGTTTCTAACTCTTGCACCATTTCTTGAAACCATTGGGAAAACAATTGCTCCAGCCATCACGCCTTCATCACGTAATCCATGTGATAACTGCTTAGCACGCGCTGACTCACCACACATAACAGGGATTATTGGAGTGGTTGATACTCCGAGGTCAAAGCCGAGAGAGTGCATCTCTTTCCGGAAATATTCAGTATTTTGCCATAGCCGTTGATGGTGCTGAGGTTCTTCCATCAATACCTCGACTGCGGCTTTTTGTGCGGCAGCCACCCCTGGAGGTTGACTTCCAGATAATAGCCACGATCGGCTATGGTTGAGGGCATGAGTTCGCATTGCATCGCTCCCCGCGACTATGCCGCCTTGCACTCCAAGTGCTTTGGAAAATGAACCGATTTCAAAATCCACCTTTCCTTGCAATTTGAAATGGTCAACAATACCAGCACCTGTTTCACCCAGAACTCCTTCTCCATGACAATCATCAACATAGACCATAGCACCATGCTGTTCTGCCAATTCACTAATCTCATCGAGTGGAGAAATATCTCCATCCATACTGAATACTCCATCGGTAATGATTAATTTTCTATCTGCACCACTATGCTCTTTCAAACATGCTTCGAGACCTGTCATATCATTATGAGGATAAACTGCTCGACTGGCTTTAGTCAATCGCACTCCATCGATGATTGAACCGTGGTTTAATTGGTCTGAGATGATAACATCATCCTTCCCATTCACCAAGGTAGGGATAAGGCCAACGTTTGCCGTATAACCTGCCGAATAAATCAATGATGCTTCAACGCCTTTGAATGCAGCAACTTTTTTTTCTGCTTCGAGATGGATATCCATGGTTCCTGCAATTGCTCTCACTGAACCTGAACCCGCCCCGAATTTCAAAGTTGCTTGGACCATTGCATCAACCACTTTTGGATGGGTTGTCAAATTCAGGTAATTATTTGCAGATAGCATTATCATTGCCTTTCCATCCATTTCGCAACGAGGTGTGCTTGCACTCTCCAAGGTGGGTGGTTCCCACTGAAGATTCTGACTTTGCAACTCAGCAAATCGCTCATTCATCCAATTAGTTTCGCCGCCCATATTACCCAGACGGGAGGTTCGGTTGATGTGAGTTGTGGCTGCAAAAGACAATGAATAAGAGCCGAAATCAGAAAACATGCAGCCGAGACCTGTTGTCGCTACGGTTCTTGGAATCGCTCAAGATGGCGGTCGTCCACAAGCTGGTTGTGTTCGTCAATGCTGTGTTGATATCCATTCAGATTTTACCTTACATCGAAGTCCAGTAAGTTTGGGGTTAGTTGGTTCTGATCATAGTACTCATTTATTTGAGGCCACAAGAAAATTAGCACGTCAATTTGAAACTTGGTTTGATAATGACCCCGAGGCTGGACCATTGGATACATTGTGGATAAGTCATGCTCACCTTGGGCATGTTGACGGTTTAGGATTATTTGGAAGAGAAGTGATGGGAACGACAGGACTAAAATTGCATTGTAGTAATTCATTTTTTCAGTTAATGCAGGCAACACCAGCATGGAATAACTTGATTCAACAAGGAGTTTTCATCCCTCAAGTATTTTCTGATAAATCTATTTCACCGACAATTGATAGTGGCTTTACAATTACTCCCATCAGAGTTCCACATCGGGATGAGTTATCTGATACCCATGCATTCCTAATTTCTGGCCCATCAAAACGATTGTTGTTTTTACCAGACCATGATTCTTGGCAAGAAACTCTAACTCTACATGCTTGTGAAAGTATTGAAGAATGGTTCTCAAAATTATCAGTAGACATTGCTCTAATCGACGGTACATTTTGGTCTTTAGATGAAATCCCTAATCGAGCAGCAGAAGAAATACCCCACCCTACGGTTGAAGAAACTCTCCAACGTTTGACCGATAAGAAAATTCACGATGTTCGAGTAATATTCTTTCATCTTAATCATACCAATCCATTACACAGGATAAACTCAAAAGAATATAAAAAAGTAATCGAAGCAGGTTGGGAAGTTGCATACGAAGGTATGACTTTGCAGTTGTGATAATCCGTATCTTGATGAATCGAAAGCCACTCGCATATCTCGATGAGGATAGTGGGCGCTGTTAGTTCTGGCCTTGGTAGGGCTCATGTTTTCATGTCTCAACCTCATTATCAAAGCCAATTTAAGAGAATATTAGGGATGACTGCGTGGCCAGGTACACTCAACCTAGCAGTGAAAGGTCAATCCTTGCTTAATCAACTTGCTTTGAGAAAATTAGCAGGCCTTTCAACAGATGAAGATACAAGTACAGTCAACATCGAAGGTATTGAAGCAAAAAAGGTTGAAGGATTCATGCGCGATGGAGTTTCTTTTGGGGCTGCAACGGCATACCTTGCAAATATCTTAGCAGCCGGAGAGGAGATTCCTTGTGCTGTTTTAATTCCTGACTTGACCCGTCATGTTGATGTTGTGGAGGTTATTGCAGGAACCTTCCTCAGAGAATATTTGGACTTAGTTGATGGGGATGAGATGGAATTAGCACTCAAGAGATGAGTGCTTCCCATTCTGAATGACACAACATTATTTGTTCTAATTTGGCTCTTTCAATCCATCTCTCAATTGCCCTATTGTCATATCTATTTGGTGGTCTACTCAATGGATGTTCAAGAATTGACATTCGGGCTTTTTGAGACAAATTAATTTCTTCATGTTCCACTTCCCACAGTACTAGCCAATCTGCAACTGCTAGCCCCAAATCATGTTCGATATTTGGTTCATTTAGAGCCTGTTGTACTTTTTCAGCAGTAAATACACCTTTTGATAGTCCACAAAGAGCTGCAGCAATTCTTCTAACCATATTCCACAGAAATGCTCTACCTTTTATTTCAAAACCGATGACAATTTCATTTTCAATCCAAGGTTTTAGACTTAGGATTTCTCTAATCGTACTTGGAACTTCATCGACCCTTCTAAAATTATTGAAATCATGCTGACCAACAAAGATATTGAGCCACTCACAAAACTCTTTTTTTTCAGCCCCCCTCCAATCGAAACAGCCCTCAAGACGATAGCGATATGTTCTGCTAATCGCTCTCCTTGGATTCCAATTTTGTTCAGCCTTTTGTGCAGCCCAAATAATGATATCACCATCTAATTGATCATTCATTGCAGTGAGGAAACCGGACTCACCCATACCACTCCATGCCGTCTCTGGGATGTCGATAGCGGCAATATTCATCCGGACATGAACTCCAGCATCTGTCCGACTGGATAGAATACATGGTTGCCCTGAAGTATTTCCAGTTTTGATAAATCCAAGTTCACCAAGTGCTTCCTGAAAACTGCCTTGTACAGTCCTCAACTCTGGTTGTACTTGTGAGCCATGAAACGTGTCTCCACGGTGGCCAAAAGCAAATGCAAGGCGGCAATTACCGCCCGTCATCTTCGCCTCACTCCTTCAGAATCTCGATGGCATCATCGACTTCATAGCCAAGTCCGCCCACAGCCCATTCAAGTGCTTGTTTGATCCATGGCTGGACCATCGGATTCTTCTTTTCTGGGTCGATTACTTCAATGGTATCAACGATGTTTCGGGCTGCATTGTATAGTATGTCATCAACAGGGATATCTGCCATCTTCAAACGAGTACTATAGCGTTGAAATTCTTTTACGGCAACTGGGATTCTTCGGCATTCAAGAGCGAAACCAGCGAAATCTGCAATATATTCGTCATTTTCTTCGTCTAACTCCATGGCCTTTTTGTAAGACATCATGATTTTTGTTCCTGGGATAATATCATCTTGTTCTTCTGTGTTTAACATGTTTGCAAATTCTGCATAGGTGTGGTGAATCATCGCCACTTCTTTGTTTTCTTTTGCTAGAGTTTCTAATTTCTCAACCGCCCCTTTAAGGTCGCCATTGCGAAACATCTCGACTGCTGGTTCCATTATTTCTGCGCTCATTACGATTCCCCGATGAGCGTGGCTAGAGAATAGCCTTCATGAAGATGGCGGAAGGCCAAGTTCACTGTGCAGATTGCTTGTCCAACTTGTCAGCAATCTTTGTCAGTAATGCTGACTCACTTGCTTCACCGGTTGCTTCACTGATTCTTGTTTGCAAATCCCAAGGGTCGCGAACTCCAAAAAAGCAGTGTTTTGGATTCTGAGAAACTGTTCTCTTGGTCCGCTGGAACATCAAGATTGCCATGAATGCTTTAATCAATCGCTTGCCAGTTTTTTCTGCTGCGCTATCATCCTTATCTACAGTTGGGCCAAGGGAGGCACCGGCAGCAACTCCAGTAGTACTTTCCTCCAAACCTAGACCAGTACTGGTCATTGGGATGACGGAGCCAAAGTTGAGCATTTTACCAATTGCACCTTGTCTAACATTGATTTCTTGTACATTCGAATAAAGGAATCGGCGCCTTGAGCGGCTCATCATGAAATCTTGTTGAAGGATAACTGCTTGAGTTGTGATAGCATAGGAGTAAGAGCGCTGAGTCCAGCCCGTGAAAACAAAGATGAACGCACACCAGCCGATTCCCCACATTAGGAAACTATATTCAAAAAATGAAGGAAGGATTTCCTTCTCGGTAATGCCGAAAGAACTCAAGACATCATCGAGTTCAATCAGGGATGGGATTAGTGCAATCAAGAATAGCAAAAAGGAGAATCCTTTGCCACTTGTTCCTACGTTCAACATGCGGTTAAACCACAGCACGACAAGCATCAGCATGGTGTATGTTACAGTTGGTGCAGTGTCGGCGGCGAAGTGGATTAGGTCAACAACTACGCTTGAGTCATCTTTTGTGTCAAATTTTCCAGCCCAGAAGAATATCATGTGAACGCCCAATACGATTATCCCTAACATGTACATTGACCAGAAGGCGAAGATACTTGGCTTTACTACGTGGCGTATATCCTCACCAGATACAAGGCCAAATTTCTGTCCTAATTCTCTGCTATTTTCGGGAGAAACAGCAGCTGTTGCTGCAGGTTCTTCTTTCGCTGGACTGGCTTCTTCCGCCGTTTCAGTTGTTGTTTCCTCATCACTCATGGTGCTCACCTTGGGCCGCAACCCATCGTAGGCCCAAATGAAGGTTTTGCCATCAATGCCCCAAATCTTAGTGTAATAGGCCCCAACTATGCTCGCCATTACCCATTACCCATTCCCATTGCGAGAGCGTTCTGCGACCTTTTTCATCTTTGATAATGATTTTTTCTAACTCAAGAGGGTATTCATTGTAAGTCAAGTGGCTAATCATCCCCGCGCGGGTTGGTTGATCGAATCTAAAATGTGCTCTGGCTTTGGCTTTGGCACGAAGTTTGATAGAAGTTCTGCCGTTTTCTAATGCTACTTCAAAAATTGGCAACGGAGCCTGCGGACTGTGTCCTTCGTCGCCTTCTGTGTTCTCCGAAGGAATCAAAGACACAGAACATCTATTGAAAATCTCACTTCTGCCTCTCTTTCTATCATGCCAAATACCACCTTGCGACATAGAAATATGACCGATATGGCGCATCGGCCAAGGCCTGTCGGATTTCCTTGTCATCGACAAAGAAACATGAGGCAAGAACCAATCAAGGTATGAACCATCGGAAAAATGCAGCATCCCCCAATACCACGGTACGGCTGGAGCTTGAACTCGAACTCTTTGCAAATAGGCAGTACCTTCAGATTCTATTCCATCCACAAGCGCCTTTGCCTTGGCTCCATGCAGGCGATTTATTTCATAACCTAAGCCTCCACCGTATTCCGAGCCTGCTGTTCTCAAAGTCGATACTGCTTGGTGCCAAGGAGTCATTTCAATTTTGAAAGATGGGCCACCTGACTGCTCTGATGATTTCAAATTCAACCAAAACTTCTCTGATTTAGAATCCAATCCCATTGATAAATCATCCTTTAGCAATGGTATAACTGCGCCAGCCGAATCACTTTCGCAATTTTTCCATAGTTCCTTTGTACCATCAATAACTGCCATTCTACAAGACTGAAGACGAATCGGCTCCCACATTTTTTCACCATCCCACCACCATGATGCGACCATGCCAGAAAGAACACTGCCTTGTGCCCCAATATTTGCCCGACCTTCACTTTTCCAAGGTTGGAAATTAACATCTATATTGCGGGTATCTTTACTCGACCATAGAACCATCAATTGTTTACCGCCTTTGACCTTCTCAGGCTCTAACATCACCAACCACCACCACCAATCCCAAGTCAGCCTATGGATTGGACTATCCCTTTCCATTGACCAAAGGTCTTGAAGTGGTCCTTCAAAGCGCTGCATGATATGTCCTCAGTCAATTTCCTTGCCCTTGAAAATGGCTTGCCCAATGAATAGTATTGAAACTGCCATTGCCAATAATACGAATACTGATATTAGCAAAGTGATGAATGGACTAAATCCGAGAGATGGGGAATTCCAGAAAGAATTCAAGGCCTCAGTTCCCGGTAGCGTATTTGGTGATCCAATATAACCTGTTAGAGCGCTAAAATCATCACCTCCAGAGACTGAATTTCCTTGAGCAATCAGAAGAGGAGTTTGAGGATATATCATCGATGCACAAGCATCAACGATTGTCATCCCCCAGAATACCACTGACAATCGTGCAATGAATAGGCTTGGGTCTGCTAAGGTAATCATCGCCAAGACGAACTCCCATACTCCCAGCACAATAGCAGCAACCATTCCAAAACGGTGAATCATTCCAAATACCATGAATACTGCTCCATAAACTATCACCATCAACCAAGATGCTAACATTATCCCAAGCCATATCCCTAAATCTTGGATTCTAAAAAATGAATCACCAGGGGCGGCAAATCCAACCACTAAGGCACTCAAAATGACTAAAATTGCAATATAGGGAATTGCAATTGCGAGGAACCCTAGTAGCCGATAAATCAAAACTTCTGCTCTATGAATCGGTTTGCTGACGAGATAATGTAAGGTTTCATTTTCCATTTCCTGACGGATTAATCCAGTTGCGAGGAATAATGGTAAAAATATGCCAATCAATAAGACAAATCCGACTTTGCCAAAGCCGATAATAAAGGCTCGATGCATGGCCTCATGAAAATACTCATCCTCATCTGGATCTTCATCTACTCCAATGTCCGATTTAATCCTCCATTTACCACTAATTTCAGACCAACGGACTTGGACATCACAAGGAACCCCATTGCCATTGCTATCTTTTTGACTATCAGTGACCATTTCACCTGCCTCGGGATGTTCACAATCACCATCGTCGTCTTTGCCGACACTTTGAAGGCTACTGGAATCAATATCCCAATCGAACCCATCTTCATTTATGTAAAGTGAAGGGTCATCTGGTGTGATGCTTGAATTGATTAACCCTGGGTGGTCATTTGGGTCCCGAATATCGGTCAACCACCTTGCTTCCTGACCGTTTGGATAACCATCTCCGTCGAAGTCATAGGAGTCTAAGTCATTGTCAATGGCATCAATTGTTCTTGTCTGAGCATCTACATGGAAAAGTAAGACCATCAAGATGGCAAGGATACCAACTCCCATCACAACCCATGTTGATAATTTGGTACGCATTTGACGGATTGTGAAACCTGTCAAGGCTGCTGCCTTCTTATCTACACCGCTGTAACGGGACTTCTCATCGGTCATTATTCACCACCTCTCGTTAAGTATTGAAGGATGGATTCAAGATTGTCATCGGGGTTATCAATGCCGGTAACTCGAACTCCACTTCCATGAATTACTGCGGGTAGTTGTGCATGCATTTCTCCTAAGTGGTGGGTACTAATGACCAATGATTCATCATCCTCAAAAACTAGGCCATCAACTAAATCATTTTCAACCAATGCGTGGGCAATACCACGTGGATTATCACAGGTCAATCTGATACTATGAGGATGCTCATCTAACATTGAGCGGATGGCATGTAAGTTTCCTAATGCCAGTAGGCGTCCTCTGTGAAGAATCATTATTTGTTCGGTTATTCTCTCAATTTCTTGGAGAATATGGCTACTGACGAGGACAGTTCTTCCTTGTGCTCCAAGTTCTCTAATGACATTCATTATGGTGGTTCTAGCCAATGGATCACATCCCTGTAAAGGTTCGTCGAGAATGATAAGTTCAGGGTCATTTACCAAAGCATGAGCAATTTTTATCCGCTGCCTCATTCCTTTGCTGTATTTGCCAATTCTTTTGTTCATGACATCAGTTAAGCCAACAAATTCGATTACCCTTTCTGATTGCTTAACTGCTTCTTCCCGGCTCAAACCATGCAATCTTGCGAATGTAGAAACAAATTCAAGCCCAGTCATCCAATCATGGAGGCGTTCAGATTCCGAAACATAACCGATTTTAGAAAATGGCGAAGTGCTTTGCCACGGATTAACTCCAAATAAACGAAGAGTTCCTTGATTGGGTTTAATTCGTCCACATAATAATTTGAAAAGGGTAGATTTTCCGGCACCATTCATTCCTAGGATACCAGTAACTCCTCCGCTAATTGCGATACTAACATCATTTAATCCAACGACTTGGCCATACCATTTACTGACATGGTCGAGTAAAACCGCTGGAGTATTTACTTGCACAACTGGCTCCGCACCTCCTTGTTGGGATAAATCAGGAATCATTCTCTGCTAACCTCCATTGAGGCGATTCGAGAAGTAAGTACGTAGAGTGCGGCTGCATTCATCAATAACATTGACACTAGACTCCAAGTCCAAGGGTGGGAATAATCAGATGATAACCCCAATAGCGATTGTCCAATGTGTGCAACAACATCATATGGAGAAATCAAATATATGACGCTTCGTTCAAATAATTGCCAAACAAGGAAGGCAAGTAATTTGCTACCAAGAATAATGGCCATGAATGCGACAGCAGGGAAGAAGCGTCCTTGGCTAACACTGGAAAGAGCAAGGCCAATACTGGTGTAGGTGAAAACTAGAATCGATCCTGCTAATGCTGCCAATAAAAAGGCGGGAAATGTATCTATTAACCAAGCCCAGCCTTCGCCTCTCATCACTATATCTCCAACGTAATAGAGTACTAGTGTGCCGACAATTAGGAGTCCCAATATTATCGCTATTGAAATGAATTTCATAGCAGTGTAATCGCGTCTATTGATGGGTCTTGAAAAATACACAGCACTGGTGCCGTGGCGTCTATCATCACTTATCATTCCGCCAATTAGTAGCGCAGTAATAACTGGAAAGCAAATCGCATTACGAGGGAAAAACCCTAGAACATGCCCGTAGAGATTCCCCCTACTAACGCCGAATAAGCGATAAATATCGCTATCTCCAATAACTGTGCCGAGGAATGCTAGGCTAAGGTCTCCCATTGCCACAAAGAAGCAGGATAGTAATGCCAGCCTCAGTGGCCAACCCCATGGTTTGTGTCCTTTTTTTACGATGCCTAGTAAATGGTGCCTAAGTATCGACCAATTCCTCATCCATCGCGGGTTCAATTCACCTCTCCATGGCCGGTATTTCTGCTCAAAGATTGTCCCCCCAACAACACTCGATTGAGAAACTTGAGCGGTTAATTTTTCATCACCATCTCCTGACCCATAAGCGGCTTCCATTCGAGCCTTACCAGTGACTGCCAAACCCTCTTGACCGAGGAATTCTGCATCGACATCTTCGCTCATCCTTTCAACTCCTCTGGGGCATCTACTTTACGGGAAGTTGGGCCAGATACGAGTAGGTCCTCGGAACTTTTCACCTCATAACCGAGGCGTTCCATGATTACGAGAAAAAGGTCTTCAAGACTCGGTTCATGGTCATGCATTCTGCGTATTTGGCAGCCTGTCTTTGTTGCTGCTCCTATGATAGTTGAATACGAATCTTCATCATCTTTGATGATTCGCAATACTCGACCTGTTCTTCTGACTTTCAAACCTGAATCATTCAATTCTTGTTCTAGTTTTGTGGCTCCACCCCAAGCATGAACTTCTATTTCTTGGTCAATACCTTTGAGGTCCTCAATTCTTCCTTGGGCGATTAATTTACCCTTGTGTAGCATTACAATACGCGAACATACCTTCTCTACATCTTCCATTAAGTGGCTTGCCATCAACATGCTGCGTCCACCTTCCTGCACAATTTGTGTGACTGTGCTTAACATGAATTCACGGGATTGAGTATCAAGACCATTAGTCGGTTCATCGGCAATCAGTAGTTGTGGGTCATGGATTATCGAAGTAGCAAGTTTTGCCGCTTGAGCCATGCCGGTTGAAAAAGTACCAATCTCGCGATATCTTTGGTCCCTTAGTCCTACATATTCCAATACTTCATGGGCTCGTTGAGTTGCAACGCTCGGATTCATTCCAAGTAATTCACCAGAGTATTTGATTTGGTCAACCGCGCTCAATCTTGGATCGAGGCAATCATATTCTGGCATGTAGCCAATTCTTTTGCGAATCTCCTCTCCTTCTGTTCTGATGTTGTAGCCCAATACTTCACCTTCGCCTTCAGTTGCTGTAATCAATCCAAGGAGTGTCTTGATGAGGGTGGATTTCCCGGCTCCATTCGGGCCAAGTAATCCGGTTGCTCCTTGTTGCACCTTGAGGTTCATAGAATCCAAGGCAATGTGTGGCCCGTAGGATTTGGTAAGGGAATAAGTTTGGATGACATTTTCCATTAATATTGCCACCTTAATACGTCGTGGGATGTCATATACTTTCAATTTTTCATCTACTTGGATGGTCTTTATCCTTAATTCCATCTCTTGTTCTAACTGCAATACCTTTTCGCAATTCAGCCATATCCTTTGGTGTCCCCTTGCTTATTCCATGAGCAATAAGTTCACCTTTGGAATTGACAATTAAACAAGAAACACTAGGTCTTAACCAAGCATCAACAGCAGTAATAAATCCATGAAATACGTTGCGTCCATCTTTGATAAATGGAACTGCATCATCCTCAATAACTACCCATGGTGGACCTTGTGAAACATTTTCTTCAAGTTTGTCGCATTCAAAACCCTCGGGAACAGGAGCAGTACGCAAACTATGAGCCCATTGTGCCCCTACTGCTGTTAAACTGAGGCCACCATCAGTTAGGCGAGGAGATGCGATGTGCCTACCATCTTGGAGCAAGATATTCTTTACTCTGCGGGTACGACTGTGAATGAACCTACACCCTTCCAATGTATTACGGCAAATATCTGCGTGGATGTTTACAAACAGAGAGAGTTTGGAAATTGCTTGTTGTTTTTCTAATTCAAAGACTACCGATTCATCAACTTCTGCATCCAATGTCAAACTTGGTAGCGCTTCTTTCAATGTGGCCTTCATGTCCTCAGTTCCCATATCAAAGAGAATTATTTTCCTTCCTGATAATCCTAGTCTGGACATTTCATTAGCGCACCAGCGTAGATCAGGTCTACGTCTATGCAGCCAACTTGGGCCTTCAACATGGGCAAATGGATTGACGTCTTCCAGCGACCAAGGAAGTAATCCAAAAGGAGTTTGGATCAGGACCTCTAAGTCAGGTATTTTGGCTTTGATTCTGCAAATAATATTCCCAATCCTATCCCGCCATGGACCTGAGCGACCATGAAGAATCAAAACTTCCTCACTCCGTGTTGGGGTTCTCCAACGACTATGGAGAAGGCGACGAGCGACCTCTACCCACGGCCGTTCATGGCTTTCGGAACCAAGCCAACTTACTCCACCATCTCGTTGTGGTGAAGTTGAATCAATCACCCATTGCCAGGAATCTTCCCAGATGCCGTATTCGCTACCGTGCTCTCTACTTGCATCACTTTCACTGAGTACTAATCTGTCCTCGTTATGGAAGCCTGAATTTTTACTTGGTGCAGTAATTAACCACTGATAAGCTTCTCTCAATGCTGGATGTTGATGGCTACGCATTTCTGCTAATTCCCATATGGTGCCATCTTTTACTGCCTGTTTACATCGGTTTAACTCTGCAACAGTAACATCCATATTGAATCGTGCAAGTAAAGCAGTTCTTTCCTCCTTGCCTAAATCTCTGACTTGTGAAGGAGTCCAACCATGAAGGCTAGGTGTAAGTAATGGCCAATATTCTAGGCTTTCTAATTTGACCGTACCCCAAGGTAACAATAATCGGTCATCCTTGGCAAACAATGCATAAGCTGCCGAGTCAAAGAGGTCGGCTCCTAATGCTATAGCCATCGGGAATAACATCGGATGCCCGCAACCAAAGAGGTGTACTGGACGATTGGCTGGTAAATGGGGTATAGATGCCAACATTATTTTTGCAAGTTCTAAATATCGGTGCTGTTCCATCACAGGAACTATTCCGCCTATTGGATGAATAGCAAAGTCATGCTTTGACATTTGTTGAGCAGAGCGCCGCCTTAAGTCCCATTCTAGTCCACCTTGAATTGGTCCATTTAGCATCATACCTTCTGCGGCAATGATGGAAGGTTCAGCCCTTTCGATGGTAGTTTCAACTGCCTCCATCATCTGTTGTCGTGTCATGTCTGGACGACCAAATACATCGAGCATAGTTGCAACATCGACTCCAATAGATTTTTGGAACTCTATTATTTCTTCAACTCCAACCTCTACATCTCCATAGATGTAGGATTGGAATGTGCCAGAATCACAGACGATAACACCGGGGAAATCAAGTAATTGGTGAACTCCAAATTCTTGTGCGGGAGTGCTTAATTTTTCATGTTTCCAAATAATATATGAATTAGTGATGAGCCCTTCAATACCCCAATTATCCCATAACTCCCGCGGCTCAATCGTCCGAATATTTGGGTTGATAACAGGAAGAAGTGCTGGGGTGTGGAGTGGACCATGGGCGGTATGTAATCGCCCTAACTTGGCTATACCATCCCTTTGTAAGACTTCAAATTTCCCCAAATCTTGCTGCCTACAGGGCTTAGGGTCATCCACATTTTTGGGTACCATAAACCAATGCGGCAAGTCTCTCCTTCAATGCCGCTTCGGTTGTTCTTGTTTGGGCAAGTATTGAATAAAGGATGAGAATGCATTGACCATGCGCGAGGTCAGGATGAGGTACAGCGGCGCAGCAGTTTCAAATTCAGATTTCAAAGATTTACTAAAAATAGCGAAAAAAGTACGGCTAAAGGCAACCCTCTACCATGAATGGAATGAGAATTGGGTAAGACAAATTTTGGAAATTATCTTACAAGAGGGAAAAACTCCTAATGACCTATCAGATGTACCTTTCTTCGAGATGGAAAAAATCCTTCACCAACGCAGAATAAATGGTGATGAAGTTCATACCATGATGGTTCGAAATAGCCATGATTTGGTGATGATTGGAAAGCACATTAAGGATGCAGTTGTAATGCCCAGTTCAGAATTTGGCATTCAGGGTGCTACTTTGATAGTTAGGGGTGCACCTTCTGGAGTAAGTAAAATGGTCAAGGGCTTTAAAGCATGGAAAAGACCAACTAGCATTTCGTTTGTGGACGCAGAAGAACATAATGTTAATGAAATAAGTGGATTGTTAAGTGAATCTCAGTCCAAAGTCTTTCGAAGTGCACATTCAGCAGGATATTATGAGACACCGCGCAAAATTACTCTGATAGAAATTGCAAGAGAACATGATATTTCAAGATCAACTCTCGCAGGCCACTTGAGGGCCATTGAGAAAATAATAGCAGATTATCTAAGAAAAAAACTCGATGACACCAGTTGAATAGTGGTGGCCATACGGCACAGTCTATGGAACAGGATGATTTGGCTGCTCGCTATCGTGCAGAGGCAGAGGAGTCCGTCCGTATCGAGGCAAAAAAGCGTCTTGAGAAATCAATTCCTGCAATAGAGAGGATTCGTTTGCAGACAGCCTCATTGAAAACTTTAGTTGAAGAAGACGTTGAAACTTT
>JAAZXA010000065.1 GCA_014240385.1 Methanobacteriota archaeon | reverse complement strand
CCGCAAAAACACCCTATTTTTTCTACACACGTATAGCGGTTCAGTGTCGCGTTTTTACACATGGCGCGATGAGGGAGATTCGAACTCCCGTGGGTAGACCCACCGGATTAGCAATCCGGCGCAATGGCCAGGCTATGCGATCATCGCAGTGGCCCGACCACCGACGACCCTGTCATGAAGCCATCGGTTCTCAAATTAGGTGAAGAATCCGGCTAAATCGTCTTCTAATTCATCCTCATCGTTACCAGGGTTCTGTTTTGCAATCTTGACTTTAATTTTCTTGCGCTTCTGGAGTAGGATTGGCAAGGTTATTAGATTGATAACAAATATTGCTAAAGCGGTCAGACCAATAGTTTGGAAGCGTGAATCATCCATCCACGATTTCAATTCTCCAAGGTATTCGATACCATATGGAGGCTCTTCAGGGGGTGGTGGAACTGGGATGACATGCTGATTATATTTCCAAAAATCATTTTCAATCCTAACTTTTGTGAAAGAAGCACTAACGGTTCCTGGTTGAAGATTTATATTCCCAACCTCATCAATAGGCGCGAGTACATAGAAGAATGTGTGGTTAGGTAGGATGCCATCGAACGAAGTTTCATTCCAATATCCACTGCTCCCTGCCACTCCTGAGAGGTTAACTGCTAAGGGCTCCATAAATGTAAAATTCATGCTTTCATTCGGCATTATTTCAAGTCTGTAAAGGTTGAACCTCAACAATTCCGAGGTACTTGGCCAATTCCAAGTCACATTAACCACATAGCACATATCCCAATCTTGGTAATCATTGTAGCATTTTGTTTCGTTACGATATTGATAACTAGCGGAAAGCCCAGTTACTCCACTATATGGGGGTATTGAATCTCCACAAGCCATGTCCGGAAGACCACTTCCTTGCCAGCCGGAGATGTTACCTCTCTGCCAATCTGTTATTCCTTGACGGTCGAAAGGAACGATTGCATAAGAAGCACAAAAACCATCATCCAGCGGTTTTGGATCAAACCAAACTGCCTCTTCAGCGGCCAAATCCGCAACATAATACAACCTTTCATACTCGGTTTCTTGTTCTTCAGTTGAATTATCAGGATGGCGCATTGGTACATCTCTGTCATTAACCCTCTTCATAATTTTCCAGCCACTGAAATAGACATTTTCTAAATCCCCTGAAGGTACAAAGTCTAATCGAATATATCCCCCTGGTAATTGTGTGACATTAATACCTTCAGCTTTCACTTCAATCGGAGGTAAAGCGCCGGTGAGCAGGAATTTCCCTCCACTGCGAATACTGAGGTTTGATGAATCATTATTGTATGAAATAAATTCATCTGGAAATTCTAATTCATTCCAAAAACCACCTTCAAAAGAGTCTAAATGAAGTAATTGAAGAGTATCATGAGGAACTGAATCAGGGATTAATGAAGAGAAATTTAATTGTAAATTGATGTCCTGCGCTTGCGGGTCAGGTTTATTTTCATCTGTACTTATTACATCAAACTCAAACAACATCAAAGGACTGATATTACGAGGTAAGTTATAGTCAATATTCAAGCGTGGTAATTCTTGATGATACTGAAGTATAGCATTTGAGGTTGTCAAAGCCTCACCACTGGCAATAGGTTCTGCTGTTAATGCAGTACGATTGTAAATAGTAATCTTACGGCTACTGCTAGCAACATTTGCAAGTGCATCAACAACACGAAGTTGCAGATCGTGCTCCCCCATTCCTAAGTCCGTGGCTGGAAGATACAATACTCTTCCAGTACCTTTGGGAATAATCCCAGCAAGCCACCAAGAGTAATTCAGTGGTTGAGCGGCGGTTGTACCCACTTGTCCAACTAATTCGATAGTATCTCCAGTATCATAAGACCCAGATACGTGGTTCAAAGTAATCGAAGGAGTAAGACCTCCAGCGACAACCGTGATTTGTTCGTAAAGCCAGTTATCATTTCCGTTCTCATCATCTCCAGAACTAAAAGTAGTTGTTATACTCGCATTTAAGATGTAATCACCGATAACTGTCAGGTCAAACAAGCATTTGTAGGACTGACGTGGAAATAATACGGGCAGATTACATTCCCATGGTATCTCTGCAGGCGAAGAGTCACTAAGGAATAATTCGAGGAATAAGGTTGTTTCTTCTGAAGAAATATTGCCATTATTTACAACCTCTACAGCAACTGATTCATTACCGTAATAATATTCCAAACTATCATATTTGTAGTCAGGATACATACTCTCGATTGTCAAATCAATATTGTTGTTGAAGACGACTTCATATTCTATAATATCATTGAATAAATTTAGGTCTGAACTTGGATTGCCATTTGCATCTTCGGCAGTTGAATTGAAAACACCGATTTGCAAGGTGAACCTTCCGGTTTCTGGGGAACTTAAGTTTGGTAGGCTTCGATTGAAGTATTGTTGACCCCACTCAGAGAAATCAGAGATATTGGTTGTATTCTCGGCCACAATACTACCATTATCAGTCACAAGCCTCCATCCCATTTCAACATCGAAAGTACAGCCAACACAATTATTGGATACTCCCTTGGCATACATTGGATAATCGGTATTAGAATTGTAGACATATTCATCTTCATAAATTGCAAAGGTTGAATTTGCAGGCCGCATATCATGTTCATCATCCATGACAATATCGAATAATTCCTCTGCTATCCAGAAATTGAATCGGATAATGTCATCATCATCATTAGAGTCAAATTCCTCAAATAGGAACTCAACAGTGTGGATTCCTATTTCTGATTCATCAGGATAGAATGGAGTTGGGAAGGAGACGAGCACCTTTTCATTTACTCCAATTCCTGCAACTGATGAGATACCAGTTGAGCGGCCTTGGTTTGGGCAACCTGAGTCCACATGATCTCCAGAACAAGCATACCATCTGATAGTCCTTGAACCAGATAAGGGGACAATATCTTTGTTCCAAACTTCAATTTCCATTGGAATTGAATCATATCTAGAATAGTTTCCATTTTCAAGTGGTGATTCAGGGGAAGATAGTGCCAAATCACCTGCGGCTGCTGCAGCAACTGTTTGAACAGAAAGAACTCCTGCAAAAAGGGAAAAGAGCATTAGAATTACAATACTCAGTGCACTTTTTCTGCCATTTATTGAGGTGGCATTCGTCGCGGACGCACCATACATCACTACACTCCTTCCATCGGTTCCTCAAATATCAATCGGTTGTGCATGTTGTCACAGTGTTGTTGTAATACACTAATTATGGAGTGCAATACAAACCCAACCCTCATCATGGAGTCGCGCTCAGCATAGCCCGAGGAGGGGCAATGCAGAGTAGTTCAGTAGTCGTCGCAACAAATCTGCGAGAGGACGATTCGGCGATGACTGCAGTCATCGAATTCCTCACTGCGTTTGTTTTGTTTTTGATGATTGTAACTGCCTTCCTTTCCCTTGCCCAATTGACACTTGGGCCATATGATCCTACCACCGACCGCCTTGATGAGGCCGCAGTTAGCGGTTTGTCGATGCTCACAGATTCAACTGGTTGGTTCACTCCAATTGTTAATGAAACGAGGCAATTGAATAATGCGACCACTGATTGGCACCTCGTTCCATCTTCAATCCTTGCACAAGGTGATGTATTACCGGGATTACTTTCCTCGTCAGGAGGAATAGATGCATTAAAGTTGGCTGCATTATCCAATGTAACTGAATACCAACTAACTAATGGAATTGGTTTAGACAGTAATGTGAATATTAGATTAATGGTAAAAGTCATCGAATCCGATGACCAAAATAGAGTAGGAATGCTGCTATTTGATGATGGTACACCAAGAAGTGAAGCAAGAGATAGCGCAACCGCAAGCCGAAGTTTTTCTTTGAATGATGAAAAAGTAAGGGTGACCCTTGAGGTCCATGATGGGTATCGAGGTTTTACCGAAATTGAAATTTCTGAATTTATTCCGAGGCCCGCTGATGGTGGACCTGAATGGATCGAGTTGTATAATCCAAATGGCTTTGCTGTAGAGATGGAAGGCTGGGGTGTAGAGAGATCAACTCCTGGTTACGGTACAGCCTCGGTGCTTTTCAAAAACGGTACAATCCCTGGTGGAGCCCATGTATTATTGAGTGGACATCCTCCTTCTCAAGAAGCGGGTAATGCAAGTTGGATCTATGACGGCTCAACAGTTGGACTATTGGGAGTAGGAGCGATTGAGGGATTAGGGGACAGCATCGGAAGATTACAATTAACTCATGCAAATAGGAATAACGTAGGGGAGAAGATGGTGATGGAAGTCGAGTGGGATACCACTTGGACCCTACCTACTGGCAGCAGCTTAGTGTGGAATGGTGGCGAGCCGATGGATACCGATTCGTGGGATGCCGAAAGTTCACCAACACCTGGCGATTAAAAAAACAGCCACATTCACTTTTGACTTACTGACAATAGTAATTTGTTTCTTGCTTAAGCAATACGCTGTACTGTCTCTGGAGTGATACCCTCTTCTGGAGTCACACGGTAGGTGATGACAGCCAAATTCTCAGGTGCATTTCTAAATTTCTTGATAACCATTCGAGTTTCGAATTCTGTTCCGACCATGAATACTTCGAACCGAAGGACCATGTCAGCGATCATTGAGATTTCAGATTCAGTTGCTTTTGTTATCGTATCTTTACTTACTGTCATCAATAACAATCCTCTCATCATCTGAGTGTGGGCTTGCATCATCCTCAGCATTGAGACCACTTTTGAATGGTCATTCCTTTGAAAGAAGAAATCCATATTGTCAACAACGGCTCTGAAATAAGGCTTTAATGTCATTATTTCATTTGTTAATTCGGTTAGGAAATCATCTGATTCATCATCTACGAATCTAGTTTGGGCCAAAGTCTGAATATCTTTCATGCCAAAACCCTGTAGTCTGTACCGGCTGGCCTGCAATTCCTTTTCCAGTACCCTTTCATTGTATTCTTCTCCAATAGTTCGGACATTGATGTCATCTGGCCAGCCATATTTATGGAACACACGAAGAATTTCCTTGGCCGACTCTGAAGTTGAAACATAAAGTGTATTTTCTGGCTCTTCAGCAGGCGATGAAAACTGTTTAGCGAATAATTCAGCACCAGCGCCAGTTTCGACGATACACACGACTGTAAAACCCCTGGGGATACCTCCGCGCATCTCAATATCGAATTTTGGAACACCAAAACTCCCTGCTTCACCGAAATATTCTTCGTCATCGGAGTCGAATACTAAATTATCTTTGGATGCCATTTAATCGCCTCAATGTATGACTACCTGTCCCCTGTCAACTAGATCTGTGCAATAAAGATCCATATTTGCCAAGACACTTGGTGGAGTTTGGTCTGGAACGTTTAGAATAACAGTTAGAACTTCACGATTTCTAAATGTATTGATGAAAGTATGAAGATATTCAGCAAGCATTCTTTCTTCATTGTAAATCGCTAACGCATTGACACTGTCTAAAAATACGAAGTTCCTCTCATTATCCGTTGTTCTCAAATGATAAAGGGTGCGCAGTAAGACGCTTTCAAGCATGATTGGAGAATCTACGAATGAGATATTCTTGTGCTCAACTTCAGTACCTCCGAGGAATCCTGAAGAAACTAAGTCAATGAAGTGAATGTGTTCAGTTGACAGCCCAAGAGCTTCGAGCGCATCAATTGTTTCCGCCGCTCCTCGGCTTGCAGAAATGTATACTCCTCCCATTTCAAATGAATGTAATAATGGGACTATGACACTAGCGGTAACCATGAATGCATTGGATGTGCCACACCTAACTTGGACCGAACTATTCAATGAGACCTCAGTCAATTGTTCTGCGATACGTTGATCTAATTCCATTTTCAACCCCACCCTCCTTGTTTATTGTCTACATTTGAGCCCCATTTCAGCATCGGTGTTAGCATTACTCCAAGCGGAGTTAGTTCAAGAGTATTTTTTGCTCTGCTATGAGATGTTCCACGCATCTTTACAACTTGAAGGAAACGCAATAGATGGCCCATTCTTTCCACATCTCCCATGACAATGATTCCGTCACAAATTGCTTCTTCCACTCCGAATGAAGACCAATGCGCATTTTCAGTTGCAGAGGTAATTTCAGAAATCAAAATAGTAGTACAGCCAAGAGTTGCCAGTTTTTTCCCCAATGTAAAGAGGAAATCCCGAATCAACTGTTCGCTCTTAATCTTATAACAAAGGGTGGTGACTGAATCGATGACTAAGCGAGTCACCCCTATCGTGTTGACAATATCGGTTATTGCCTTGATTAATGCGTGAACATCTTCGAGGTCGAATGAGGCCTTTTCAAGCCCAAGCCAAGAATATAGAACATCCATATCAAAGACATTTATCAGACCACTATCTACCATCCCCATATCGAAGAATGGGAACTGGCGGATATTCTCAAGCAGTTTTACAGATGGTTCAGTTGCAGTGAAGTGGGCACAGGCTTCCCCTGTTGTTGCCCCTCTTACTAAGAATTCCATTCCGAGCGTAGTTTTACCACTTCCACACGTTCCTGCAGCCAGTACAGTAGAACCATATGGAATCCCACCACGAAGGATTTCATCCAATCCATGAACTCCTGTGACGCATCTGTCACGGGTGTAGGAAGTGGATTGCATGATGTTAACCGGTTGGCCGACAGCGTGGGTGGTTGAAGAAGGCTGTGTTGGTGTTGCTTGTCTAAGGGGTTGTCTGAAGCGGTTGATTGAAGGGGGAGCAGTGCCCACGCGCATCTGATGCAGAGGGGGCTTGAGGCAGATGAAGAGGCAGTTAGCCCAGTTATCGCAACAGTTCTTCTTTTAGCAATCACGGTATTGTTGACTAGCATGGTCTTCGTGATGTTCCAAGGTGCATTTGGTTCAGTGGATAAAATCAGCCCACGGGGAGGTGTATCAATTGCAGAATTGTCAAACGGCCACCATATCATTACATTCACCCACTTAGATAAGCCACTCGACCCATCAAAGGTTAGGTTGACAATGATTCCAATGACGGCAAATTTGAGTTCAGTTGTTATCTGGGCAGGTCAAGCAGATGTCTATGGGATGGTAGGCTCCCATTCATCATTTATCGATGCAGATGCAGGTTATACGGTCACTCAAGGAGATTATTTCGTCCTCAATAGTGCCCACCATCACCTTAATGAAGGGAACTGGAGAGTAACTTTGTTTTACGAAAATACTGAATCAGTAATCACTACATTCATGATCAAAGAGTGAACTAGATTGCAGTACCTAATGGTGCGTACATTGAACAGTAAGTTATGCCACGCAAGGCCCGTGCCATCTGTCCGCTCTCTGCCGCTTCTCGACACTTTCTCGAGACCATTGCAGGACTTGCGTATTTCAGTTACAGATAGATGCAATCTAAGATGCACATATTGCATGCCAAGAGAACTATTTGGTCCCGACCATAATTTCCTACCTCGTGAAATGATAATGTCCTATGAGGAGATGTGCAAAACAGCAGTCGCTCTAAGTAAATCTGGCCTTCAAAAAATCAGACTTACTGGTGGCGAACCGCTATTGAGACGCGATGTATCTGAATTTGTAGCCATGCTTCGTCTTGCGCTTGGTCCAGACATCGACATTGCCATGACCACCAATGGAATACTATTGCCTAAACACGCCGAGGCTCTAGCAAATGCCGGATTATCGAGAGTTACGGTATCCCTTGATGCAATTGATGAAGAGATATTTTCCCAAATTTCAGATACAGATATTTCAATTTCATCTGTTCATCAAGGAATCGAAGCAGCAATCAAAGCCGGACTTCCAGTTAAGGTCAATGCGGTAATCAGAAAAGGAGTTAACGAGGCACAATTACTACCACTAGCTGAACATTTCCGTGGTACTGAAGTTGAATTACGTTTTATTGAATTCATGGATGTTGGCACGACTAATGAGTGGAAAATGGAGGAGGTTATGACAGCCGCGGAAATGATTCAGGTAATTTCTAAAAAATACCCAATCAGCAAAATAGATTCAGAATCAGCAGGACAAGTCGCAAAGCGCTGGAAATATCTAGACCAAAAAGGGAACATCGGATTCATTACATCAGTCAGTCAACCATTCTGTGGAGATTGTTGTCGTGCTCGCCTTTCTGTTGATGGAAAATTGTACACCTGTTTATTCTCATCTTCTGGCCATGACCTATTGCCATTGGTTCGCTCGGGAATCTCAGATCAAGAACTCCAACAAGAAATAATCAATATTTGGCAAAAGAGAGATGACCGATATTCTGAATTGCGTAATTCAAACCATTCAAAACCCGATAAAGTAGAGATGTCTTACATCGGTGGTTGAAGATGAGGGCCTTGAGAAAATGGTCCCCTTCAAATGGACCAAATAACCCTCTCAAAACAACACTTATCCTCCCTATAGAAGATAACCCTATGGCAAAACCACCCCTTTCCCCATCAAAGAGTCACCTAATCAGATGGGCGATGATGGCAGCCCTCAATGAGAAGAAAACAATGCTTCGATTTGAAGGCATTCCAGGAGAAGATGCAGAATCAATGCGCCGCTGCCTGATTCAAATGGGAGCGAAAATTGAACCCAGCAGTGATGGTTGGCAAGTGCGGGGGGGGGTCTTTAGGCGACCAATCAGCGTTTTACATTGTGGAAACTCAGCAACAGCCTTACGCCTTTTAGCAATTCAAGTGGCATCCTTAGCAGAACCTGTCATGCTCGATGGTGATGCAAACTTAAGAGCAAGAGATCATTCACCTATTGTACAATTATTGCGGGATTTAGGGGTTGAAGTTAGCCAAGGGAGTGGTCCCGAACTCTTACCGCTTCTAATCAAAGGACCAATCAGTAATTCATCAGTCAAAGTCGATGTATCAATGAGCAGTCAGCCATTATCAGCATTGATTCTGGCCTCACATTCATTGAATCAAGAAACCCAAGTTGAAACAACAGGAAAGCAAGTTAGCCAAGCCCATGGAGAATTGAGTAAACAAGTCGGCCAACAATGTGGAATGCCTGAATTCAGTAATACCCTGAATAAATGGAATGTGAATCCACCAAGCGAGGTCAAAATCCCTGCTGATTCAAGTTTATTGGCGTTTATACATTTATTCAATCATCTGCATGCAAGTGATATTCCTATAGAACTCAATACTAAAGACCTCCTCTACCCTGAAGTGTTGGATTCTCAAATCCAAGGAAAAATCAACCTTAGTACGGCAAATGACTTGATTACGCCTATTGCAGCCTTGATGTGTTTGAAAACTGGTGGAGAAATTACCGGTGTTGCCCATGCTCGGTACAAGGAGTCCAATAGAATCGAAAAAACAGTTGAAATGCTGAAATCATTTGGTTTGGAAGCCGAGGCAACAGCCGATGGTTTGAGGATGGAAGGAGGTCAGGAAGTAGCAGTACCTACTGAGATCGTTGCTTGTTTTGGAGACCACAGGATGTTCATGACTGCAGCAGTTTTAGCCACTAAAGTGGGGGCTGAGTTAGATTCGCCTGGTTGCTATCGAGTTTCTTGGCCTGAGTTTTCGAAACTTGTGCAAATGAAATAACGGCAAGTTTTGGATTTTTCAGTGTAATGGGCTTTCAGCGTGCCGATCAGAGGGTAGAAATCGTATCACAAGTGGGGCACTTTATCCGCCCCTCATAATCCACAGGTACCTTCAGAACCTGCTGGCAATTGCTACAATTGTGAATTTTTTTCTCGTCTGTTTTTTGTGCAACTTCCCCTGTTTTTAGACGTGCGATTAAATCTTCTTTTTTGCCGGATACCGGCAACCCCTTCTGCTTTAGTTTCTCCTTCAGTTGTACAACCGTAAACGAAGATAAAACCTCCTGATTTGGCTCATTTTGGGGTATGGCGACTGTTTTTTGTTGAACTACGACTACTTTTTGTTCATCTCCAAAAAACCATGCCCAAGGTCGCGCTATTGTGATTAGTCCCGCAATGAAAATTATTATTCCACCTACGCAACTATAAACTGCTAAATCCCAAGTTGTTTCACAAGATTCATCGCATGTTCCTCCGGAGAATCCTAATCCGCCACCCAAAGAAGAAAGGATGGCAGCTATGGCTAATAATATGGATATGATTACGGCACCAAAACTCAAAAGAAGCATCATTGACCCGTACCCTTGGGCTTTTGAATCACCATAATGTTTGATAATAGGTATTTTTGTGATGGCCGGATTGGAAATATCTTGCATAATCATTGACACATCGATTCTCTCTCTTGGTTTTCCTAGGGCATATGCGAGAAGTATAACACCAACAAAGCAGGTTATTACTGATAAGCATTGCAACAAAAGAAAGAAAACGAGGTCCCCATCTTTTACTGTATCTCCCTCTTCATACCCACCAAATGGTGCTTGGGAAACCATGTAAAGTACAATCGCGATTAAGATAGTAACTCCTGGAGCGATGAATCGATTATTAGCGCCCATTAAATTGATTGATTTGCCATTTGGTATTCAAATTATCCCCGGTCAAGGCCCAAACAATCTAACGGCTCACTCATTATCGGGTCATTACTTACGCTACCATTTGTGTTATCATCCATGCCTACCAAAATGATGGTCCAAAGCATCAGCCTCTAACTTTAGCACAGTAGGTCTACCATGAACACAAGCCCATGGATTTGATATCCTCCTCATGTCATCAAGCAGTCTCCTCATTTCTGCAATATTGAGGCGTTGGTTTGCTTTTACAGCACCTCTGCAAGATTTCATGAAAGCAATGTGGTTCTGCAAGTTTTCCACTGCATCAAGTCGTCCTTCACTTCCAGCCTCAGCTAATTCGCACAATAGATCATGAACGAAGGAGGTCAATTTCTTATCACCTGCCAGAATCATAGGCACACATGAAAGGCTCCATTCGCCTTCGTTTTGTTGGAATGTGATGCCGATTTCATTCAATCTTTCACTAAATTGGCTTGCGGCAGCAGATTCAACCACGCTAAGGTCAATGTTGATGGTTTCAATCAATGGCTGAGGGTTCCAAGATACCAAACCATGTCGCAGTCGTTCATAGCGAATACGTTCATGAAGGGCGTGTTGGTCAATGATGTAGAGTGAATCTTCGCCTTGGGCCAATATGTATGAATCTGCGAATTGGCTGAGTGGTACTAACTCAGGGATTTGTTCACTAAATCCTGAATCTAATTCTGTTTCATCCAATGGACTTTCGCTTTCACCAACTGCTGAATACCGATGCAGTGCCCTTTCTTGGGACGAAAGGGCAGGGGCGATTGGTGTTTCGTCCATGCCTGTTAATGTACCTTGTTTTACCGGTGATTCTGAAATCGGCCTTGCTTTTGGCTTTGGTTTGGATTGTTCTTCTAATTTGCTGCCTTCGAGGTCTACTTGAACGAGTTCCGGAGTAGATGCACTTTGCACCCATGACGGTGCATTCTTCTTTTCTATATCACTAACTTGTGGCTTTGAAGTTATTCTAGGAAGCCCAGAAAGTGGTGATGCATCATCGACTTCAGTATCGGTTGGTGTAGTTGATAGTGTATGCATAATCGCTCTTTCAAGACGTTCGAGGACTCGCCATGAATTTTTCAAGCGGACTTCACGCTTTGTTGGATGGACGTTGACGTCGACTTCATCATGAGGGATTTCAAGGCTGATAACGCAGACTGGGTGCCTGCCAACCATCAATCGAGTATGATACCCTCTCCTAATCGCCGCTTGGAATGGTTGGGCTCCTACTGGCCTTCCATTGATTAGAAGATGTACTTCATCGCCTTTGCTTCGACTAATATCAGGAGGGGAGATCCATCCACTCCAATTCTCTTCACCAGGTGCTTCGATGTCGTTTGGTGGCGACCTTAGTTCGAGTAATCGTGAAGTTTGCGCCCCCAGTAAATCGTATAGTCGGTCAAGAGGGTCTTCGGCTTGTGGTGCTTCGAGCAGTATTTTACCATCGCTAATGAGCCTAATTCTTACTTCTGAGTTGGCTAATGCTTGTTTCACAACAACTTCGAGGATTTTCACGCTCTCGGTTGATGGTCGGCGCTGGAATGATAACCGTGCTGGCTGATTTTTGAAGATTGATTTGACCTCAATCTTGCATCCTTCCGGCATTCCACACTTGCTGATACCACTTATTTCACCATCTTTCATTGATATTGTCCAACCATTATCTTCGCCGCTCTTTCTTGCCTTACTAGCGACGATTAATTCACTTACCATTCCTATAGAAGCCAGCGCTTCCCCTCTAAATCCAAGGGTATTTATGGCTTCAAGGTCTGCTTCATTTTGCAATTTACTTGTTGCGTGGCGGACTAAAGCTAATGGCAAATCCTCTTTGATTACCCCATTTCCATCATCAATCACCGAAATTAAATCAAAACCTCCACGAAGAAGTTCGACTGTAATGCTTTTTGAGCCTGCATCAATACTATTTTCGAGTAATTCTTTGACAACTTGAGCAGGTCGTTCTACTACTTCCCCTGCTGCGATGAAACCGATAGTTCGATCATCTAGTTGCTTGATTCGGGGTGGATCATTTGTTGCGTGAAGTGTCATGAAATCACTCCTGCATTAATTCGTGGCGTCCTTGAATTAGGTCTCGTAAACGGTATAGTGCATCTAGTGCTTCTTTTGGCGAAAGGTGGTCTGGTTCGATTAGTGCAAGGTGTTCCAAGGCGCGTTTTTCTGCTTCTGTGATAATTGGAGTCGGGTCTTGTAGCAATGGTTCCACAGTTTTGTCTTGGGGGAGCATCCAGCCCATGATAGATTTTTGACCAGTTTCCCTTTTCCCAGGTTGGCTTCCTTCTCCGGCCTTTGCCCCTTTTGCTTGTTGTTCGAGGAATACTAGCAGGTCTCTAGCCCTTTCAACAACATGCGCTTGCATGCCGGCGAGTGCCGCTACATGAATGCCGAATGAATCATCGCATGGGCCTTCACCAACTTTGTGCAGGAATCTAAGGCCCCCGTCGACTTCTGCTACTTTGACATGGACGTTGACCAAGCCTTCTGCTTCATCTTCAAGTCCAACAAGTTGATGATAATGGGTTGCGAATAATGAACGGCTTTTGAGACGGTTTGTAATATCTTCACATATTGCCCAAGCAAGTGATAGCCCATCAAATGTAGAGGTACCTCTGCCAACTTCATCGAGGAGAAGAAGGCTACGCGGTGTTGCCCTTTTCAGGATATGAGCCATTTCGATCATCTCCATCATAAATGTTGAACGACCTCGCTTCAGGTCATCACTTGCACCAACACGGGTGAATATTCTGTCAACGATACCGATACGGGCTTTCTTTGCGGGGACAAAACAGCCCATCTGGGCGAGGATTGTGATTAGCGCTGTTTGGCGAAGGTAAGTTGATTTTCCACCCATATTTGGGCCAGTTATCAGAATAAAAGTGCGCTTGGAATTGAAACAAGTATCATTTGGAACAAAACCATCCTGCATGTCGAGGACCGGATGTCGCCCTTCAATAATATCCATGTCAAGGCTTTCATTCAGTTCTGGCCTAACCCATCCTCTGCGCCTGCTTATATCAGCAAGACTTGCCAAGACATCTACTGTTGCAACCTTTATTGCGACATCTGATAATTCTCTTGCTCTAGACATGGCTTGGCTTCGTAGTTCTTTGAATAAGCGGAATTCAAGGTCGTTACATCTGCTATCTGCATTGAGGATAATATCTTCCCATGATTTCAATTCCTCAGTAGTGAAGCGTTGAGCATTTAGCATACTTTGTTTGCGGTGGTAATGCTCTGGTACTTTTTCTAGATGGGTTTTGGTTACTTCGATATACCAACCAATTTGCCGGTTATAACGTACTTTCAGAGACGGAATCCCTAATTCATTACGCTGTTCTTGTTCAAATTCTGCAATCCAATCCTTGCCACCGCTCGCTTTTTGTCGGAGACCATCCAGTTCGTCATTCCACCCATCTCTAAACATTCCACCTTCTTTGATAGTCAGCCCTTGCTCATCTTTCAATGCTGAATTGATGTCTATGCATAGGTCAGCCAATGAATCAAGGCCATCTGCACATTCATTCAACATCGCATCATTGGCTTCCAGTACCGCTTTTTGCAGCGGTGGCATCCTTAGTAGACAGTTCATGATGGCAACCAAGTCTCTAGCATTTGAGCGGCCATATTGCAATTGAGTAGAGAGCCTTTCCATATCTCTCAAACCTTGCAGTGATTGACGGATCTCGGCTAACCTTCGGGCTGACCTCTTTACTGCACTTATCGCATCAAGGCGCTTTTCTATAGTATCTAAGTCAGTTGATGGCCTAAGCATCCAAGCCTTCAACCTCCGCCTTCCCATCCAAGTTTTGGTTGAATCAAGTGCATGATAGAGGGAACCTTCCTTTTCACCAGATAATGTTGAAGTAACTTCGAGGTTGCGAATAGTTGTTTGATCCAGCACTAAACCATCATCCTCCTCCATGATGCTAATATCTCGAATAGATACTTCTTCACTCAAATGAAGGCTGCAAAGATAGTCTGTTGCAAGGCCGGCTGCTTGCATTGCCAAAGGATTGCGGTCAAGGTCAACATGGCCTAAGTCAGAGGCTTTCATGCTGTTCTTTAGGGCTTGAAGCCTTGATTTGGCGGGAGATTCAAATTGGCTAACTGGAACCTCGCCAAGTTGGCTAATGACTTGACCGACCATGGCTACTTCTGCTTCTTTCTTGCCTAATACCAATTCACGAGGTGAAACTCTGAGTAATTCATCGAGCAGCCTTGTCCATCTATCATCGCCTCTAAACTCGAAGGCTTGAACATCTCCGGTTGAACTATCAATAATCGCACAACCAAGAGCATCTTTTGAGCAAATAAGGCTGGCAAGAACTGCACTCTCCTCGCTTCCAATGAGGCTTTCTTCGTATAGAGAGCCAGGGGTGTAGACTCTTGTTACGGCTCGATTCATCAATTTACTTCCAGGGTCAGGCTCACTTTGTTCAACCAAAGTGACCTTATGGCCAGCTCTCAACATCTTGCGTAACTGGGCTTCCAAACCATGCCAAGGAAATCCCGCCATTGGAATAGGTTCTGATGCTTTTTTATCTCTGCTAGTTAGTGAAAGACCGAGGACTTCCGAGGCGGTAACTGCGTCCTCGTGGAACATTTCATAGAAATCCCCCATGCGAAAAAACAAGGTTGTATCGGGGTGGGCTTTCTTGATCTCCATATACTGGTCCATCATTCCAACTTTAGCCATTTATTCTCACCTCGCCAGCAAAACCATCGCGCTTACGACATCAGACGTTGCATGGGGTTTTTGAACAAATCGCAGAATAGGTCCCTTCGACAGGTTGTTGACTCATTCTCAGACATCATTTTTTTTCTCTTCGCTGGGGCAAAGTCTTCAACCTTGCATCATCGGTTGAGGTGCGAGGCCCATGAGCGACGACACAGCGGAGGAGCAGGCAGACTTTGCTTTAGAAGAAGAAGAGCCTGTGGAATTTTGGGATAAAGTCAAGCATTGGACTAGGCAAGAGCATGATGGACAATGGCTTAGTATAGCGGTTTTCGTAGGAATTGCCGTTCTTGGAGCCGCATTGATTACTCAAGCCCAAGTTATTCCAGGCTACAAGTTGAATCCAATTTTGAGTGACTACAACCTCATCGACATCGCTTGGAATGAAGACGGCACACAAGCATTAGCGATAGTCGATGGCGCTACAGGTTATTCCATCATCAAATTAGATGGGAATAAGGAGACCGTTATACTCAATAAATTGACTAATTCAGTTGAAAGAACGGATACGGGATGGCTCGTAGTTGGAGACGATGGCTGGATTGCTTCATGCAATGACCCATGCTCTCAAGCATCCCACTTAGCTACCAAGACACTTTCAGGCTGGGAAAATTCAACAGATGGCCAGAGTATCATGGACGTTGTTAGCGATGATGGCACCTCTGGAATCTTACTAATTAGCGATGATAATAATCAAGCAACTGTTCGGTATTTCAACGCAGACACCATCTCTGAAGCGGCAACTCCTCTGGAAATGGGGATGAAATTGAGTTCACTAACGAGCCTACCCGATGGTGAATTACTCGCAGTTGGTAGTTTGACTACTTCATTCCCTTCTTGGTCGGACGGAGATAGAAACCCAGCATCTCCTCCCAGTAGAGGATTAATTGTGGCCGTGGATATGATCCAGAAAAATCAATCTGTAAATATGGACATGGTCATTGTTCACATCGGTGAAAACGGCAAGTTCCACACTGTTTTGGATGATTCAAGCGGTGAAGGGATTGCTATAGTAGCAGGCACTAGTGGGGCAGTCCGAGTTGATTCATTAGTCAGCGTATCAACCGTTGATGGCGTCCCTGGCTCCACCTCTGCTGTGGCGGATGATAGCGGCACCATCTGGTTTGCTGGCGAACTTGATACCCAGCGAGTTGGAATCCTTGAAGCTGGAAATTCAGAAGGTGAAACCGTTGAGGTTCCACAAGGTGTAAACTTCGAATCAGTACTTGCAGTTAAGGCTGGAGATGAAGTTCACTTCCATGGTAAATCTGCTGGAGAAAGGGCGACATTGGACCCTGCAGTCCGAGACTCGATACAATCTTTATCGGTGCTATCTGACATGATTTTCCTCTTCATTGGCTCAACAATGCTCCTAACAATGGCCTTCAAACTCTACGATAATTGGCATCTCGGTGGATGGTGAACAGAACAAGAGTCGTGAAAACAGCAGACGCCGCTCTTTCCGTTTTGATTAAATAAGGGTGGGCGGTCGCCGGCACTCGGAGTGGCAAGCATGGCACGTAAACCAGCAAAGATGTACCGCCGCATCAAGGGACCCGCATTCACCCGTCGCAAGTACATGGGTGGGGTTCCAAATAACCGAATTCTTTCTTTCCACACCGGCAACCGCGTTGGTGCGGAGACCGGCGAATTCAAAATGCAAATGGATTTGTATGCAGAAGAAGCATGCCAAATTCGCCACACTGCACTGGAAGCAGCCCGTGTAATCGCTAATGCCACAATCAGAAATGCAGCCGGTGTCCAAGGCTACGCTCTGCGAATTCACACCTTCCCGCACCAAGTACTACGTGAGAACAAGCAGGCAACTGGTGCCGGTGCAGACCGTGTATCACAAGGTATGCGCTGTGCTTTTGGAAAGAACGTCGGCACAGCTGCTCGTGTAAAGCGAGGACAGCGTGTAGTTTCAATTCAATTCAACCCTGAGAATTTCATAGAAGCCAAGGATGCATTACGAAAGGCCAAGATGAAATTCCCAACACCATGCAGTACCAAGTTGGTGCGTGGCGGCGAGTTTGTCAAGGGTCTTGTTTGAGCAAAACTGTTCAGTCAGCACCTACCCTCGCATATTGAGGCGGTATTCCATGGATGAGAGATTAGCCCTTTTACGCGCTTCGTTTGATGGGGTTCCTATCATCAAGAAGGATGATTATTGCTACTTTATTCATCCACTAACTGATGGCATACCAAGGGTTGATGCTGATTTATTACGATCTGTTGCCGATCTTATCATCGAAAGAGTTGATTGGAGCAAGGTAGACCTTATTCTTGGAATAGAAGCGATGGGCCTCCCCCTAGTATCGACGATATGTTTGATGCAATCATTACCAATGGTTGTTGCGAGAAAGAGGTCTTATGGGCTCGAGGGTGAAATCGAGGTCGAGCAGCAGACCGGATATAGCCATGGAAAGATGTATCTAAATGATTTATCAAAGGGTGATAATATCTTGATAATCGACGATGTTCTATCAACTGGTGGTACTCTGGATGCAATCCTTTCTGGAGTCGAAAAGACCGGCGCTCAGGTCAGTGAAGTTATCGTGGTAGTAGAAAAGGGTGAGAAGATGCAGACTATAGCTAGCAAGCACTCAGTGCACATTTCTAGCCTTGTGAAGGTTGAAATAGACGGGAATTGTATAAACATCCTTTGAGTAGGGTTCATCAGCAATCAATAGTGCGGCCCCAATATGGACCTTGATAGGCATGACTTCCAAGTTAGCGATTTAGTCGAGAGGTTGAAGGCTGAAGACACTCGATTAGTCGCTCTTCAACTGCCTGAGGGATTGAAAATTCAGGCTCTAGAATTGATGGACCGCATCGAAACAGAAAGTGCAGCCAAGGTCATCCTTGCTGCAGACCCATGTTTTGGGGCCTGTGACTTGGTCCACCATAAGATGAAAATGATGGGTGTTGAATTGGTTGCTCATATGGGACACAGCCAGATGAATATCGATTCTGGCATGCCAACCCACTTCATTCCAGTCACATATGATGGCGATCCAGAACTTGCTCCAGTCATTCCTATTATTGAGAAGCATCGTGAGATGGCTCTCCAAAGATTATCCAAGGAGGACATTGTGTCTACACATAGTGACTTAAGTGATGAAGAGGCTAAAGAGAGGTTCCTTGATGCAGTTGGAAGAGTCGCTCCATTATCTGATGTAAAACTTGGATTGGTAGGGTCAATACAACATTTACACCTCCTCGAGACTTTCAAAGAAAGACTTCAGAGTGCAGGTTTTGATGTCAAGATTCCAACCGGTGGTGAGAGATTATCATTCCCAGGTCAAGTACTTGGGTGTAATTATTCAGGCGACGATGATGATATCGGGCATTACCTATTCCTCGGGTCAGGAGACTTCCATCCAATCGGTCTGGTATTGCATACAGGGAAGCCATTGGCTTTGCTTGACCCATACACCACTGAGGCCAGAGAGATATCTTTGGGATTTGTAGAGGGCATCCTGAGGCAGCGCTTTGGCCTTATCATGATGTGCCAAGATGCACAAAGGTACGGGATTCTCATCGGTGAAAAGCCCGGTCAGATGCGACGTTCACTGGCTTTACGCATGAAAAGAATGCTGGAAAGTCATGGGAAAAAGGGATATTTACTAGCCCTAGAGCATGTTGACCCAGAACTGATTAATTTCTATCCAGTTGATGCCTTTGTAAATACTGCTTGTCCAAGAATCGCTATTGATGATTCTGTCAAATATGACAAACCCCTGCTCACTCCATTTGAGTTGGAA
Source organism: Methanobacteriota archaeon (assembly GCA_014240385.1). GTDB lineage: Archaea > Thermoplasmatota > Poseidoniia > Poseidoniales > Poseidoniaceae > UBA226. The sequence goes on along the minus strand of JAAZXA010000065.1, from coordinate 14,582 downwards.
GTTGCGCTTGGTGAGAAGAAATGGGAGCATGGCTACCAATTTGACGAGATTCCTTAGCTAGCTTGAAAGAAATCGGACATCTAGACAAGTAGGCACAATTCAGTTGCCGCGCTTAGATAACTAGGATTGCAATGTATTGAATCAATTGAAAATACCACTGAAAGGCAGTAAGACTGAGGCTATGTTCAATAACGGTTGGCGGTCACCTCCCAAAGCCATGTCATCCTGGCTCGACCGTATAGGCGCAGGTTTGGTCCTGCAGCATCCCGAGATGTTAGGCTATGACTATCTGCCTTCCGAATTAATTGGTCGAGATCAACAACTAATCGAATTAGCATCGATGTTTGCGGGATTAGAAAACCCTAATTCAAGTGGTCGGGCGGTGATTACTGGCCCAGTTGGTTCTGGAAAAACCGCTCTTAGTAGGCGCTTCGTGGAAGATATCAGTCGCCACCACGCCGAAAAGCGTAATATTCGCTGGTTGCACATCAATTGTAGAAACAACCCTTCGCCAACTCAAGTAATGCAGCGGGTGATTCAGTATTTGTCCCCTGGACACCCTGATAGGGGTCTTGGAGTAGGTGAGATATTAGCGAGTGTTAGGCGCTTACTAAAGCAATCATCTTCGCATATAATAATCATCCTCGACGAAGCCGACCACCTTCTTAGAAAGTCTGGTGATGACCTTGTCTATAGGCTTTTGAGAATCGATGAAGACCAAGATTCAACAGGTTCTCTTTCACTTATTCTTATCAGCCAAGAACAAATCTTAGACCTCTTTGAAGGAGCGGTCATCTCACGCTTTGGGAGAAGCCGCCACTTGCGAATTCAGGGTTATGATAAAGAGGGTCTATTCGGAATTGCCAAACAGAGAGCCAGTCTCGCTTTTACCCCCTCAAGTATCGATGAATCAATCATTTTGTTGATTGCTGAAGCCGCTGCTGCAAGTGGTGATGCTAGAGTTGTGATTGATTTGTTAGATTCTGCCGCCAAATCCGCTGAATTAGATGGCAGGTCGGAAGTGCTACCAGCGGATGTACAAATTTCAAGCATGGTGAAAGCAGGAAACCACGTTGAAATCATCATCGATGAATTGGCAACACATGCGATGATATTGCTGACTGCAGTTTGTAGAAGATTGAAAAACCGTACTGAAATTACCAGCGGCGATGTTGAAACTCTATATCGCGTAGTTTGCGAGGAGTTTGAACAAGCACCTCGTGGCCATACCACTTTATGGAAATACTTGAAGCAATTTGAGGAGTGTGATTTATTGGTTGCGAGAGTAGACAGGTTGAATGAAGGGCGGGGGAGAACTCAGCATTTTTCGATGCCACACATGCTTCCCGCAGACCTTGAAAAACGCCTTCAACCACTCATCAAGAAGAGGCTGCGGGCTTGAAAGCCTTCGTTTCAGTTGCGGTGGGGCTAAATAGGAGTCGACAGTCGGGCGGCTGCAATAGGAGTCCTTTACATGGCAGACAATGAATTCGTGGCAGTAATCAACGATACTGCTCCAGAAAATAATGGCCGTAGTTATGCCTTGAAGGTATCAGGTAGTAACTACAATCAATTCCTTGGCAAGAAAATCGGCGACGTTGTCGACGGTATCTTCGTAGGGGAAGGGGAAAACACCCTTGCAGGCTATAAATTAACAATTTCCGGTGGTTCTGATAAGACCGGAACACCAATGCGCAGTGATCTTGAAGGTGGCGCAAAAAAATCAGTTCTAATCACTGCTGGAACTGGATTCAAAGGTCATAAAATTGTTCACAAGAAAGGAAACCGCTACCGCTACAAAGAAGATGGAATGCGCATGCGCCGAAACTTCCGTGGCAATGTGGTCACCAATGATACCCGACAGCTAAACTTGAAGGTCATCGAGGCTGGAAACAAAGCCCTCGCCGATATTTTCGGCGGTAGTGATGAATCCACTGAAGATTGAGTAAGTTTGGACTGAAGGGGAATGAATGCATGGGTCGTAAACTTCCTACGCAACCTGAAGTCAATATTGGATTAGTAGGCCATGTCGACCACGGCAAGACCACCTTGACCCAAGCTCTTAGTGGAGTTTGGACAGACACCCACTCTGAAGAGCGCAAGCGTGGAATCAGCATTAAACTCGGATATGCGGACACGGCTTTCTACAAAACTGCAGACGGGCAGCACTATGCAACCGGCCGCCGCCCAGATGGTGGCAAGGATGTAGGGAAAGAATTGGCTCGAGTAGTTTCCTTTGTTGATGCACCTGGTCACGAGACTCTGATGGCTATCATGATTACAGGTGCAAGCATTATGGATGGTGCATTATTGATGGTCGCAGCCAATGAAACTTGCCCACAGCCGCAGACTCGTGAACATTTGATGGCTCTGGAAATTGCAGGAATAAAAAACATTGTAGTGGTGCAGAATAAAATTGACTTGGCCACAAAGGAAAGGGCACTTGAATCACATGCAGAAATTAAGTCCTTCCTCAAAGGAACAATCGCTGAAGATGCCCCCGTTATTCCAGTATCTGCCCATCATGATGTTAATTTGGACATATTAATCGCAGCCATTGAAGCATTTATTCCAACTCCAGAAAGAGATGATGAGGAGCGCGCTATCATGCACGTGGCTCGTTCATTCGACATTAACCGGCCTGGATCCCGTCCATCTAAGTTGAAGGGCGGAGTAGTTGGAGGTAGCATTGTTGAAGGAATCTTCAAGGTTGGTGATGAGGTTGTCATTGGCCCAGGTCGAAAGATTGAGAACGATGGAAAAGTTCGTTGGGACCTTATCGAAACAAAAGTTGTCAGTATGCAAGGCGGTGGTAATTCACTTGATGAGATGCATGCAGGTGGACTATGCGGGATGGCAACTCCATTGGACCCAATGACAACAACTGCTGACAATCTTTCAGGTCAAGTTGTGGCAAAGAAAGGGGATTTACCTGAAATCCGCGACACAATCAATGTAAAAGTACAATTGATGAAGAAGATGGTTGCTTCAGAAGGTGAAGAGCCAGAAATTATTCACCCATTACGAGGAAATGAAATGCTGATGGTCAATGTAGCAACAGCAACCACCGTCGGAATTGTTTCAAAAGCGGACAAGGGAATTACAACAATGAAGTTGCGCCTACCGATTTGTGCAGATAAGGGGGCTAGAGTTAGCTTTTCTCGCCGAGTGGGCTCACGATGGCGCCTAATTGGCCATGGTTCAATTTGCTGAGAAGGGGCTAAGGCCATGCAAGAGGTCCTCATTGATACTTGTGGGTGGGTCGCTATTGTTGATTCAGGAATCAACATCGACACTTCACTCAATGGTTTAGTCGGACCTTTCCAATTATTATTATTGGAAAACGTCAAGCATGAGTTAGATGACTTAGCAAAAGAAAAGAAAAATTTATTGTTGCCGTTGATTTATTCAAAAGCTGAATTGATAATGGCACTTGAAGAGTCTACAAATCACACTGATGATCAGTTAGTGGATATGGCAAACCACCGGAATTGCGCCGTATTGACAGTTGATAGAGAATTAAAGAAGCGCTTGATAGATTATTCTTGTCGCGTCATTGAAGTGGTTTCCAAGAAGCGCCTCAGGCTAGCAACGGATTAGTTTATTAGTGCCAATTTCCTTTTTTTCCGGCTCATGCCGGTGCGAAGTTTAAGTCTAGATGTAGTTGGAACTATCATGATGGCAATAAATACCAGTAGCCGAACCCCTACCAATGAGTACTCACTATTATCCATTGAAGCCGTTTCAGAGTTGGTAGAATTATTGCAACAATTCGGTGTCCATGGCTTTGCTGCAAAAATCATGATTGCTTTATCAACCAATGGACCGAGTTCAAGTAGTGAATTACAGAAGTTATGTAAATTAAGGCAACCTGAAGTGAGCATAGGCATTGCTCGATTGAAAGGTGATGGAATAATACAGGTTGAAAAGGTAGCCAATTTGAATCGAGGACGCCCTAAGCACATCTATTCAATGAATGAAGGGTTTTATTCAGCCACATCAATGTATAGAGAAAAGGCAGCGACCCAACTAAAAGGGATGAATGAAAAATTAGGGCGACTAACTAAATTAAGTGAGCATATGGACACCTTGTCAAACTAAGGCAAGGTAAACAGTTCATCATCTCCGTGCCCATCTAGCAAGCCGATTCTGACTCCAGCGTCGATCCATGCATGGGCGTAGTTTATTGCTCCAAATGCTCGAACCAAGTCCCCCTTGAGCATGAAGTGCTTTGCATCATGAGAATAATCATCAGCCATTCTCAACATGCTTTGCAGTCTCAACTCTTCATCGCTATCTTTCTCGACTAGCGGAGTTGCTTTTTCTCTGGCGCGTCTAGTTAATTCGAGGTATTTTTCGACTAATTCGATGCTAACGAGTTCATTTCCCATGATTACACCTCTTCTCTCTTCAATTTTAGGATTCTTCGAACATCTTCACTGCGGCCAAGTTTTTGGTAAAGTTCAGCAGCCTTGGATAATTGCCCATTATCTTCTGCATCTCTAGCAGCGAGGAATACCTGCTTGCGATTATCCCAATCGAGGTCCTCTCTTGCTTGAGCAACCTCCGACTGAACCCTTCTTTTTCTCTTTAATGCGCTATTAGGCGCTTCCCACCAGCGCAACAATCCTTCTCTAGTTGAACTAACTAATGTGGTTGAACCATCACCGGTAAGCATATCGCCCCCATCCAGTACAAAGTCATCTTCTATAGGGGGAATTCGTGATAATATCCCATTAATTCCCAATATCCACCAGCCGTCCACTGCTCTAGTTCCATCAAGAGGTTCCATGACCACATTTTCTACTCTATCGATAATATCCCAGCCGAATGGGTGAGGTACTCCTTCCCACATACCTCCATCTGCTGCCTGAAGAATCATTCTTCCTTCCTCAAGTCTACTGCACCAACTCCATTTACGTTCTTCAATTCGCCTTTGTGAATCTTCACCTACCATTCTTATGCAGCAGATATGTCCTTCTTCATCATGAACGAGTAAATGTTCACGGTCAAACCAACCTACGAGTTTTCTAATATTTCCTGCTTGTAGCCTTCTCATTCCACGACCTTCGGTATTGAAGAGGTGGAGGTGCCCTTTTCTATCTGCTAACACCCATCCCCCTCCTGGTCGTGGAAGGAGGTCAGAGAAGCCGCCACTGGTGGCTCTCCCTTCATGTAATTGAGTTCCATCAGCAAGTTTGAGAACATGAAAACCATGTCCTGCTAAAACCCCCAAAACCCCTTCAGCGACTGCAATTGAAAAGGTTCTGAAAGGAAGAGAAGATTTCCACAGGGCTGAGCCATCATCATCAATGAGGATAATCTCGAGTCCAGTTGCTACTGCGATTCCCTTGTTTGTCATGCACAGGCCTGCTACATTGTTTGCTGATTCCCATGACCAAGCAACATTCCACCCGCTCTCTTTGACGTTCATGCTTCCACCTCCAATAATCCCCATGCCGCTAATTGGGCACGCGCATCATTTGTCAAACTAAACCAGCGACTCCTTCCTTGTTGACGAGTTTGAAGGATGCCGGCTCGGTAGAGGCCATTAGAAAGTTGGGACATCCGTGGACGCTTTATGAACAGAGTTTTCCGAAGTTCCTCATCAGAAGGGGAGAATTCACGGTGTATTGCTACTTCCAAAATAATTCTTTCATTGTCACTTAAAGCACGCAACTTTTCCACTTTCAATGGTAGGCTTTGACTTTGCCACCTCGGTTTTTTAGGGGTCAATCCTGCTAGTCTTTTGGCTAGTCCCGAATATGGATTTGCAGTGCTAGGCGGTTGAGGTAATTGCTGCCAATCTAGGTTATTACTTTGAGCAGGAGGGAGGGGGGTGTAAACTTCTTCTTCTACCAAGGGAGCTGAATCTTCAATCCATAGATCGGCTTCATCATCTTGGTGCATTGGAAGTGGGAGTTCAGGTGGCATTTCATTTTCTACTACATTTGCAAACCCTGGATCAGACATAGAATCTCTATTTCTTTTTGCTAGAGACCGAAACATTCCTGTTGGTAATTGAGTCTGAGGCTGAGGCGCTTTTCTTTTTTCGATGCCAGTCATCGAAGCAGGCGGAAGGGGTGGTTCTTCTTGTTCATCTAAAGAGAAATTTTGTTCTTCAAAGATTTCCTTGCTGGTGAAATCGACATCAGAGGCATCCTCCTCTTCCAATTCTTCTGCTTCGCCATCAGTAAAAGTACTGTGAGCATTTTGCTTGCTTGGCTCTTCTTCATTTTGCCATTCTCCTACAGAATCGACTTGGCTGCCACTCATGCGTGATTCATCTACAAAGTCCCGCATCTTTCTCATTAAGCGGCCAACATGTCCTCCACTTAGTTCTCTAATTGATTCAATAAAGGATGATTGTGGACTCCAGGTCCGACGGGAAACTGAAGAGACCCTTTTTTCGATTACCTCTCTAACGCCATCTTCGAACATGGGTTCTAGTTCAATTATTGAATCAAACTCGTTTAACAGGTCCTCGGAAAAAGCCTGTTCTTGCTCGGGAGTTAAACTGATGATTACCATGGCTTTAAGTCGCTTTAATGCAGGACTCATTCCTTGGAGGACATTGCATAATTGTGGGCCAGAGGCACTTGGGAAATCATAACTCAATAATTGAAGAGGGCCTTGGAATCCAACCACGGCATTGACCATTTGATCTATCATCGCAGTGGTATGGGCTGGCCTTTCGAAACCAACTAACATTGAGTAAGTTTCATCGAGTAGGCGAGATACATGGTTGACTTCTGGGAACAATGTGAATGAATGGTGCTTTTCAGTTTGTGAAGCAAGGGCATGAATAAAGGAAGTTCTACCACTTCCTCTTTCGCCTTTCAAAATAATCATCCTTGCTGAGCGTTGCCTAATCAGTGAAGTTAAGGAAGAGATGATGGTATCTCTTCCACCCAATAGATGATGTTCACTTTTCTCAAGTGGTCGCCCATTGAATGGGTTCTCCCTTAGAGGGGGTAGTCCTTCAAGACGAACAGGTTGCATGAATGGTGCGAACTCAAAGTGGGCACATAAGGCTTCAGTAGGATATGATGCGTTAGGGCACTAGTTGAATGCGTCAATCGTGTCACCAAAGCGCCTTAAAATTAACATTTTGAAAGGAAACAATGCTGAGTATTTACAAATTAACGAGTGATTAACGCTTCATTAACGCATTAGTCAATACGTTAAATGCGTTAATATTTCAAAGACAAACAATACCTTTCTGCTGCTATAGAAAAAAACCGCCACATATTGATAACGAAACCTTGAGGTTGATGCCTCCCGTGGACGAAGCGGGATTTGCATGGCTGTGGACAATAGTCGGCTCAAAGGCTTCTTCCAATTATCTGTTGAAGAGCGCCGTTCGATACTAGCAGAGATTGCTTCTTTGAGTGCTGAAGATATTGCCGCCTTAGAATCTGGAGGGGGAATGAATTCCACTATTGCAGATACTATGATCGAGAATGTCTATACTACGATGACACTACCAGTTGGAGTTGCAACAAATTTCATCATTGATGGCAAGAATTTCGTCATCCCTTTTTGCTTAGAAGAATCTTCGGTTATCGCAGCTGCCTCAAATATGGCAAAAAGATGCCACCTCAATGGCGGCTTCTCAACCGATGTTGATGAATCAATGATGATAGGGCAGATTCAATTACTTGGCATTGAGGATTTGAAGACTTCATCAGAGGCTGTAGAATCAAGAGCACAAGAAATAATCGACCTTTGTAATAGTCTACCCTCAACTATGGTCAGTTTGGGAGGTGGATGCAAGCAAATTAGATGTAGAATTATTGAGGACATGTTAATTGTCCATATTATCGTTGATTGCAAGGATGCAATGGGTGCAAATGCAGTTAATACGATGGCTGAATTATGCGCTCCTTTGGTTGAAGAGATTACAGGTGGTGAAGCAAGGTTGAAGATTGTATCAAACTTAGCAGTTCATAGACTAGCGAGGTCAACAGCAACCTTCACCCCCGAAGAACTCTCGATGGATGGAAGTCTTGAATCAGGTTTAGAAGTTATTTCTAGGATTTTGGATGCCTACAGATTTGCTTCGATTGATCCATTCAGGGCAACTACCCACAATAAAGGTACGATGAATGCAATTTCATCGATTGCTCTTGCTTGTGGTCAGGATTGGAGGGCTGTCGAAGCATCATGCCACGCCTGGATAACCCATCATCAAGGAAGGTACGGCAGTATTACCGAATGGAAACAGGATAGGAACGGTAACTTGCAGGGGAGCATCGAGATTCCTTTGGCAGTTGGAATTGTAGGAGGAGCGATTAGTGTTCATCCGGTGGCTCGAGCCAATCTCTCGATTTTAGGAGTGGATTCAGCAGCCCAACTTGCTGGTGTTATGGCTTCAGCAGGATTGGCACAAAATCTTGCTGCTATGAGAGCATTAGCAACATCAGGAATCCAATCAGGACATATGAAACTGCATGTCAAGAATATGGCAGTTAGTGCAGGGGCGATGGAAAATGAGGTTGAACAAGTTGCTAAGGTCGCAAATGAAAGTGGCCAAAGAATAACCCAATCATTGGTTGATGGCATCCTGCGCAGTTTGAGAGGGTGAATCTTCTTCAGCGTCTACTTCGAACAAAGTTTCTTGGTGTTCAGAAGCTCTTTCTGCAAGCCCTTCGAAAGGCTCTTCTTCACCCTCTAGTGGTAATTCAGTTTGTTCTTCTTGCAGAGCCATTGGTCGCTCACTTCCCCCTTCAGTCAATCCTAATCCAGCGGCTTGGCTTCTAAACCAGGCTCTAACCTTGCGCTTATCGGTATGTGGGCATCCGAATATTTCCGAGAATCTGCGAGTTGTTGTTAGGCGCTTTGTATTACCCATTTTACGACGTTCAACAAGTCCTAAAAATACTAATTGTTTGACGTGGTCGTAAGTTTTCTGTCCAAGTAATTCTACTAATCTGGATTGTAGCATTGGCTGATGGAAAGCGATAAGAGAGGCGGATTTGAGTAGTTTTGCAGGAATATCAGTTTTTGTATTGCATGGCATTTGGGCTGCTACTTTTGGTTTGACCTCGATTGCCCAACGGCCATTTATTTCGGCTAGTTGCAAGGCCCCGCCTTTTCTTCTTTTGAGTGTTGATTGTAAAGATAGTAGGGCAACTCTGATGTCTAACATCTGTTGTTCAAGGTCTTCTGCTAATTGCTCGATATTCATTGAGCGCCCCGCTCCAAATAATGTCGCTTCCAAAAGTGTTTCCAATTCAATACTCATTCAATCTCCTCCTGCTGTTGTGTGAATGTAATTTCAATAACTGGTTGTTGTTCCAATTCTTGTGCTTCTGCTTCAGCGAGTTTTTTCGCTTTTCGTTCTGCTTCTGCTGCGCGATTTGCGATTTGTTTGACATGTTGCTCATGTCCGCCTGATTTGGCTTGATTGACTTTCTTCAAAGCAGTCCTTTCACTATTGATTCGTTGTACGACTTCATCGAAATCTTCGATGCCTTGCCAGCGGTCACTAAGGAATACCTCGCCATTTGGCACAACTTTCTGGTGAACTTTAGCAAAGCCACGGTGTGTAAGGAATAAACTGGAAATGAAGGCTGTTACTTTGGCCTCGCCATCTAGGCCCTCTACTTCTTCACCGTATTCTTCTAACAGGTCTGCACGCAATTGGCTAATCACCGCAGTTACAGGAATATCATCACCGGCTTTTCTTCCACCTTTGGTAGCAACTGTGCGCATTGCCTGCCAACAACGTTTGATATCTCCATCCATATCTTCGTCGTGCATACGTGCTCCAACATTACGGATTGCTTCTTTGACATCCTCGGCATGTTTTATTCTATATTCATCTCTTAACTTCAATTCGTCAGCATCATCGCATGCATCCTTGAGTGCTGAGAGCAATTCCCCAAGAGTTACTTGCCTGCCTTCATCTCGGCGGATTCTTTCATTGAATAGGGAAGGTAGTTGTGGTTGAGCATCACCAGTGAGAACATTTGTTGTGAAGGAAAACTCATCATCATCATATTCCATTTCCCAGCCCCAATGCATGTTTTGGTCATTAAATTCTTCTTCTTCAACTTGCATTGCTCGGTCAAGAAGATTTGATGCTTGACCATTTAGAACTTCCCAGGCTAAGCGAATAAGGCGACCACAGGCTGGAAGATCTATGTTTTCGCCTTCCCTTTTCACCCGCTCGCTAAATAATTTAATGAATTGTGAGAGGTCAACATTCCAGACATCGAGGTCTTCATCTCTGAATAACTCAAAGACGATGGCAACTGAACGATCGAATGGGTCTACGAGTCCGGCATGTTCTGAATCTTCAACATGGGCGATTTCAATCAAACGGTTTGCATAGCGAGATGCTTCGTTATTATCATCTTCACCACCTGCTAGCAATTTATCAATAATATCCTGCCTTAGGAAGTGGGAGGACAATGTTGACTGCATATTGTCGCCCTCCTTCAATCCTCAAGTAGCCCTTCTAAGTCAAGGTCATCCTCTTGTTGTTCAGTAATTTCAACTGTAGTGGTCTCTTCGATGACTTGCCGGCGGACTTCTTGGTGTTCTTCGATATCTTCGGCCATTTCTTCTGCCCTCTCGGCTAATCCTCCGAGTGAGGACGGCAATGGAAGTTCTTCGGGTGTTGTTGGCATATTATCGACATTGGGCAAGCCACTTGAATCGATAATCGAACCTTCTCGAACCTTTGCAAGGCTCTTTTCGTTCTCTAGTTCCTTCAATGCAGCAGCCCCTAATTCTATAGCCCTCTTCTTATCGAAGTTTGCAATTCTACGGCTACAACCATCACCAGCATGGGTGATTCCAATGTGATGATCAGCCAGTTGTAGGCTAACCTTACGAAGAGTGACCATGATGAATTGAGCCTGCTTGCTGCGCTCTCTACACATCTTTGCAATTTTTTCTGCATTGAAAGCATCTAAGTTTTGGTCGACTTCATCGAAATAGTAGAATGGACTTGGATCATAATCCTGAATTGCAAATATCAAGGAGAGTGCAGCCATCGATTGTTCTCCTCCAGATAATAGACTCAACTTGCACTTTGAACTCTTTCCACTGGGTTGGCACCACATTGAGAGTCCAGCCTTGAAAGGATCTTTTGGATTCTCGAGGAATAATTCGCCTCTTCCACCTGAAAGAGTTTCGTAGACTGCGCGGAAGTTCTTATCTACGCATTTCAATACGTGAAGAAGGCGAGCCTTCCTCTGTTTTTCCAGCCTATCGGTCAAATCGATGAGTGATTTGCGGCGTTGTTGCAAGGTCTTGTTATCTTGCTTTAATTCACTCAACCTTGCTTCTGTGATATCATACTGCTCAATGGCCAACATATTGACATCTCCGATTTTATTCAATCGATGGTCGAGTTTTCTGGCATTGGCTTCTGCATCTGCGACAGATGGAAGGGCAACATTATCGTCTGCCACATCGCAGCCGATAGTCATCATTTCATCCAATAAATCATCGATTGCTTCTTTCTTCTGGACTAACTGAAGGGTGAACTCCTCAGCTCTCTTTAACAGAGTTGCAGCATGATTTGCTTTTTGAGTGAGTCCGGCATGCATGGTTGCTCTTTCTTCGGTTAAGCGCAGTCGTTCATCTTCGAGTTCCTTGTGTTCTTCAGCCATCTGGCTATGGTTGGCCTCGGCATCTGCCAATTCAACAACCACTGATTCGTTTTCACTTTGCCAGAGTTTGATATTTTTCAATCTCTCTGCATTTTCTTGCTCTAAGCGTGAGCATCTAGAATTCAATTCGCCGACTCTTTCGAGCAAAATCTTGCCTTTTTCAGCCCCACCATCAATAATTGCCTTAGAGATTGCTTGGTCTTCAAATTCCTTGACACGCACTTCTTGAACTTCCCTCAAAGTGAGTTGCAAGTGCTGCGGGCTAACTTCTTGCAAGGCTGCAGATGCAACTTCTCTTGCCAGAGAGGAAACTCTCAGTGCTTCTTCAGCACGCGCCAATTGTTGTTCCTTTTGAGAACACTTTTTCTCGATGGTTTCTAATTTCTTTTTCACCGCAACAACCACGCCAGTGGCTTTTGCAAGTCTTTGCTCACTTAGACGCAAATCCTCTTTCCATTGGCGCTTCCTCATGCTTCTATCATCTTCTGAGATATTGTCAATTCTCTGTTTCAGTTCCTGCTGCTTTCTTCGGCATGCGGTTAATTGGTCGCATACTTTGTCTGCTAGTATTTGTAATCTAATAACTTCAGCATCGAGTTTGTCAACCTCGTTCATCCCTTGGATTCTACCACCAAAACTAACCTTCAGGCGAACCTTGCTTCCACCGACCATTGCTCCTCCGGCTTCAGTAACTCCGCCCTGAAGAGTAACCATTCTGACCCCACCCATATTTTTTCGAGCGGTACTCAAATCTTGAACGATGAGAGTATCTCGTAAAACATAACGAACTGCAGTTTCAATTCGTGGGTCATGGTCAAGCATTTCCCAAGCAAAACCAACGATACCAGGTTGTCTTGTCAACATCATTGCCCTGCCGCTTGCTCTGCCAACCTGAATTTTATTGAGTGGTAGGAATGTTGCTCTGCCGACACGGTTTTGACGCAGCCAGCCAATACATTCAGCTGCAACTTGGTCATTCTCAACGATGATGCTATTCATACCGCCACCGATTGCAGTTGCTAATGCATCTTCATGGCTCGAATCTTTTGGTGAACACATTTCACTGATTGTACCAAGAATTCCTTTTTGCTCGCCACTATCTCTTCTACCTAGTAATGCTTGAACAGCCCTCGCCATTCCATCTCTGCTGCCAGACCGGCTTTCAAGTTCAGTTCTTGCTACTACCAATTTTCTCTCGGTGTCGCGCAGTCTATTTTCGACAGCCCTCGCCTCTTCTGAAAGTTTGTTTTCCTCTCTTTGTAGAGTTGTTAATTCACCAGCCATTGCCGTTCTATCTTGACCAGCATCTCCTTCGGCGAGTTCTTCTCCCTCGATTAGTAGTTCATCGACTGCAAGTTTTAGATCAGAAGAGTTTTCTTCTGCTTCTGCTAATTGTTCATCGACTAACTCGACTTTTTGAATCTCCATTTGGCAAGCCAACTTTGCCTCGCTAACTACTTCCATCATCTGCTGATGCTTTTCGATAGACTTTCCTTGGGCTCGAGTTAATTCAATGGTTTGTCGGTCTCCTTCGAGTAATGCCTTGCGTGCTCCAGCCTCATTCTCTTCGGCTTGTTTTAGAGACATATCGGCATCTGCTGAAGTTTTCCGCGCATTTTCAATTTCGCTTAGATGTGTTTTGTGGGCAGCATCGGCATCTTTCTCATCATCTTGAATGCGGTCAATCTCTTCAAGAGATTCTTCAATGGATTCTTCAGCATCGCTGATGCGGTCTTTGTTGCGGTCGATGGAGATACGCATTGAATTGATGCGTTCCATCATCTCTATGCTGTCTTCTCCAAGCACTTCTGCCATTTGCCGAGATACTTCTGCTAGTCGGTCATCTATCGACAATAACTCCTTTTCACCATCTGCAATCGTTTGTTTTAATTTCCTAGCATCTTCATTGTAGCGAGATTGTTCGGTGATAATGAATTCGACTTCTTCATGTCGTGAACGGTAAGTGGATTGTAGTAATGTTGTCTTTGCAACCTCAAGTTCGTTTTGCAAGTCGCGATATTTCAGTGCTGTTTCGCGCTCCTTCTTTAGGTCCTTCATTCGGGATGATAATTCCTCTTCAAGCAATTGAATGCGTTCCAGGTATTCTTCGACCTGTTTCTTTTGTCGGTCGGCTTTTTTGATTTCGTCATCATAGGAAGTAATTCCTGCAACATTTTCCATGACCCTGCGCCTTGCCATTGCGCTCATCTTTGCTAGGTTGGTTACATCTCCTTGTAGGACGATGTTGTAGCCATCTGCCCTAGCATTGGTTTCAGCAAGTAAGCGACGGAATGACTTCTGGCTACTTTCTTCATTATTTAGTAAATATGTGGAAACTATATTTCCGGACTTAGTTAAGCGGATTTTTCTGGTCATACGTATTTCTGCAGTATCAACGCTCATCTTCCTGCGTCCTTCTTTATCTGCAGGGTTGTCAAGAATGAGAGTTACAGTGCAATGTTTGGCTGGCTTATTCCTGCTTCCACCATTGAAAAGCAAGTCTTTTGCATTATTTGCTCTCAAACTTTTATTGGAACGGGGGCCAAGAACGAACTGAATCGCATCTCCACAATTCGACTTTCCAGAACCATTTGGTCCTGTGATAGAGGTGAATCCACGGTCTAAGGGAATAGTGACTTCTCCCTTGAAGGATTTGAAATTTTCCATTTCCAGTGCTTTTAGATGCATCCCTATCCCTCAATGATGCTGACTAGCCGTCACCATCAGGTCTTGAACCGTCTCTTGACGGGTAATAAGGACTACGTCCGTGAAAGTTGATTCAAAGGTGGTTTAGAGCCCTAAATTATGAAGCCGAATGACTCACAAAGAGCCAGTCATATTGCACTGAGCACAACCTTGTCCACTACAATAATGGCAAGTAGCACCGACTCCTTCCCCATCATCATCATCGTACATTCCAGCCTCAAATGCATCATCCCATTTATCGAGATTCAT
>JAAZXA010000021.1 GCA_014240385.1 Methanobacteriota archaeon | reverse complement strand
GCGACGTAGGTTTGATGAGGACCTATTCAGGCCTACTTGCGACCCTTTTTTCTTTGTTGATGTTTAGTTCAGCATTATCTGGCGCCATCTTTCCATTCATGGACCTCCCCTGTTTCATCAACATCATCATCTTCTATACCATTACCATCACTGTCGATATTCGTATTGAGGTCCCATACCCAATCCGTCATGTAGTGATTAGTACTACCTGGGTCGCTTGCACTGCCATCAAGATTCACAGTTGTAGTAACTCTCGTATTGCGGTCATTAGAGGATTTCTCTGGTTCACAGATGTAAATAAGATAAAAATTACCACTAGGGGCTTCATTGCCTTGACAATCTGAATCTGGATTCTCTGAACCTGTATCCGCAGTTGGAAGAACTGCATTTTTAGCGAGGATGATTATTTCCTTGGTTGAACTCGCTTCTCCAAGTCCATCAGTTACAGTTAGAATAACCTGGTAGGTTCCTTCACTTGCATAAGATGTTGTTTTTTCTTGTCCAGATGCATCATTGCTCCCATCTCCATTGAAGTCCCAACGGTAAGTTAGGGAGCCATCTTGGGGGAGTGAGGAACTGCCGTTGAAGGTGACATCTGTGCCTGCTTGAATTGATGTCGTGGGACTCCAGTTGAATATTGCCTCAAGGTCTGAACCAGGTTCAGGTGAGTCATCTGAAAAAATACAGCCTGATAATGCTGAACTAAACATCAACAAAGAAAAAAGGGTCGCAAGTAGGCCTGAATAGGTCCTCATCAAACCTACGTCGCGGCTCGTCTGTCATCAAGTGTTCGCCCATAAGTATGGGGAAATGGCTTCATTCAAACCTTTTCCGAATTAGCAGCACAGCACCTATTATGCTGATAATTGTCATGAATGGGGAATCCCATGGCATCTCCAAATCCATTTTTTGGGCTATCTCCTACCATAGCCACCGGTCTTTGGTTTTTTATTTGGAACTATTTTCAACTTAGAATGAAAAAAGGTTGGCTTGACGGTTGCCTTTCATCAATTCATCTGCACTCCAGCCAAAGGCTTCACAAACTCTTCCAAAAGCAGTTGCTAATCTCTGCGCATAGAATATCGCGTCGTAGGATTCGATCCCCCCGTTTTCTTCAGCCTCATTCCAAGGCTCTACTTCCATTGGGCGGTTACTTGCATCGACTACAACAAAGGCAATTTTCATACCTGGGGTGAAGGGTAAATTTCTCTTTATTCGTTTCTTAGCGGCCCTTACTTGCGCTTGGCCTCCGGGATTTGCGTAGTCCTTACTGAAATCTACGCTGCCATCTTTGGCTATTTTACCCTTACACATCTTCGAGATTATCAGTTGTTCGACTGGAACTTCAGCATTCTTAACTTGCTTAATTCGATCACGGGCCAACTGAATTGCACCGCTTTCATCACCTCCCAATACCAACTCAAATATTCGTTGCATTCCTGAAGTCAAAGAACTGAATGAATCTGTTCTCTGAGTTTCATAACCTTTGATCATCAAATCATCATGCGGCCAAACCACCCTGCCAACATATCTTTTCTTTGCTCCATGATAAAAAAAGGCGGACATTCCAGTTTCAAATTCTAGAACTGCAGAATCTTCACTAAATCGTTCTGCAGTTTCCTGCCCAAATTGTATCATTGTCGCCATCGCTTCATTCCATGCTTGTTGCTCATCTGAACCCTCACTAGGCGGTGAAGTTGGGGGTTTTCCTTTGACGGGCACTGAAACAAATATTGAATCGGTGTCTGAATAAACAACATGATTTTCCTCGTCTTCTAGGCGTTGAATTATTGCTTTGATGTTTCTTCTTGCCCAAGCAGTGATTGAGGAGCCCAAGTCTCGATGGGTAAAACGATAGAATGCTGAAGCAAATACTCCGTAGAAAGTATTCATCATTATTTTCACAGCATATTGCATTTGGTCATGAAAAGATTCCAATTCTTGGTTTCCATTTTCCCTTGCAGAAGCCATCTCAGTCTTGTGATATTCACGCTTCGACATCAAATCCTCCAATAGGTGGGGGACAAGTCCGAGACGAGATTCTTTGTTCCGAAATTTTGCACCCGTTGGCGATTCATGGACGATTTCTCCTTCTTCGGGTTGTTGAGGATGAGATGGGTCTATACGAGTTGTATGACACACATTATTGGCTATCATAATCGAAGGATACATCGACTTGAAATCAAGTACTGCAATCCATGGATGCATTCCTGCCTTCACGTCATGGACATATCCACCGGTGATTTGTCCTTCTTTACGGGCGGCACTACCGGTCAATGGAACTGCCACTTTCCATTTATCTGCTAAGCGAATAACCAGACTATCGAGTAATTGGCTAGTAGTACCATTTGCTGCGGTTTCAAATGACACTTTGGCGACTGCGGCTACTGCTTCCTTGCGGCGAGTGGCCTGAACTGCTCGTAAGATTTCAAGAGGTAAGGATGCATCTCGAGCGCAATATTCCAAAACGACATCTGGGCGACTAGCCCATTCTTCATCCATTTTAGATGCATCAACATCCATTTTCCGTAAATCTTCACGCTCTGGGAAGAGTAATTCTGAAACAAATTTCAAAGTCTCCCGTTTAGGTTTCAATGCCATTCTTGCCTGCCACCATGCATCCATGACAACTCGGCCTGAAAGGTTCCAAGCCCGAGTATTGGCACGTTTCGGAAATAATCCACTTCGGCTTCTCTTGGCTTCTTCAGGGATTGATGTTGTCCTTCCCCAACCAAATAATTTCATTTGTCCTTCAATATCACTTTTTGATGTGCATTCATTCACCCTTTCCTGTATTCTTGGTAAGTCAAAATTATCGATGTTATAGCCAGTAATTATGTCAGGGTCACTTTTCTTAACGAGAAGAGTCAAGTCTCTCATTATCTCCTTTTCATCACCCGTAAAAGTGTGAATCTCTTGTTGAGGTGCACCTTCTTCAACGCTTAAGGTTTCAATTGCAACTGCTGCACACAGTATTCTATTATTCTCAATACTGGTTTCCAAATCAAATGAAAATATGACAAAGGGGGCTTGAAAAGCCTCTATTGAACTTAATTCGCTTCTATGGCAAGAAAGGATTAGGTCAACTGGTGCAGTACCTATGCCTCCGGCTGAACGTATCAAGGAATCATCACCCTCTAATTCTTGAGATTGAAGAATATCAGCCTCGATATGAATGTGTGGTCCAAGGTCTTCATCGAAGAATATTCGGTTACCAAAGGGAATATCAGCACTGGAAAGAGCCCATCTTTCATTCAACTTTTCACGTAGTCGTGGGATGACAAAGGGTTGTTCAACCTCTATCCACCAATGAGGTTTTTCTCCAAGGTCCGTCCACTTTACTACTGGCGCGCATACTTTCACCACACCTTGATGTTTTGAGACACGATTCAGTCTATGTTCAATATCCACAGGTAGGATGGATGGGTCTTTACAAAGTCCTTTTTGAGAAATTTCGATACCCGGTCGGAAACCCTTGACTAAGGCAATAACTGACTTTCCACAGCGAGAACGGCCGGCGATTTCAATTACCGTTTCAGGATTCTCAGAATCTATTTGATTCCAACGAGAAGTAAGGATTGCCAAGTCGCCACTCCAGCGTTCTTGGGTGCCCATATCGATAACTATTCAGGCTAATGGAATTGAACTTTTCTCGCTTTTCTCCAATTATGCTGATGAAAGGATTGAAAGGTAAATCGCCATCCAAGCGTGCCGTTGGTAATCTGTTGGCCAGCGACAGATTTCTGGAGTGTGAAAATATGCCTGAGAATGCTAACATTGACTGGGATTCTCTAACTTTTTCAATGACAAAGACAGATTTCATGTATGTCGCGGAATGCCAACTTGGTCAACCTTGGCAAGTAGGGAATATGCAGCCCTATGGTAAATTAGAAATCGACCCTGCCGCTGGAGTTCTTAACTACGGGCAAGGGATTTTTGAGGGTATGAAAGCTCACCGCAGCGTTGAAGGAAATGTGGTTTTGTTCCGCCCTGATGAAAATGCACGTAGGTTCCAACGTGGCGCTGCAAGATTGGGGATGCCACCTGTTCCGGAATCAATGTTCATAGATGCTGTCGAACAAGTTGTCGCCGCTAATTCTCACTTTATTCCACCATCTGGCCGCGGTGCCCTTTACATCCGCCCAGTTCTTTGGGGGACTGGCCCAATCATGGGAGTTGCCCCCTCTCCTTCCTACACTTTCTGTGTCTTCGTTACTCCAGTTGGCCCCTATTTCAAAGGTGGATTATCCTGCATTGACCTAGTGATTTCTGACGAATACCATCGCGCTGCCCCAGGTGGCTCTGGTGGAGTAAAAGCGATTGGAAACTATGCGCCAGGAATGATGCCATCCAAAAATGCAAAGAAAAGGGGCTTCGCTGAGGTCATTTACCTCGACGCAATTAATCACGAATTAATTGAAGAAGTTGGGGCAGCTAATTTCTTCTGTGTAAAAAATAAGAAAATTCACACGCCTGAACTAACCGGAACAATTCTACCAGGGATTACAAGAGACTCAATCATTCAACTCGCTAAACACAAAGGGTACGAAGTTGTGGAGGAAAAAGTCCACGCAACCTTTGCTATGGAGGCTGATGAAGCATTTTGCTGCGGTACCGCTGCTGTCATCTCACCTATTGGCTCCATCACTCAAGGAGACAAGGAAAAGGTCTACCTTAACCGTGAAATTGGTCCATTGACGAGGGAATTATATGATTCTTTAACTGCCATTCAAAGTCAAAAGGAAGAAGATGTATTTTCATGGCTACACAAGGTTCCTCTTGAGATACCGTTGAATTTGGTTTAATCACTTTTTCCACTTTTTACGACCGCTACTCTGTCGATTCTTTTGGGCTCTTGCTGCTGCTTGTCGGGCTGCTCCTGAAGTTTTCCTTTGGGCTCTTGCGCGTTTGTCGCCGGTTTTAGGGCCCCTCTTGGTAGCAGCGGCTTCCTCATCTTTACGAGTTTGATTCAATTCTCGCCAACAATATCCAATAATCTGTAGAATCTCCTCTTTCTTTACCGTACCTAAATCTGATTCAGCAGCGGATTTAGAAATCCACAATCTACCTTCCTTGCTCCAAGGGCGGCTAGGATGAGAAACTCCTTCCTCGCGTTTCATTTTCTTAACACCAGATTGACGTGCCGCCCACGAGAGCCCCTCAAGGTCTGGTTTGGCGACTGAGCAATCTTTCCCAACTCTCCTGCCTTCTCTCCGCGAAGCCCGATTATCAAAATAACCAGGCCAAATTACGATGCGATCAGGGTTGTGAGACATGCTGCTTCACCTGATGCCAATATGGCACCTGCCTTCAATGCGACGATGTGTGCAGTTCAGAGAATAACGCCGTTAATGACACCATCATGACCTGGGCGGCTAGTGATTCTAACTTGACCCATGTCGGTATCGACGACTGCACTCTTTGTGAGAATATTTCTTCGGACGTAGTTAGGGTCGGATGGACTCTCTACGACAGTCTTGATTGAAGCGACCTTGGTCTTGCCAGTTTTT
The DNA here is from genome assembly GCA_014240385.1 of Methanobacteriota archaeon. Classification (GTDB taxonomy): domain Archaea; phylum Thermoplasmatota; class Poseidoniia; order Poseidoniales; family Poseidoniaceae; genus UBA226. The sequence continues at coordinate 13,190 of JAAZXA010000021.1, read as the reverse complement.
GGGTCGTTTACGCTAACTTTGTCTGCAGAAAGGACACGAACAAGATTGTTGCCACCGGTTTTACGGTAGATCTTCCTCTTTACTTCTCCAATCAGAGCGAATTGCTTCTCACTGCTGATTTCTGTTCTTCGCTTGCTACGAGCCTGAACTCTGCGGCCGCCTGTGGGCTTTCTGCGTGAGATACCATGCCATTGTGCCATGTTGAAACCTTCTCGGGGTGCGCCGACTCAGCATTCCTATTTCAATGATGAGGGCGCGCTGAAGTAAGCCCTTAGGCTACTTTTCACCTCTCCATCCGGATTGATTAGAGTGGCTTCAGCCAAATCACCATCATTCAACCAACCTACTCCTTTTGGAGTGCCAGTGAAAATTAAATCCCCCGGGCTTAGGGGTGCCCACTCTGAAAGAGAAGCAAGCAAATCAAGGGGACTGTGTAGCATTGTTGAGGTGTCTGCAGTGGTACGAGACTCGCCATTGACAGTTAATTCAAGTCTCCAACCATGATGTAATGAAGGTAAATCTTCAGCCTTAATAGGCAGCCAATTCCCTACTACTGCTGAGCCCTTGAAGGACTTTGCACGAGTCCATGGGAGTCCTCCTTCTTTGGCTTCACTTTGGATAATGCGGTCAGTTAAATCTAAGCCAACACAAATTTCTCTGACTTCAAGGTCTACTCCTTCTCCGATTCGCATAACTAACTCAACTTCATGCTGGATGCGATTATTGCCTGATAATTCAATCGTTGCAGGGTGATGTTCTGGTGATTCAACCATTGCGCCTGGTGGTTTGAGAAAGAATATTGGTTCTGATGGTGATTCTGTTCCCATTTCTTCAGCATGTGCTGCATAAGTTCGTATTGCACACCAAGATGAACCCAAAATTATTCCTCCGTCAATTGTACAACTATTTCCCATGCTTCACGAATATGTGGTATAGTGATGCTACCACCTACTACCATTGCAATATTCAGTGCATCGAGTATTTCTGCAGGGGATAAGCCTGCTTCAACACAATTTTCAGCATGAAAGGTGATACATTCGTTACAACGAAGAACTGTTGATGCTACCAAACCAAGTAATTCCTTGGTAGGCTTATCCAATGCACCTTCTCGAAAAGCCCCCGCATCCAAGGCAAGGAAACGCTTGATACCCAAATGTTCAGCATCTGTAAGCAAATCCATTCTTCTGCTTCGGTCTTCGTGGAATTGGTGTAGGTCCATCATTATCCTGAACTAATGAACCATATTTCATTGCACCCCATCTCTGATTTCAGAATGGGCACACTCATCAACATTGAACTACGCCCCCTAATTAATGACGAAAAATTGGCAGGTGCGAAAACGCCGACCGGTACGACGCAAACAGGTGGAGCCGATGCTCAGCGCGCTTGAGAAAAACTTAGGGGTCGACCTAAATCTCGACGGTGCTTTCCTTGAAATGGCCGAATACGGACCATGGACCTTGATGATTGTCGACAAAGAACCACATGCGGTAGAGGTTCTCGATGATGAAGACAACAAAGTCGCAGCATTGACATTGCGTGGTTTGCTTACAAATAACTCTGAAAGGTCATGGTTAGAAGTCGACAGAGGGGCAATCCCCTTCTTGATGAATGGTGCCGATTGTATGGCAGCAGGAATCCACGCCGCTGATGATGCTGTAAAGTCAGGGGATTTGGTATGGATTCGCGATCAAGAACACAAGCGGCCATTGGCATTAGGTTGGGCTTGTATGGATGCTGAAGAAATGATTTCTGCAACAAAAGGAAAAGCAGTTCGAACCCTACATTGGGTTGGCGATGAATTGTGGAGTATGGAGTTTTAACACTCCACCTAAAGAACAAAGCCAGAAGGGGTGTGCTTCAAATGGAAAACCATTCTGGAATTATCGTGGCCCGCCTAATTACCTTGATTTGCATGCTGATGCTAATTGGAACATTTATTCCTTCAGTCGCCGCGGTGAAGGGAGGAGAAGATCTCGAAGTTGACGTCAACAATTCTCCAATGATGTGGATTGAACATTCAACTAACGTCTCCGACCTTAGTAATTGGGAGATTACAGTAAAATTAAATTCGAATGCTTCTAATAACGGCACCACAGTTAAAATTCTTAGTCAAATGTGTACTAATGAAGGAGTTTGCTTTGCGCCAAAATTTGTTGATGTTTCAAGTTCAGATGAAAATTCCTCTTGGTCTTCATCATGGCAGACCATTGATGACCATGCCTACGTCAATTGGAAGGTGACTCTCAACTATTCCGATGGTGAAGAAGAAACTTGGCCAAAGAGTGGCGAATATGCCAAGGCTTGGTCTGCTTGTTGGTATGATATTAACAATAATATCTGGGGGGGAGAAGGTTGTGAAATTGCAGTGCCCTTGGAAGATGGTGCGAGGAATGAAAATGGGTTACCCAGTATTGGATTCCTCGCCACAATGGCAATGATAGCAGTTGCAGCCCGTAAACTACATTCAGAGTAAAACAAACTCTGCCAAACGGTCAAGTAATCGCCTAACTTCAATTCCCCAAGAATTGATTACTACTGAAGCAGTCATCCTATCTGCAGATAACTGACCTTTAGAAAATCCTGGTAACTGTAAATCTGATGGCACCAATGGCAAGACCTCTGAATTATTCATCTCTAAAAGAACCCCTTCCTTTTTTTTGCTCAAACTCAAACCTTCAATTTCCCCTGCAAGATGGCGCTTCATCGCAGCAAGTAATTCTCCTACATCATCATTTCCGGTCGAAGGGGTAATCCCTTCCAAGTGTTCTTCGGCTGCATCTCCATATGCAGAAAGAAAGGGTAAGTCAACATCATTGTCCTCAAGTAATTCATCAAGGCCGCGGCCTAATTTCCTACCCATTCAATCACTGCTCCATGCATGACTCCAACCTAGAATTTGGCCATCAGTAGCATCGGCTGCGAAAGTGAAAGTATGAGACCAATCTCCATCATCCCAACTACGAATACCATCAATTGTTGTCCTGCCTGCATCATTAACTGGGAGGAAGTCCAATGAATTAGGAAGGTCGAAGCCGGTTGTTGCAACTAAAACTCCTAACTTTAGATCTGAATGCCACTGGCCATTCTTGGCTGCTAATCCATCTGAACCGCTCAACTCAGGGAAAAGTCCCCCATCAAGCCATCTATTTGACTCCATCCAAGCGATAGACGGTGATTCTGGTATTGCATTTCTGTTATGTGCTGGCGCATCATCATGCATGCCTTCGGAAATTAAGGTACATGCCTCAGATGAGGCAGTTGTTCCTGAAACATCGATTATTATCCAACCGCTTGAATCATCATTTGCTAACCAACTCATATTCCAAGTTGTTTTACTAGAATCACTGCGGTTATCTTGGGCTCGCCAAATATAGGCTTGGTAATCCCTCAATGCATCTCTAGCTGGGGTGTTGAAAACATCGATACATGATACTGCTAACTCTAGGTTATGACTTCTCTTGGTGGAATTATCTGGGGTGTGCAATTGGTTGTTAGATGCCCAATCTTGCATTTCACTACTAGGCGGTCTTAAGGCAGAAAAGTCAGGTTTTGAATCATAAGACAATCCCAAGTCCACAAGGTGCTCGCCTCTCGATAGGCTGGTCTTTTCTATGCTCATTCTCAATTCAAGCCTTCCTTCTGGCATAGCATATTCACCTAGAATCTCTTCTAAGGTTCCACAATTGCTCGAATCTTCACTGCTGATGAGTAAATCCGTAGATTGTCTAACAGCCCAAGGCGAAGACGGAATTACAAGAACATGAATTGTAGCATGACCAAGACAATGCTTCTCTAAGTCCTTATTTTGGAAAAGAATCTTCCACGCCATTTCATCGCCAAATTCTTCAGAGCCAGTTACTCTCCATGACCATCCTGAAACATTTCCTGCAGCCTCTTCATCTATGAGGGTATTTCCTAGGACTTCATGAACTTGGAGCGGTGCAAAGGTCATTGAGGCACCCATCCCCAAGGCATCTAGTGAATCAATAACGCCACCCAAGCCAAAGGAGGTAGCCTCTCCAAGTAAATGACCATCAGGATGAGTTAATTCGTAGGCGAATTGTGAACGAAGGGTGTTTTGGCCAGATATTTCAACCCATTCAGTCCAATCAATCCCTACTTGTGCGGAAATTGAAGGCATCTCTTGGCACCCAACCGTTTTCAATTGTTCACTCTTAGAAATTGAAACATCATCAAAATCATATTGTAATGCTTTCTCCATAGTCAACCAAGAAAAACCATTACCTCCTCGTTGCTTAACTGCTCCAAGACGATCATCTCCTATTTCTCCAGATAAGTCTGTGCTATCGCCTTCTTTGATTTCGATGCTGCCTTTACCACTAAAATCTACGTTGAGTGCGCAAACTTCATCGTCGGAGCCAAACCACTCAAAAACCTTGGAAGCATATTCACCAGTAGCAACCATTTCACCTCCAGTAACTGCAAAACCCATTTCATCACCATGACGTAAGGGGTCTGGAGTGAATGGCTGAGCCTCAAGGCTAAACCACCACCATGCTCCTCCTCCAAGTATCAACAAACTAGCAACTATCGCTGCTGTTCTTTTCCAATCCACTTCGGGAGTGCTAATGCGTGTTGAAGATGCTGTCTCAATTAATTCGGGTATTTTCTCATCTTCTTCGACTAATTCTACTTCCAAAATTTCTGCTTCGAGAATTTCTGCTTCCAAGACTCCATCTTCTTCGACTATTTTCGTATCTTCTACCATTTCCGATTCAAGAATTAATTCTCCTTCCTCATCCTCAATGATTTCTGTACCTTCACTTTCTTCTTCCACTTCAATGCCTAATTCTTCTTCACTTGTGCCGTACTTTAGCAGGCGTGAAACGAGGTCGGCTTTCTTGCCTGAAATTGCCAATTCCTTATCCTTACACAACTGCTTCAAAGCAGCAACAGTTAGGGATGAGTTTGGTGACATCTGAAAACCTGTACTTGATTGGCGCCACTTGAACCCTTTCAAGGCTCGCACTTATCGATACTCATCAAAGGCGATTAGAAGCACAGTATTAATTTTCCAATTCATTGAAATGGAAGGTATGAACCATCAGCCTGCTTGATGTATGGCTGGGCATCAAAGGTGTTATCTTCCTTCAAAATGTAGTAATAGCCATCACCTGATTCGATATAATTCAATGTTGGGGCTGCTGCAGGAGGTGGTGCTACTGGTGCAGGCTCTGCTACTCCAAGTGCTGCAAATGCATCTTGAGTTGGAGAAGATGGTGCTGCTGCTGGTGGTTGACCAGCACTTGGTCCAGCAAGTGGTCCGGCACTTGGTCCAGTAAGTGGTCCGGCACTTGGCGGGGGCGCCCCCGGACCTGCTGTGATTACCGCCTGATTTGTTGCATCCATTACTTGTTCTTCCACAGATGTTGAGCCACGTTTAGGTTCTGTTCGCTCTTTGAATATCTTACCTTTCTTCTGAGCGCCAATAAATCCAAATAATGCCCAAAGTACTGATAATCCACCTAGTCCTCCACCGATTTCTCTTAGTCCATAAACTGAGGCTGAAGCTTCTAACGAGCCGATTGGCTTACCATAGTCTGTATATTCGATAACTAGACAATAAGCACCTGGATCTAATTTAAATTTCACTTCAATGGTCTTTCCAGGCGTAGAATCCTCGATAAAAATGTGATTATCACTCCAATTTGTATCTCCGCGAATCAGCATGCTGGTAAATTCGTTCAACTCATTGTCGATTTCCTCAGTATTACAGTGTGCTTCTATCACATGGACGCTCAAGTTGCCTCCTGCTTTAGGAGTTATTTCAACAATGAAACGAATATCAGTAGCATCATGTCCATCGATTGGAATCCCGAAAAGGTATGGAAGTTCCCGCTGAATTTCGCCACCAGATTCTGTATCTTTCAGGGTAGTCTCTTCATCCCAAGGTGCTGGAACAGGCAATGGAATAAGGGCAAATGCAAACATTATTGCTGCAATTCCAAGATACATGAAAACATTCCAGCGGGCTTTCTTTACTTGGGTACGTAATTCAGAAATACTCAAATCACCCTTCATTAAACGGTCAGAAGCATCCATCACTGCTGCACTAGACGGTGGACCGCCCGGTCCTGCTGCTGCAGGGGGTGGCCCTCCTGGGCCCGACATCGGTCCTCCATATGCATCAGGTGGGCTCTGCATGCCCTTGGCGAAAACGAACTCCACCTTCAAAGCGACGATTCGTCAAATACCTATTAAATTGAATTACTAATGAATCGCAATCCATGCAATTGAAAAGGAAGAGGTAGTCGCGTTGATAACATGAGACTGGCTATATTATCGCGCGGTCCACGCCTTTACAGTACTCGCAGATTGGTCGAAGAAGCCAGAAAAAGAGATTGTGATGTGGCAGTTCTCGACCCTCTTCAGTTTTCACTAATGATCGCCGATGATGGAGTACAAATCCTTCACAAAGGTGAGAGATTCATCCATGATGCTGTACTTCCAAGAATTGGCCACTCAATCACCCGACATGGTGTAGCACTAATCCGTCAATTCGAACAATTAGGAATCTACACCAGCAATTCCAGTTCTGGTATTATTCAGAGTAGAGATAAATTACGAGCAAGTCAAATTCTTGCTAAAAATAAAATCACCATTCCGAGAACAGCCTATGTTCGGGATCTTAGGGATGTTGAGAAAGCAATCGACGAAGTGGGGAGGCTCCCTGTGGTCATCAAAGTCACAGAAGGTACTCAAGGTGATGGGGTTTTCCTGCGCCATACCCTCAGAGAATCAAAGCACTTAGTTGAGGCATTACTGCTAACTAAAAAAGCGGTTTTAATCCAAGAATACATAGCAGAAAGTCATGGGAAGGACATCAGAGCACTGGTAGTCGGCGACAAGGTCGTAGCGAGCATGCGAAGAAAAAGCCGTGGCAGGGAGTTTCGCTCAAATTTCCACCTCAATGGAATCATCGAAAAGGTAGACCTACCACTTGAGTACGAAGAACTAGCCAAGCGTGCTGCAAGAGTATTAGGCCTCAAAGTAGCAGGAGTTGACCTTCTGGAAGGGGCAGACGGTCCAATTGTTCTCGAAGTTAATTCATCACCTGGCTTAGAAGGTATTGAGAAAGCAAGCAATGTTAACGTGGCAGCACATATCATTGAATTCATGATGGAAGATCATGTCTTCACCGATGTAGATATGGCGCAAGTTATGCGAACTCAACCTGGACAAGGCGCATTATCACTACATTTGAGGAATCATCCTAGGCTAATCGGCTGTGCAATTGGCGACATCTTCCCGAGAAACGACAAGTCGATACCAGTATTTGCTCTTTCCAGAGATAAGAAATTGGAATGGAACCCCGAACCACATACGCAATTACGTTTTGATGATGTCATGATATTCTATGGTGAGACAAGAGCCCTGCGTAGTGCTTTGAAGAAAGTCATGTACAATAATCATCTCCCCCGGCAAAACGAAAACATCCCTCAAGACGATAGCACACCCGTCTGAATTGTGCGAAGCCTTGATGATGCACCCCCCCATCTGCGCCTTGCCCCGCAAGGGGCAGGGATGCACTCCGCTACAGCGGTGAAGGAGGCGTTAGCATGCGCGAAGGGGAAACACTGGACGGACTAAGGAGACGTCAGTATTTCCTTGATCAGAATGCCAAGTCAGGTATGACAAAAGAAGCACCTCCGCCTGATTTGCCTTCAAGATTAAAGCATTCTTTGAACCTTCCTTGGAAAGCCAGTTGGAGATTACAATTAAGGTCAGAAGGAAAGAGTGAAAATACTTGTAGAAATTACTTAAACGGCTCACTGCGGCTGATTGAAGCATCATTGCCTGGCGAGAGTCCACTTACAGAAGCGCAAGTTGAAGCACTAACAGTTCTAGAATTACACTCTAGAATAGCTCCCCATACAGGTAGATTAGAAGTTTGGCAATTAGGACTTGGAGAATTAAAACCAAGTACTGTTCAGGCGAGAATCTCAGCAGTTAATCACCTTCTCAAATGGCTTGGTCATAGTATGCCTGAGCATATTACACGCCCTCACCGCGGAAGAAGACTACCCAGGGTGCTGAACAGCCGAGAATTAGAATCGGTTAGACAAGCTGCTGCTGTTTATGAAAATCCAGTTGCTAACGTCATTATCACCATCCTCCTAGATACTGGGATGCGAGTCAGTGAACTGTGCAACCTCGAATTGCATGACCTCGACTTTGAGGATAAGAGTGCAAGAGTAGTTGGCGGAAAAGGCAACAAGGACAGGTTAGTCCTTTTCACTGAAGATACCATCAAGGCGATAGGACTCTGGCAACCAATTCGAGATACTAGAAATAAACACGAAGATAGCGCTGTCATCCTCAATACTAGAGGTGACCGTTTCAAACCAAGGGCTGTGCAAAAACTCCTCGATAAACTTGCAACAGCCGCCTCAATGCCAAGAGGCAGACTTTCCCCCCACGTACTGAGGCATTGTTTTGCCACTGGGCTTCTTGAAAGAGGAGCAGACTTAGTCTCAATCCAAAGGTTGCTAGGGCATTCTCATATTTCTACAACTAGAATTTATCTTGAAGTAGGGGACCAAACTCTGAGAGAGGTCTACAAGCGCGCCCAAGCATTGCGCACAAAACTCGAAGAAGAGGATTTCAAAGAAGAAATTGAAGAAGAGGATTCAATTTTTATTTCAGCGACGCTTGAATGAATGCACAGGTCCTTGCCAATCACGTGAGGGGGATAACTCATTTCCTTGACATGGTTGTTGATTACAAGCACGGTCCAGGAAGGGTTCGCGTCGCCTTCACTTATTCTGCCGTTTTTTCATTTCTGCAAGCATTTCTGCAAGACTCTTCGTCTTCAAAGTCTTACTCGGATCTTTACTACGAGATGATGTTTTCATTGCAGACTTCTTTTTGCTTGCAGGCTTTTTCTTCGCGGGGGCCTTCTTAGCAGGTGTCTTTTTCTTAGCAGGTGCCTTTTTCTTAGCGGCAGGCTTTTTCTTTGCTGATGCTGCTTTCTTATCGGCTGCTTTCTTTGCTACCGCTTTAGCCTCAGTCTCTTTTTTGGCAATCGCGTTTCTTTTTCTCGTTGCGGCGGCTTTCTTAGCAGAGGCTACGCGCTTTTCTCTAGCCTCAGCCTCAAGTTTTGCAGCAGCATTTTTCTTTCGGGTTTCAGCGGCCTTCTTAGCAGCAGCACTTCGTTTTGCAGAATCAGTAGAAGTTTTACTTGCTGATTTCTTAGTGGTTGATTTCTTTGACATTTTTTCCCCTTTCCCGGCAACAACAGCAGTGATGATGGCCCGCCTAATACTGGGAGCCACAAGGCCTATTGATAACAACTCTCGCATTTCTGTCTCCACTAATGTACCGGTTTCAGTGATTCCAACCTTCAATAGGCGTTTGGCGCTATAGGACTCAATACCAGAAAGTGCTAACAACTCCTCGCGAGCCTATCCCTCACTATTCAGCAGAATTGCTCATATGTTTGAATATAGGTGTGCTAATAATAATCAGTAAACACAACAGTCATCAGTAAAAGACCCAACCAACAAGCGTGAGCAGCGACAAGGGTGAGGCATCCAGCAGCATCGATGTATACCAATCGGTGCTCTGGGCTCAAGTTCGTAGCGCTAAAGATGAATTTGCCATTGAGATTGATGGTGAAACTGGGATTTTGCGACCAAGAAGGCATCATGGTGCTGAAAAATCAATTATTCTCGGCGATATTATGACCATGGCAATGCGATGTTTTGGAGCCCACTCCCCCCCCCATGTAAGTCAATTACCAGGCTTCGATGAACAGAAATGGCATATCGGGTTTGGTGATGAAGTCATGCAAATCAAAGTAGAAAGTAGATCATATTGGGGTTTTGGTCTACTAGCCACCTCTTTTCTAAACAAAATAACGATAACAGGTCCAAGCAAACGTAGATGCAGATTTGTACTAGACTTGGCTTCAGCATTAGGAAGGCCACCTTGGGAAGGGAAGCGCAGAAGCAAATGGTTCAAGGCAACCGGAAAAGATGCAGAAGAGCATAGAGCGGATTGGTACCAACTGATGAATCAGTGCCGTAATGAATTCAAAAGTCAAATCGAAGTACAAGAACAACGTCTAAAGAAAGCAAGAAAGAAAATTAATCAATTGAAAAAGGATGAGTATCCTGATTTTGATCTAAGAAAGGCAGCCGCTTCTTTACAAAAAGCTGAAAGAGACATAGACGTCTCAAAAAAGGCCCTACATGATGATAATGCAGCGGCAGTTGATAGAGCCATGGCACGTATTGATACTTCCTTTATCGAAGCAGACCCAGAAACAAAAATTCGCAGTGATGTCTTTGATGAAGTGGACGAGAAGGAGATCATGCATGCGATTGCAGCTGAAGATGTTGATATGAATGAAAGAATATCCCAAGCACCTACATTCGAGAATGAAGGTACTGTACAAGTTGTTGGAGATTTGCCAGTTGAGGTGAATGTTGATGCACAGGATTTGTTGGAAGATGATATCCCCATGGTCGATTTGACGGAATCTGAATGATAATTAGGTGGTGTTTATGATACTGCATATCCCGTCGCGTTGAAATAGGAACGGTCTGTCGGCGGCACACTGGTTGCCATGGCTGTCAAGAAGGGTAAGAAGAAAGATGGCAGTGGTATTCAACAGGCTGCGGGTCTGATTCGATACTTCGATGAGGAATCGGAAGACGCTTGGCATTTCACTAAGGGACAGATATACACGGCTTGTATTCTGCTCTCAACATTCATCTATTTGGCCAATCATGGCGTAATGGATTGGTTTTTTGGAATCTTTTGATTCTAGAAGGGCGGCACAACTGAAGACTCCTTCACGGTGTTAAGCACAACATGTGTGAACGACCTGATTATCCCATCATTAGAAAATACCTCTTTTGTTAAGGCATTCAACTGCTCGCGGTTTCTCACCCTCGCCATGGCAATACTATCGAAATCTCCAGTCACATCATAAACAGAAAAAACTCGTGAATCTGCAGCAATTTGCTGCTGCACTTCCATCATTTGGCCCTTTTCAATACGTAAGCCAACGATAACCGTCATTTCCCAACCGATTGCTGCTGGATCCAAATCTACTAACCAACCCTTGATGACACCTCTATCCTGCAATGATTTGAGTCGGCTAGATGCCGTTCCTAATGCAATACCTACAGATGCTGCTAAACTACGCAGGCTAGCCTTCGGCTCCTCTAGTAGTTCAAGGATTATTTTCTTGTCGATTTCGTCCAACTCAACCATTCATCAATGCCCCCGGAGAGGCTTTTCTCTCTGGTTCGGTTATTGAACGTTTGTGAAGGTATTCAATAGTTAAAACGAACGATTGCTCAAAAAAGCAATCGAATCATTCTTCTTCTAAATCATCTGTATTAGTAATTGGAGAAGTTAGGCGTAAGTCCATCACCCACCCTCCAAAAGTTTCAACCTCCATTGAAAAACGGATAATTGCTGGACGAAGATAATATTCTGCCTCACATTTCATGCCTATTTCAATGCGCTTTTCTGTCCCCGCTTTGAGGTGATTTAGGGCTGGTTTTTTCTTCATCTTCCAAGGTGGCAATACCTCTACCTTTTCCAAAGTTGCATCATGCTTGCCAATTTTAACTTCTAAAACTGCATTGAATTTATCTTCCTCGCCACTGAGTAGTCGACCTGATATTCGCGGCAATGCATATTCTCGTTGCCTTTCAGTCATGATTATTATTCCAATACAAAGTAAGGCAAAGAAGAGGAAACCTAAGCGCGATATTGCTTCGGATGAGGATGTCCCCTCCCACATCGTAGGTAGGTCAGCCTCGGTCAAACCCAAAACGACCGCAGGGATTCCAGGTGCAGGAGTTGAGCCTGCTACTGCGCCTTCGGGTGCAGTGTGCCCTGAAAGAAAGGCGATGATTCCGAAGCGTTGAGCATCGTCGGCATCGATTTCTATTTCTGCACCACTGATATGCTCTGCACTGAACGTGTGTTGAATGGAGGTAGTATTACCCGCTTCTTTGCTGAAGGCGGCAGTTGCCGTCCATTCTTTGACAGTATGAGGAGGCCTTGGTCCTTCGTTGCGAATTTCGGGATACCACTCGACAATAACGAAGTTGAGAATGACATCTGAAGACAAATTCACCCTTGGAGTAAATTCACTGGTCAAATCTATTTCATCAACCATGTCGTCTCCATTCAAGTCGATGAGTGTTATTTCCAATGGGATTTCGGCTGCCACGATTCCTCCGGCACTTAGAATTGAGCCGTTGAGGGCGAGCCCTGCGCGCTTTGCATTGAAGTCTGTGCCATCGCCGATACCTTCCAGCCGTTGGAAATCGAGGCGGACTGCAGGGGTTGTTGTCATTAATTCATCAGATCTGATGTTTGAATCACCATTGCCGAGTGGGTCTTCCTCATTGTATGCAGGATGCCATGATAGCCAAACTAAATCTTCATCTCTGTCCATCAATACGGAATTATCTTCTTCAAAATCCCTACATACTCGGCTATCTGAATCACAAAACCATTCGATTAGGGGTTGAGTCTTTCCATCCTCTGAAACTGATTTGTGAGCAAGGATAGTTCTAGGCAAACCGTCTTCTGTAGCAAGAGCAGAAGGTATTGACATCAACAAGATGCAAACAAGTAAGGCGAGTTGTTGCCGCATCAATCTCCCTCAAGTCTTGTCTAATGATGAACTATCCGGCTGCAAGCCGGCTTGTAATGCTGCGATATAGCGCTCTGAATCGCCGACCATAAGACTCATTCTCTGCCCAACCCAGACAGGCAAATAGTCTGTTTCTTCACTGCATAGGATATTGTAGCCTTTCATTTCGGGTATTTCAAGTTCTTCGATTAAGGGCTCCTCTCCCATTAGCAGTCGATGCATTAATGATTCTTCTATCTTTATTTTTGATTGAATTTGATCGGTTAGCAAGGGTACAGCTTCTGAACGGGGCCTCATGCCACTCTTTCCTGATTGAAAAGCAGTTGTCCCTGCGTGAATAATATTGAGTGGGTGCCAATGACCCCCTGGAAGCCTACTTCTTCTCTTGAGGGTTCGAGGGGAATCCCATAGCCATTGACGGGCCATTGGGGTTGAGATGGCAAGCTTCTTGCCGCGTTGCCACCATGACCACTTCTCCGGTTCTTGAATATTCCAATGCTTACACACTTCATCTATTACTTCTGATGGACAAGGAGAGGGT
>JAAZXA010000029.1 GCA_014240385.1 Methanobacteriota archaeon | reverse complement strand
CTCAGTATTGAAGAACTCAATAACTGGTATGCTGAAAATGAAATCGACTTTTCATGGTTGAACAAACCATCACGCCATCAATTTAGATGGCGAGAAGACAGTGGGCGTTGGAGCAGTAATAGAAAACGCATTTCCAAATATCCTCAGTTGCTGAAGGCCTTTGGAGGCGAGCCACCTACCGATTTGTATTATGGCACAGCAGAATGGCTAGAGCCAATCGGCTTACCTAGAATTAGGGAAACCAACAAACCCGCTCCGATTTTACTAGACCATTTGGTAGTCTTCGACATCGATCAAACTCCATTTTGCCATCGTCGCCTTGAAGCAGCCCGAAAAATCACCTCTTCATTGGTTGATTGGTTGGAAGAAAATGAGAATTTGGATTTACAGTATATTTCCTATAGTGGCAGTAAAGGATTTCACATCGTTTTGAAAGACCTTGATAGAGAAAAGTTCGCAATCGAAGATCCCCGCCTTAGGGAGCAAGAAGTTAGAGATGAACGCAAGCAATTATTGCAACGGGTTCTTGCTGCTGGCTTTGCTGTAGATGAAACCGTTACGGCAGATACTCGCCGTATTATTCGACTTCCTTCATCACTTCATGGGAAGACTGGTTGGATATGTACAATCATCGATAAGGAAACTTTAGCAAAGCCACTGCGGACTTGGGTAAAGGATATCCCACGTCATGAAAAGGCAGTTAAGATGCCATATTGGCCACCAAAGGCGAAGGCGAAAAAGAAACCTTCCCAGAAAGAAGAAGCCACCGTTGTTGATCACGGTTCTTGGGTAGTAATGGAAGCCAGTTCTCATGTTGCTGGCACTAAAGATAGGTCGGAATTATTGGCTTGGGTTCCACGTCATTGGGGCAATAAGAGAAAGCAACGATTGTATGAAGAGTTAGATGAAATTGGCTGGTCTCCTTGTCATCATTGGAAAGCAGGCGATAGAGAATTGTTGTTGGTACCTCTCGCTTTTCAAAAGGCACAAATGATGCGTCGGTTGAAGGAACTCGGCCTTGGATTAGCATATTCCCAATTTGAACGCTTAGGCCATTCATGGACAGGAGTTTCTCCCCGCAAATGGGAGGATGGATTTTCTGATGAAGATTTTGAATATCTGGGAGTATTGCCTTCTGAAAAGCAACGCTGCAAAGAACCTTGGTCAAATCCTCATTTAGAATTGATTCAACGACTTGGTGGTTTGGTGAAGATGGATGACCCTATGTCTGAGGATTTCATTGGTTCTGAATCCTGTAGTATTCGCATTTCAAATTTCAAGTGAAGACTATAACCTTCCCGCGTTTTCGGTAAATTGCCTCAAAGGGAGCGAGAGCGATGACCGTTGAAGATTACTTCCCACTTAACCAGACTTCAATTGGATACGGGGTAGAGGCGCCCCGTATCCAAAACAGGTGAAACAAATGGGTTTTTTTGATTGGTTAACTGGCGGCAAGAAGTCCACACCTAATCCCCAACCAGTTCAACGTAGGCCAATCAACACAATCGACCTTTCAGGAAACCCAATTTGTGCTTCTGAAACCTGCGCTCAACATGTTTTCAAACCCGAGCACACTCATTGCTATACACATTGGAAAATTGGTGAAACACAAAGAAAGGAGCATGCAAGGAAGATGGGTAGGACAGTTTCTTCATCTCGAAAAAGAAATTATAACCGGCTTATTTCCTCCTCCTCAACCCTTTTGGGAAAGTCCATTGAAAGTTGTGATGAACAAACCGTTCTTGATTGTCTAACCACTAAAATGGGTATTCACCCTGGTCATGCCGCTGCATTCACTTCTTCAGCCGCGGCAAGAGGAGTCATTGGTTGGGACCCCCCTATCGATAAAGAGGGATTGGAGAATGAGGGTCATGAATGGACTGACTTCAAGGGAGTAAGATGGTATCGTTCAGTTAGTCAACCTGGGCCTTGGACTCGCCATGGTTAATACAATTGAAATAATTGATTTTTCAATTGAGCCATTCATCCACTAAATGGACCAAGGTGTCGGCTCGATAGTAAGGCGATACAACGTCAGCAGCCTGCTTGGTTGATTCGAATGCCCCACCCACTGCGATGGAATGTCCAGCCACCTCAAACATCGGGTCATCATTTGATGCATCTCCAACAACACACACATTCTTGGCTTCAATACCTCTTATTTTGAGAGAGTGTAGGAGACCAGCTCCTTTGTTGACTTGGGGTTCTGCAAGATGAATTGCAAATCCTGTTCGCACCACTGTCAAGTCAGACCATTGTGAATCTGTCAGTAATTCTATCATTCTTTGGTCATCAGCAACAGTCTTCAGGCACCATTCACTTTCTCTCCAAGCATTTGATTCAATTCCGATAGGGTCTAAGTCCATTTTTGTTGCAAGCCAATTGGCTGCTGATTTTGCCCCTTCTCCATCTGCCATTACATTTAGATAATTGAATTCAGGTTCCCAGATAACCCCGCCGGTTTCACAAATCATCGGCCCACTCAGGCCAAGAAACCGCCATAGTCCCCACGTTATTGGCCTTACATTTCCAGTTGCTAACCCAACTGGGATTCCTGCCTGTTCTAATTCACGTAATGCTTCAACCGCACCGGTGTGGAGTAATTTATTTTCATCTGTGAGAGTTCCATCAATATCGATAACCAACATTTGAAGATGGTGTGAATCAGGCAGCAGTCCCATGACTGTTGCTAAAGGCAGTAGCGCTTGATTGTGCCGTATCCTTTGCGGCGGGTTCAAGAATGCTTGCTTACCCACGTTGAGTATGGCTGAGGTTGTCGATGATGGTGACTTCCTTTACTTAGATGATGAGGTGGCACCTCCAAAGGTGAAAACTTCAAAGCCAAAAAAAGTTCTAAAACCCGTCGATGTTATAATTGAAACTACGCCAATTGATACAATATTGTTGGATTTAGTTGTGGCTGGTGAGCAATCGATATCTTGGCCACTGAGTGGAATGGACTGTCCTGATTGCGCATTCAAAGCGACAAAGGCTTTGAATCGGCTTGATGTTGTTTCTGAATGCAGCGTTTCTGCCACTGAAGGCAGCGTCCGTTTAGTGGTTGATTTGTCCAAAGGGAGTCTTTCTGAGGCAAACACAGTTCTGACTAGCCTTGGACATGCTCCAAACCTTGGGTGGAGTGAACTGGTTGGAGTAAATGCTGCGGCTGTTTCTTCTCGCCTTGATGTTGACCAGCGAGGTTTACTCAAATTACTAAAGCGCCAATCAGGAATCCTTGATGCACAAATTGATAGAGATGGATTTGTACTTGTTCAAATTTCAACCGATTGTAGCCCCTCGATTGCAGAGGCAAGAAACACATCTCTCACAAATTTAATTGGGCACAAAGTTTCATTGAGAGCATCTTCTTCTAGAAAGCTTAGGCCAGATCAGATTAGATTGGTAGGTGGAGCCTTGGCTATCCCTGCATTCATCGTAGTTTTGGGATTGGAAATGATTTCATTAGGCCCAGCATGGCTTATCGCATTAATTGCAATATTTGGAATAATGGTGGGTGGTTATCGAATGTTCATCGAGGCTATTGCAAGTTTGAAAAGCCGCCAGATTGGTTTCCAAGTTCTAACTTCATTAGCAGTGATTGGAGCCGCCATACTTCAGGCTTGGAGCGAGGCGCTTTTGGTAATTATTTTGGTAGCCTTCACGGCACACATGGAAGGTTCTGCATTAGTGCGTGCTCGAGAAGCAATGCAAGGGGGGCTTGACCGAATACCAAGACTGGCTCGTCAGGTTAATGAAAAACCTAAGCCGAAAAATTTTCTTCAAATGGCAAGTTCACAAGAAATAATGGCAAGTTCACAAGAACTTACTCCATTTGCGGTAAAAAAACCTCAATGCAGTAGTGAAGAAGTGCCAGTATCGTTATTGCAAATTGGAGATATTGTGGAAGTTCGAAGTGGCGAAATCATCCCTGTCGATGGCATAGTCACTGAAGGAATGGGTTCGATAGATAGAGCACCATTGACTGGCGAATCAGTTCCAGTGCGAGTCGAAAAAGGTGATGAAGTGCTTGCTGGCTTAGTGTTGAAACAAGGGCCATTGATTATTCAAACTACTGCGATTGGAGATGATACACGTTTGAGTGGACTGATTGAAGATGTCCACACCTTCAGAGAAAAGCCACCACGCTTACAGAGTTCAGTTGAGGTTTTCACTGCTATTTGGATTCCATTAGTATTGTTAGGTGCACCCTTGGCTTGGTTCCTTTCTGGGGATGTTGAGAATTGGAAATTAATGTTGCTGCTTTGGGTTGTTGCTTGTCCTTGTGCATTATTGCTGGCAGCACCTGTCCCTCATGCTGCTTCTTTGGCAAATGCCGCTCAAAGTGGTGCTATTGCTCGAGGAGGAGATGTAATGGAGCGCCTTGGTAAAGTCAACCTCGCTCTTTTGGATAAGACCGGAACACTCACTTCAGGAAAACCTCGCCTTGAACAAATTGTCATGGCTAAAGGGCGACAGGAATCTGCAGCACTCAAATTAGCTAGAGGAATTGAAGCAAGGTCCTCTCACCCCTATGCGGCTGTGGTGATGGAATATACAGCTGATTTACAGGAAGTCAAAGTTAGCGAGCATCAAGACGGAGAAGCGGGCGTGATTGCGAAGCAAGGTACGGCAAAGGTTTACTTCGGTCGTCCAGATTGGCTACAATCAGAAGGAGTTTCAATCCCAAAAGAGTTACAAACTGCTATTGAAGATGCCAAAGAAGCGGGCCATGGAGCCTCATTATTGAGCAAGTCAGCGAAGGCAATCGCTCTCTTTGTTTTCGTTCACGATGATATCAGGCCTGGAGCAGAGGAACTAATCAAAGACCTTCATCATCAGCAAGTCAATGTCGAAATTTTAAGCGGTGATTTAACAACTGCAACTCAAGTGTTTGGGCCAAGAGTTGGTCTACCTGCTGCTGCTTGCCGAGGTGATTTATCACCCGATGATAAGGCAAGTTGGGTTGGATCTCGTTCAAAGACTCATGTTACGATGATGGCAGGAGATGGATTCAATGATGCGGCGGCCTTAGCAAATTCCGATGTGGGGGTTGCGATTGGCAGTGGAGAACAAGTTAACTTGGAGGCAGCAGATGTTCTGGTTCCTGGAGATGACCCTCGTCTGATTGGTAACCTTCTAAGATTAGCAAAAAAAACCCGTGCCATTGTTGCCCAGAACATTCTAATCTCTGTAGTAATTACTTTGATTCTTGTTTGGTCAGTTTTATCTCAGTATAATGATCAACTATGGATTGGGGTATTGGTGCATGAAGCCTCAGCGATTCTTGTTATTTTGAATGGCGCCCGCCTTTCTGGGGAAAAAGGCATGCTGAGAATGTTGCTTGACCTTGGAAAAGACCTGTGGAATGATACAACAGATGCATTCAAGGCAATTGCGGCATCTAAAAAATCCTCTTGAGAATCCTAAACAAATCAATATTTTTCATGTTGTCGCGAATTGAAGGTTTGCGACGCCTTGAAATATGTATGAGCGGGCTTGCAGGTCGCGGGGAATGGCGATGACGAAGATTCGAGGCGACCCCATCCGAATTTCTCTCGCTCATCCAACTAGGCATGCCCTGTATTCACAATTGGCATCAGCGCCTGAGATGTCAACAGTTCAGTTATGCAAGGCAGTTGGAGTCGAGCGATACCATCTCTACCATCACCTCAAGCATCTGGTCAAGGTTGGTTTGATTGAGAACCATAGGGATGTTGGTAGGGCTCGCTGGTGGAAATGTACTCAGCTAGTTAGCCTCGAAACTCCCTCCGATTCTCCCACTCCGGCCACTAGTTCGAAAGCAACACCTGCTTGGGTCTCTAATATTGATCCTTCTTTACGAGAGATGTTGGAAAAAGGAGCTACAATCAAGATGGTGAATTTATCCGGAAATGCATCAGATTCAATTTCTATAAAAAAATCCGTAGAGCAATTGGCACAAGACAATGGTCTTGATTTCGATTTGCCATTCACTTTCATTCCGGCAGCGGTTGCCATTATCTCCCGCTCTCGTTGAAAAGAGGCGATTTTATGTCAAGTGAGAATTCAGCATCAGAGGCCAGATCAGTAGAGTCGAAGATATCCCCTCCGCCATTAACTTGCCCTCGCTGTGAAGGCCTACTTCCTAGTGTGCTGGGTGAAATATCCTGCTTGCTTTGTGGAGCAAGAATGAAGATTGATCATGAACCAACTAGGAGAGATTGGGAAGATGAAAAATTAAGTTGCCCTGAATGTAGTAAAATATTGGTGGTTGGACTTGGTGAAAGACCTTGTAACATAAGATGTAGTTCTTGTCAATGCGAAATCGAAGTAAAGGTAAATGTGCCAAAAACTGAAATTGAGTGCCCAGGTTGTGAACGCAGGCTTCGATTACGGACCAAACCCGGTACCCGCAAGGTTTCCTGTCCTGCTTGTGATACCCAATTCGAGATGACTGGATAATTGGAATTGGCTTATTATCAATCCTTTTTTAGCATTAAGTAGGGATTGATTGAAGGGCTAGATACCTCCACAAACAGAGTGATAGAGATGCGTACAACCTACCGAATGATGGGTATCGCCGACTATATCACCTTGGCAAATGCGCTTTTTGGTGCAATTGCTGTGTTTATGTTAGTCTTAGCAGTAGATGGATTACACGACCCTTATGGTGCTGGGATGAAAAACCAATATATTTGGGCTGCAGTATTATTCATCATCCTTTCAATTATTGGAGATATAATAGATGGACCTATTGCTCGTAAATATTCCAAGCGTAGAATTCTTGGAGGAAGTTTGGATATCATGTCCGATTGCCTTTCATTTTGTGTTGCTCCAGCATTAATGATATTCGTGATGTTTGGGAGGCTGGGTTCAGCAACTCCTTTCTGGACGGTTCTATTAGCAATTGGATGTTGCTGGTTAATTGCTACAGGAATGCTAAGGTTAGCCAGATTCGCTCATGAAGGAGGTGGGGGTGTACCATATTTCAGTGGTCTTTCTAGTCCTGCTTCTGCCTTATTATTGATGTCCCTTTCTTTGCTTATTTGGTTGCAGCCTTCCACCGGCATTGGCCCAAGTCTTTCTTCATGGGACTGTAATCCCCTTTGTTTTGGTCAAGGTGGAGACAAGCCCTACTTTGATTTCTTAATCCTCCCATTCATGTTCATTGCAGGTGGAATGATGATTTCAGACCGAAAGTTGCCTAAATTGAAGAAAGGTTGGCCATTGTATGCTTCGATTGCACAGATGCTTTGTTTAGTAATTGCAACTGTAATTATGATGATTCACATTTCTAGAGGTGGTGATGCATATGACTTGGGTATTTCCAGAATTGCTGCAGTTTTGTTATTGCTATCGTTCACCTTAGTATTATTCTACTTCATTATGGGCCCTTCAGTTGTTGCTAAAGAAATGCAAGAGCAAACATCCGAGGAATGAATCAACTATCAATCCAGCCTCGCGAAAGCAAACTCGACCCCCCTCCCTTAAGTATGGGAGGATAGGCATTAGGTTCGGGATGGGATGCCCATGAGCGTCAGCGAAAGCGATAATTCAACCATAAAGAGAGGTAGAGACGGGCATGGCCATAGCGGTGACGCATTGTCTCTATCGGCCTTGCGAAATCAGATGACAAGGGCGGGAAGCCCTACGTTAGATGCTGCAGTACAACGTAGTTCCAGATTTCGTGAAGAAGAGAGACTGAGAGCCCGTCTAAGGCGAGACCGACACTTGCGTCTAAAGGCTCAATCCGAAAGGGTAACCGCCATGCAGGATGTCATTGCTAGTGAACTTCAACAACAACATGAAATGACTATTTCACAATTAGAAAGAGAATTACGTGCAGAAATGGAAAATGAATTAGCTCATCTAGAGTTAGAAGCCCTCTCCAAGGAAGAAACCGATATTCGCGAAAGGCTCGAATTGAGGATGCAGAGAGAAGTAGATTCACTACGTGAGCAATTAGAGGTTGAACAAGAGCGTCGCCTTGAACAACACCGCCAACATTTACAATCAAGACTGGAACAAGATATGGCTACCAACCATCAACGCCGCCTTACTTTCCAGAGAGAGAGAATGGAAATAGAATTTGACCAGGCATTACAAGCCCGCATCAAAGATTTAGAGTCCACCATTGAATCTGAATTGGAATTAGATTATTCACAAATGGAGCAAAGTGAAATTGAAAAATTGGAAGATGAAAACTCCTCTTTACTTTCCGAGCGCGAAGAACAACTCCGAATAGGAATTCGTCGTCGCCTTGAAAATCAACTTCGCGAAAGGATGCGAAGTAGAGAAGCCAAATTGAGAGCAGAATATGAGCGTCGTAGTCGCCGTTTAGAGGAAGAGGTTGCACAGCAATTACAGGTTGAAATCGAAACTGATCTCCGCCGTCAAACATCTGAATTAGAAGACCGGATGCGCGAAGATGTCGAAATGGCAGTCGCTCGTAGACGCGATGAATTACGCCTGCAAATAAACCGCGAACTATCTGAAAACTATGCAGACCGGCTAGCTGCTCGCAAAGAACGCCTCCGGGAAAAATATGATTTGACCTTTGGTCAAGCCGTTGACAGTATTACTAGGGACTTAACTGAGCAAATAGAAGGCGAGATGAATCGCCGTCTAGAAGAGGAATTCACTGCCTACCGAATGTCTAGAGAGGCTGAGATTCAGAACCGACTTTCCAGATTCCGTTATGATCAGGAAAATGAACTTAGAGATAGCCTTGAACTCAAGTTTGGAGAAGAGAAGCGCGATTGGGTTGACAGATTAGAAACAGAGTTCCAATCGAGAGAAAGAGCATCAAAGAAATCCATTCTTTCAGAAATCGACGCTCAAATGCGTAATGAACGCTTGACCTTTGAGACTGACCTTGATTTAATCAGGGACGAAACTACAATGGAATTAGAAGTTGATATGGAAGACCGACTGAAGGAATTCCGCATGTCAAAGGAAGACCAAATATCCAGCCAACTTGAACAACAATTGGCTAAGCGTGAGGAAATTATGCGAAATAAGGCTTTGATTGAAATCCGTCGCAAGGAATCTCAAATCCGTTCTGAAATCGAAGCACAACTTGGAATCAAGCGTGCCGAAATCAAAGATAGGTTGGGCCAACTTGGAGATCAGATGGATTCATTCAAGGAAATGGCTGAAACCAAGATGCGTGAATCAATAGAAGAGAAGTTACAACTCGAAATAGATATGGATACAGCAGCTCTTGATGACAAAGAAAAAGAATTCGCTCGTCTTCAGAGTGAGGACGGCAGGATTGCCAAACAACAATCATGGCTTACTGCAATTGCTGGTCAACCAGCCGGTCCTGCCACCGGTGGACTAGGGGACCCGAGCAAATTAGGAGCCCGCCCAGATGCAAAGTTAGCAGCCGGTGGAAGAAAACCACTCGGAGGTCTAGGTGGACCTGTTGTTCCGGATCTGAAGCGTCGCCCTCTTGCTCAACAAGGAAGCGGTCCAATGGCACGCCAGGTGCAACAACCAATCGAACAAGGTACAGTGGGAATGGCTGCACCAAAACCAATTCACAGAGTTGTTAGGCAACCCCTTCCACCCCCTGGAACTCCTGGCGCAGCACCCCAACCTATCCCTCAACCAACGCCTCAACCTTCGATGTCATTCGATCCTAGGCCAGATATTACCCCCGAAAGAGTACTACCAACAGTTCCAGAATTCACTCCACAGCAATCTGTAATTCCTGAAGCGGTTGTACCGATAAGTCCGATCACTCCCGAGATAACACCTGATGGAAAGGTTGCTCCAGCAAGAGCTCCAGTTTCTGCTGACCGAGTGCTGCCGACATTACCAAGTATGGCTGAGGACTCAAGTATTGAAGTGGTTGCAGAAACATTGCCAAAGCCAGTTCATGACCTAGTATCGGCACCCGAATCAGCGGTACTGAATCCAATATCAAATACCATTTTATCCCCTAGGCCAAGCGGACCAAAGGGTGGCACTGCGTCATTGATGCCAGTAGATACAACCATCATGTCTCCGGTTTCATCAGGCCTACCAAAGCCAGGTAAAGCCAGCCTAACCCCAGTTTCACGCCCAGTGATGAGCCCTTCACCAAAACCGCAAACAGCGAGTATCACGCCAATCGCTAGAGTGATGTCCCCAGTGGTTTCACAAGAGGAAGAGGTTGAGGAAGTAGAAGAAGAAGTTGACTTGGATGATGAGGATAACATGGCATCAATGCTTGATACAATGAGTGTTAAGATACCAACAATCTCAGGTACCTCTACAGATGAGGAAGATAGTGGTGATGATGAACAAACTCCAGCAGCCCGGAAAGGACCACCACCTGGTGCAGGAAAGAGAGGAGCCCCACCAAGTTCCAGCCGAGGCCCTCCTCCTAGTGTAGGTAAGAGAGGAGCCCCGCCAAGTTCTAGTCGAGGCCCACCGCCAAGTGCAGGTAAGAGAGGAGCCCCACCAAGTTCCAGTCGAGGACCACCAAGCGGTGCTCGTCGTGGTCCACCCCGTTCATCTGAAGAAGAATGAAATAACCTTGGAACCGTTGACTTCAAGGCGTTATCCATTATGGCCGATGTATGAAGAAGATACCTGCAATGGTCTGTGCCCTGCTAATGTGTACTCTTTCACTGACAATATTACCAGTTGCCTCAGCTTCATTAGAAGATGCAGGGACGGTTCAAACCTTACAAAATAGAGTTGTTTCATGGTTCACTTTAGACGATTCTAGAGTTGGTGTGCTATTTCCTGATGGAAATTTTGAAGTTGATGATTTTTCTTCGGGATATCATAGCATGAATTTTGAAATAACCGGCATGGCAGGTACTAATGTTGCAAAAGCAGACCCGAGCAATTCATTGGTTGCTATTGGCACTAATGAGGGAATAGTTGTTATCAATTTGGCAACTATGTCGATGATTGAAAATACCTCTACTGAGTTCCCAGTAACCTCCTTGGCTTGGGATATCGATGGAGACATTTGGATAGGTATGACTGGTGGCAGTAGAAATGCCTTAGAATATAGGGCTGGGGCAGAAACTGGCCAATCAACACAATCCCATTCAATAGGAATAACTGACATTACTGTACTTTCAGATGGGAGAATCGCAACGAGTGGTAATGATGAAATCATCATAATTGACGACCTTTCAGGAAACCCTGTGACAACTCTAACCGATCATAATGACCGTGTTTTGAAAATAGCCACAGATTCATCTGGACGATTGTTATCATCCTCTGCAGATGGAGTATTAATTCGCCATTCCCCTTCTGACTCGTGGAGTACTGAGATTATAAGCACCTCATCAAGCAACAGAATCTCTTACCTAAATATTGAAGGAGATGAAATTCACATAGGCGGGGATAGTGGGAAATATCATTCAATAAATAGCACAAGTTTTAGCATTGAAGAAGAATTTACTATTGGAGGACAAATCCGAGGAGCACACCGAGGAGTGCGCGGAGAGTTATATCTCATCGCTGCCTTGACATCCTCGTCAAAGGTCCGACTTTTTGACATTGATAGCGATGGTGATGGCATAGTTGATTCTCAAGATGCATTTCCAAACGATGCAAGTGAAACTGAAGATTCCGATATAGATGGGGTGGGGGATAATGCAGATGCATTCCCCAATGACCCTAGTGAGACACAGGACTCTGATAATGATGGAGTTGGAGATAATTCAGATGTATTTCCTAATGATATTAATGAAACTCTAGATGGAGATGATGATGGAATTGGCGATAATGCCGACCCCTTCCCTGAGGATGGGACTCAATGGGCAGATGATGACAATGATGGATTAGGCGATAACCCAGCTGGAAGTAACCCTGATGATTGCCCAGGGATAAATGGCGGTTCACAACATGATAGACAGGGTTGTATAGATTCAGATGGTGATGGTTGGTCTGATGCCGATGAATCGTGGCCTATAAGTCCAAATGGTACTGCAGATACCTTCCCAAGTGATAGAACTCAATGGGCAGACTCTGATAATGATGGATATGGAGATGACCCACTTGGATATCGAGGAGATGCTTGCCCAACCCAACCCGGTGAAAGTAGATATGCACTAATTCCTGTAGTATCCAATATCACTGGTGCAATCACAGATTGGATAAAAATAGACCAATTTGGCTGCCCTGATGGTGATGCAGATGGTTACGCAGATCATGGAGACCACTTACCAGAGGATGCGAGTGAATACTTGGATATGGATGGCGATGGACTTGGAGCGAAGAGTGATTTCGATGACAATGAAGCATCTGTGAAAACCAAGGAAGATTGGTGTCATTCCAATCCAAGTGATAAAAGCGATTATTGTGCTGGATTGCTTGATGCGGAATATCAGGCTTATGTTGCTGAAACTAAAGCAGAAGGTGGCTCAGCATGGAGTTATTACTCGTGGAAAAGCAATAAAGAATCCGGAGAAAAATCTGATCAGACTAAAGAAAGTACCATGGATAGTAGAATTGAGGAAGCCTTGACTTATGGTGGAATGGCATTCGTTGGTCTAGTTGCTTTACTGTTAATTTTCAATGGAATGATGAAAATGGGGCGCAAGCGAAGTTTCACTAAATCCTTTGGCGGAGATGGTTTTTCTCCAAATGCCTCACTGGCTGAACTAGCTGCTCAAGAAGCAGGCGAATCTTACGAAGGAATGGGCGGGGTTGTTGAACAAGGAGATTGGGGAGACGAGGTTCAAAATATGGAGTTCCAACCCTCTGTTTCTCTAGATTCGATGGATGATGTTGCTACAGTAAGTGAGGGTATGGATTACTCCACAGATGAAAATTTTGAATCTATGGCTGGATTACCAAGCCAGCCGGTAGAGCAAGCAGAGTCTGCCCCAGCCACGCCCACTCAAGCACCACCAATTCCGGCTTCAGGATTACCACCCGGATGGACTGAAGAACAGTGGAAGTGGTATGGTCATGAATGGCTTGCGCAGAACAACACTAATTAGTGATACATGAAACAACATTAATTCACGAGTAGATTACGATTCTATTGCAAACAGACTCGTTCAGTGGAAAATGATAGGGATTGAATTTTTCATTTTGCCCAATTCTGCACCCGTGAATAGGGTGGAACCCGAAGCATCTTTCATGACATTCATCATCAACCAAAGGAATTTGTTCCAGACCATCCCACCAGCATGTAATTCGATTTTGTTCAAGGCAGATAATTCGAGTAATTTTGCTTCATCAGAAGTAGAATCGAAAATGGCTCTAACCAAATGTTCTGCCGTGAATTCCCACGTAGTGGGTTTGTTCGGTCTTGCAGCCTTCATTTTATCCACCTCAAATTGGGAATGGTGAAAGGGCCAATTTACGAACTAAAGCATCTGCATCTAAGTTATCCAATTCGTCTAATCGACTTCGTAATTCGTCAAGAACTCCTTTCATCCGCATTAACTTATTTTGTTTTACCAGTTCTGCTAGTAGGTCATCGACACTGCGGTGGTCCCCCATCGCCTTCATCGAATTTAATTGTCTTCTCGTCTCAAAACTAACGCTTAGTGATGTCATTCCAGCTGCAGTCATAGTAAACCCAACCCAAAGGCATCTTTCCTGCCTACTTAACTTCAATGCAAAATAATGCCTTTTTTGAGGTAGTTACTAGGCTAAACACGCAAGCGGTTGGTTCTACTGATGCCCATTTCTCTCCGCCTTTGTTCCACCCTTTGGTGGAATTCTTTAGCAAAAGTCCAATATTGGAGACTGCCTTTTCCTTTGCTATCATTACCAGGCCTGTGAAGAAGAACAGTTGGCGCACCTTCTGAAGGTGCTTCGGCAATTTTAATCAACCTTTGAATCACAGTAGAATAGACATGTTTGGGAAAGTGCTTCTTCACTTCATCGCATACAGTGTTGGAAAGTTTCGATTTGGCCATAACCATCGTCATGACAATTCCCATCAACTTTAGGTGAGGGTTGATTCTTCTCTGGACTAGTTTAACTGAATTCATCAGCAGGCTCATACCTTCTAAAGCATAGAATTCTGCTTGTACTGGAATTAGAACCCAACGTGCTGCTGCCATTGCATTGATTGTAAGTAGGCCAAGGCTGGGAGGTGTATCGATGATGATGTAATCAAATTCATGCTCAATTGTTGCCAAGGCTTCTCTTAGGCGTGTTTCACGACCAAGTTTGTGAGATAATTCTATTTCTGCTCCTGATAGATGAATAGATGATGGTAATAGCCAAAGGTTTGAGACTTTCAAATCCTTAGGTAAGCGTTTATTTGGATATTCAGCCTTCCAGGCTCTTTGTACTGAATTGGTTAACATTTCAGGTGATAAAAGGAATTCGTCCATAATCGGTAGTTCTTCACCACTATCATTCATCAATAGGTCATGAACAGTTTTTTTCAAATCACGCTTTTCGACACCAAAACTGGTTGAACAATTCCCTTGAGGGTCTAGATCGATTAGCAAGACCTTAGCAGGAGGGATAACCCACCGTGTTCGGTCCTTCTCACCTTTGGCTAAAGCAGCAGCGAGATTTACTGCAGTGGTAGTCTTAGCACAGCCACCTTTCTGATTGGCAACTGCAATAACCATTGAGTATGGGTCCATTCACATTCCCCCGCTCAGTCGCATGTTGTGGCCATCACCTTTGAAACGATGGGTCCAATAATTGCTCAAGCAGGCTGAATAACTGGTACTGGAACTTCAGAGACAATTTTTCTCATGATGTGCATACCAGTAATCCCGCGTATTTTTGCTTCTGGCTTCATTACAATTCTGTGGCTACAAATTTGTAAAGCAATTGTTTTGATATCGTCTGGAATGACGTAATCTCTTCCATCTATTGCCGCTACCGCACGACTGGACTTGAATAGAGATTGACTTGCACGAGGACTGCATCCGTTGATGATGCGGTGGTCTTCACGGCTTCTTTGAACAACTTCTACGATGTAAGAAAGAATTGCTGGGTCTACATGTACAGTTTCCAATGCCTTTTGCATTGCTACAACCTTCTTTGGTGAGGTGATTTGTATGACGTCGTGGTTATCCTTTCCACGTAGTTTTCTGCGAGCAAGAATTGCTTTCTCTTCAGACCTATCTGGATATCCCATACTCATCTTCATCAGGAAACGGTCCATTTGTGCTTCTGGAAGTGGGTATGTACCTTCTTGCTCGATTGGGTTTTGAGTGGCTAATACAACGAATGGTGCTGGCAACTTGTGAGTTATTCCCTCAATAGTCACCTGCTTCTCTTCCATCGCTTCCAAAAGTGCTGCTTGAGTCTTTGGAGGTGCACGGTTAATTTCGTCAGCCAATAGGATATTACAGAATAGTGGTCCTGCACGTAGTTTGAATTCTCCAGATTTCTGATCATACATGTAGGTCCCCATGATATCGCTCGGCAGCAAGTCAGGTGTGAATTGAACACGCTTGAATTTACAGCCAAGGGCCATTGCGAAGGTGTTTGAAAGCATTGTTTTTCCCAATCCAGGAAAATCTTCCAATAGCATATTTCCGTTGGAAAGGATTCCTACAGTAACTCTTCTCAAATTCTCTTGTTTTCCAATTATGACCTTTCCAACTTCAGCCATTAGGGTGTTAGCGATGGCGCTTACAGTTGCAATAAGATCCTTGGTTCGGTTGTCTCCACCGGCTTGCGCCGCTCCGTCGTATGCTTGGGCCATGTTGAATACCGTCCTTCGGACAGATTGCCACTGCGCGGAATCCTACTTCAAGATTGGGGACACATAAGTCAGATGAAAAATCTCTGTAAATGTGCTACTGAAAGCGATTTTCCATTATCTGCCCCAGAAATGGTCTTGTTTGCGGTGCAAAGCGATGAGTTGTTCAAGGACTTCCTCTTCCTGCGCAGTCATCTCTAATTTTTTCAATCTACGAGCATGGCTTTCAGGAACATCAACCAACAGTACATCTTGCTCATCAATTCCTCTTCCAACAGTTGCACCTCTGATGGCACAAGCAACCTCTTCTCCCTGAGTTGCTTGTTTCATAGAATCTTCCCCACTACGCAATGATTTCACACGGCCGATACTTGTGCCATCCTCCTTCATCAAATATTGACCGACATGTATTCTCCCTGCCAAAACCCTGATACCCACAACTGCTGGATTGCTGCGCCTGAAAATATGATCCTGCATAATGAGGATTTTGCCAGGATAAACCAAAGCTTCCCTACTTGCTTCTTCTATCCTCCGCATAGTTTCTTCATTCCATTCTTCCAATCTTTCGATAATATGGTAAATAATTTCACCTTCAAGTAATTTTACTGGTGAATCCTCTGCTCTCAAGGACTCTCCAATTTCATTTACTGCTGAAGTAGAGAATGCAAGAATAATTCGATGCAATGGGTCTTTTGCATTTTGTGCTGTCAATAAGTCGCGTTTGTTTACTTGACCAATTGTAGCAAGGCGAATCGGTACGTCCAATTTTTTCAATTCAAATGCCAGTGCTTCTAGTCCACCCAATGTATCGGATTTTAACACAACACCTTCTTCATCGGTCTCAAAGGAAATTTTTGCCTCTTCCCATGCTAATGCTTCCGCATTGGTCAACTCTTCAACGCTATTAGAAAGTCTTAGAGACGTACCAGCAAGAACATTTTCAAGGCCTGGTCCACTAATTTTGACACCTGATGCTGCTTTGATAAAATCGACACTATCCCAGCGGTCTCCAGCATCTCTCATTTCTGACATTCCACGAGGTTGAAACATCCCTTTGATATGAGTTTGAAAAGGACCATCTTGGGAAACTAGGGTGATTCTGTCTCCTTTTTTCAATTCACCACGGTAAAGAATGACATCGATTGTCTTACCTAATCCTCGTTCATCTTTCATTTCAAGGACGGTGCCTTCTGCTGGGCCAAGAGTATCTCTGAGCCTATCTTCGAGGAACCTTTCTGCTAAACCAATGGATATCGCC
Organism: Methanobacteriota archaeon; assembly: GCA_014240385.1. GTDB lineage: Archaea > Thermoplasmatota > Poseidoniia > Poseidoniales > Poseidoniaceae > UBA226. Next base: position 4,074 of record JAAZXA010000029.1, on the reverse strand, counting down.
AATAGGTCTTGCAGGCCTTCTCCTTCTTTGGCTGAACACGGAACAACTGCTACTGATTTAGTGAAATCACGCAGTTGATCATAACGTTCGATGTTGAATTCATGTTCGGAAAACTGCCCAAGTAGCTTCCACCATTTTTCTTCAAAATATTCTTGGACATCTGGCCGCTGGTCAGCAAATGACTCGGTGAAACTGCGACCACGTTCACACATCCATCCATGAAGACGGTCAATTTTATTTGCTGCAACTACGAATGGAGTTTTTTGTTTACGGAGAATATTCAAAGATTCAATAGTTTGAGGTTGTAAACCCTCCATCAAGTCAACCACAAGAATTGCAATATCTGCTAATGCTCCACCTCGGTTTCTCAGGCTTGTGAATGAATGGTGTCCCGGAGTATCGATAAATAAGAGTCCAGGCGACTTGAATTTACGTCCGCCCATCATTTCTTTACATGCTTCATTGAGCAGGTCTGCGGGCACTTCAGTTGCCCCAATGTGTTGAGTTATTCCGCCGGCTTCTCTAGCCATTACACTGGCTTGGCGGTCCATCCCAAGTGAACGGACATAATCGAGAATACTGGTTTTACCGTGGTCTACATGGCCGAGAACACTCACGATTGGTTGCCGGTTATCGCCGAGAGGTGGACTATCAGCCGCTCCTGCGACTTCTTCTCCCTTCTCACTTTCACTCATCTAGCCCACCAACTAGTGGAATTTAGGATTCGTAAACCCATTTTTGACTGTCACAGGACCAGTCCATGGTACCATCAGGGAACCATAAGTTAAGTTCAAACTCTGCAGTTTCTTCTGCATCACTGCCATGAATCATATTGAATCCCATGTCCATTCCAAAATCGCCGCGAATTGTTCCAGGAGCGGCATCTCTTCCATTTGTTGGACCGATTAGGCCTCGTGCCACCTTAATTGCCTCTACGCCTCTCCACGCCATACAAACCACAGGTCCGCTGGTTACGAATTTAATTAGTCCTTCAAAAAATGGGCGCTCTCTATGAACTGCGTAATGGGCGCGGGCGATTTCTTCACTTGGAACAACTCCCTTCAATCCAACTAATTGGAGACCTTTGGCCTCAAAGCGGCCAATGATTTCTCCAACCAATCCTCTCTGTACTCCATCTGGTTTTACCATAACGTATGTGGTCTGCATGTTTCTCACTGAGCCGGCCGTGCGGACTACCCTTCATGAAGGATACCCCTAGTGAATTAAATGAGGTATATCTCTGAAATAAGAGATAATCACGGTAAACGAGTTGCGTTAACCAATTATTAGTTCATCGAACGCCGCCACGCACATAATGGCGTGTCCACTTGACACGGCGTGGATTACGTTTCAAGTTGATGGCATTTTTACGAGCCTTACTATTTTTGAACCACATAACTGTACCATCACGCTTGATGAACATTAGACCAGTTCCTGGTTCAATCTCTTCTCCAGAGAAGGTGCAGATTCTACGCTCAGGCATATCTTCACCTCACATTCAACTTACGGGCTTCACGGCCAGTATCTCGGAGCATCAAAATATCTCCAATTCGAATTGGTCCCACAACGTTGCGGGTGATAATACGCCCAATATCACGGGGGTTTGGTGCGTCGTTAACACGGACTTTGACTTGAGTTGCCTCTCCGGTCATTCCAGTACGGCCGACAATTTCGACAACTTCTGCTGGCCATCCATTGACCTCTTCGCCCATCTAAATCTCTCCAGTATTCACTCTGTGAGCTTTGAAATCTGATCAACGATGCTGTTGAAATTTGCTTGTCCGGCTTTTCCTATGTCCATCAAAGCCAAAGATGCAGTCTTGACACCTTTTGGCATTCCAGCTTCTTTTGCTAGGAATTCTTGACTTGGTACATATCCGTATGGGATTTTTTTCTCATCGCAAATCATTGGGATGTGAGCAAGCAATTCTGGCGGGTTAACGTCTTCTGCAAGCACGATGAACTTGGCATTACCACGTTCGCAGGCCTTAGTGACCTCGTTGCTTCCTTTCTTTACTGCTCCATTCTTTGCTGCTGTCTGAACCAGTTCATAAACTGCATCAGCCAGGTCGGCGGGTGTTTCAAATCGTACGTGTACACTCATTGGAATCTCTCCATTTCCCTCATGTAAGGCAGCGCTGCGCACAGCGTCGGGGGTTTAAACCCAACGGAACAATATCAACCTTCTCGAGATTCGAAACAACTTGATAATGGCTCGCAATACCCCGTTTACGTATTTTCATATTCAAAGGTCAAGTATTTGCCGGACTCCTCTTGCGAGGGCCTTTCCACCCGATATTGCAGATCTCGGATTAGCCAAGGAATTAGTTGCATGAACTCCATCTACATGCTTATCTAAGCGTGAAATGGCTCCACCAGTAAACAAACCATGAGTACATGCCGCATGAACTTCGATTGCTCCTTGCGAGTGTAATGCTTCACTGGCTTTACAAATGGTGCCCCCCGTTGAAATCATATCGTCTACAATTGCCACAATCGCTCCTTCAACATCGAGGTCCTTGGCTTTGTGAATAATATTATGAGCATCAATCCTAGTTTTTTCCAAGTATGAAAATTTACAACCTATTGCTTGGGCAACAGAGGAGGCACGCTCAATTGCGCCTTTATCTGGGCTCAGGATAAAATCAGGTTTGACAACTTCTTGCAGGTGTGCAGCCACCTCTGGCATAGCCGAAACAAATGATACGGGTACTGAAAGCCCCTCAAGTGCCACTGGTGCATGAAGGTCGAGGACAATTATGCCGTCGCAATGATTTGCAAAAATCCTTCCGAGAGCCTTTGCTGAAATCGCCTCACCCTTTTGAAAACGCTTATCTTGACGCGAATAACCGAAATATGGGATTGCAAGATAGATTCCTGGCCCGACATCTTCCTCTGATTCTTCTCCACCCTTTAGACTATCAAGCCGTCCAGCCCTAACGTCTGCTATCGCTTCGAGGGATAACAAAGTTTCAACAATTCCTGAATCGGGAAAGGTATTGGATACAACGACTACATCCTGATTTCTTAATGAGTCAATAGAGGCCTCTGGGATTTTCACATAGCCTTCAGTGTCAGGGAATCTGCGAGATTCAATCTCCACGTGTTGCCAATCTAACTCCTCTGCTAAGTCCTTAGCAAGACCCATTGCATTCGAACTAGAGACTACAGGCATCGGCTTCCCTCATATTGACGGCATGGACTACGCCTCAAGGTTCTTGCGAATGAAATGGCACATCGATAATCCCAATAATACATGGTTTCCGACACCAAAATCAATTGCAACCTAAGTTAGTTAGGTAGATTCTGCCTTGCCACGTTAACATAATTCATAATCAAAGTGGGCGAGGCAGGATTTGAACCTGCGACCTCCCGGTTATCAGCCGGGTGCTCCAACCAACCTAAGCTACCCGCCCTTCGGGATTTCGGGCGACCTGACTCGCAGTCATAATCATGACGGTCTGCCCAAATCACTGAGCAATACTGTTGATTCACTCTGATTCAAATTCTGGATCGTTGATTTGCATGAATGAAGGAAGTTGTAGAGTTTTGCCAAATGTACGTGATAATACAACTTCATCCAGTCTCTCACGAGTTCTTGATAATGCGGTGATTGGTATTTTCAAGGTTGGCTCTACGCCATACTGCCTCTGGATTCCAGAACGTACTTTCACAACAACACCGCGATAGGTACGCTTTACTTTCACCAATTTTGTTACAACCCCGATTTCCATTCCCTGGTTATCGAGCAATGCTCTATCCATCATTTCATCAGGTGCGTATAATTTCTCGTCAATTCTGACAGTGTTTCTCCACCTTCTTTGTAATTCACGCATGGACTTACTTAACTTGACACTTCCATCTGGTTTGATGCTATGTACAAGTTCCTTTGCTAGTGGTGCAAGTTCTGCAGGCTTTCTCATGTATTCTTCAGCAATGCCAGGTTCCACCTGAATGCGCATCGATTGAACGCGCGCTTCATTCGGGTGGTGTCTCTCACCTACAATCACTCCAACTTTCGTTTGATTCACGTATACCTCCCTCTGGAGGAGGTCCTGAATCGAATAGTCTCCT
>JAAZXA010000026.1 GCA_014240385.1 Methanobacteriota archaeon | reverse complement strand
AATGACTCACAAAGAGCCAGTCATATTGCACTGAGCACAACCTTGTCCACTACAATAATGGCAAGTAGCACCGACTCCTTCCCCATCATCATCATCGTACATTCCAGCCTCAAATGCATCATCCCATTTATCGAGATTCATTGATTTTCTCATTTCTCCAACGGTTTGGAAATCACCAATTCCCTTGACTTTATGCTTGCCCTTGAATGGGTCTCCGAGTTGGTTATCTCTGAACATTCTTTCCTGTATTGCCATGCTGTGTCCATCTGCCGCCTCTCCACCTCCTTCATCGAATTTTTTCCTGAAAGTAATAGTCTGTTTCCTTAAACTCCAACCTTTTGAGATCCCTCTCAGCCCTATAATTAGATAGATTGAGCCTTCAATGAATGGGAGTGAACCATCTCCACTGCTTCCTTGACGAGCGGGGCTTTGTCCAGTAACAAATACCAAAACTCCTATTGAAAACATCAGCACTCCTATTGCTAATTGGCCAGAATATTTTCTTTCCATATCCTTCAATTTCTTTGACTGACCCGCGGCTTTATTCCGCTTGCCTCGTTTCTTCTTTGATGGAATCAATCCGACAGTTAGTGGAAGTAGCCCAAATGCTAGGAATATCAAGTCTGGAGTTTCAAAAAGCCCAGTTGCTCCAACGCAGTTTTCGATTTCAGAATCCTCTTCAAAACTTCCATCTAATGCACTTGAACATTCGCTTGTTGCTATCGTTGTCCAATCTATTTTTGCCGATTCTCCAGCAAATTCAGCGAATCCCATTTGCACATTTACAACGGCTACCCCGATAATTAAGAGGCCCAGAATTATCGCCAGAATGCGTGGTACCTTACCCGCCATCACTACCCGAACGATTACACCCCTCCATAGTGCTATCGCAGGCAAGTACACTTTGGAAGTCTTCGCGATATATTGAACAAAGATGGCGGTAAGGGCAACTCGCTGGTGAAGATGGCGCATGTACTAGTGGTCGGATCGGGAATTGCCGGCTTGTTTGCTGCCCTGCGATGCGCAGAGGCAAAACATCAGGTAAGTATCATCACAAAAAGCGCCCCTTCTGATTCTTCAACTAATTGGGCGCAAGGAGGAATTGCGGGAATTTTGGACAAAACAGATGACTCTGGACTGGAATCTCATATTGAAGATACGATTTCTGCTGGCGCAGGACATTGTGATCCTAGAGTAGTACGCTTAGTTTGCGAGGAAGCAGGAGAGCGAATAGCCGACTTATTGAATATTGGAGTTCGATTTGAAAGAGACTCATTAGGTAAATTCGACATGGCGCGCGAAGGTGGCCATTCTAGTTCACGAATTCTTCATGCAAAGGATGCAACAGGTGCTGAAATTGAACGTGCCTTAATGCAGTCAGTTGATGAATCTGAATATATTGAAATGTTTTCCAACCATCTTGCAGTTGATTTGGTACTGAAGGATACTAAGTCTTCAAACAAGCAAGTAGTAGGGCTTTGGTGTCTTGATGGTCAATCAAAAATGATTACTATCGCTGCTGATGCAGTCATGATTGCAACTGGGGGTGCTGGCCAACTCTATAGGCAGACGACTAACCCTGAAATATCCACAGCAGATGGTGTTGCGATGTCGCTTCGAGCTGGAGCCGCAATTAGGGATATGGAATTTGTACAATTTCACCCTACAGCCCTAACCATGGAGGGTGATCGGCCGTTTTTGTTGACTGAAGCCATCCGTGGCCAAGGTGCTGTGCTGATGACGGTTGAAGAATACCAAAATTGGGATGGTCAAGAGGACCCCTCAAACCTTTCCTTTACTCTTAGATATAGTGAATCAGGTAGCCTTGCGACGAGAGACATAGTGGCCCGAGCATGTGATTCAGAATTGAAATTAAGTGGAGAACAGCATGTTCTATTAGTGACAGAACATTTAGGAGCGGAAGTCGCAAATCGCTTTCCAATGATAAATTCACGACTTCAAAGACATGGACTTAGTCTTGGAACAGACGCAATTCCAGTTTCTCCTGCTGCTCATTATTTCGTTGGCGGTCTGCGAGTGGACGATGATGGCATGGTCCAACAAGAATCAGGTTCAACAATGAAAGGACTTTATGCAATCGGAGAGGTTGCTTGTACTGGAATGCATGGAGCAAACCGTCTTGCTTCAAATTCTCTCTTGGAAGCAGTGGTTTATGCGCATCGTGCCTCAAATCATTTCATTGACCATTTTTCTAATAACTCTGGAGAATTACCAACCTGGAGAGGTGATGAAATGGCAGACCTCGAAGAACATTCGACTCTTGTTCATGATAGAATAGCACTCCAATCAACTATGAGCGATGATGTAGGATTGGTAAAATCGAATAACCGTCTGCAACGGGCGCTTCGGAGGATTCAATTGCTACGCGCTGAAGTTGAGAGAGTATGGATGAGGTGTAGGCCGAGCAAAGAATTGGTTGAATTACGCAACATGGTACAAGTTTCTGAACAGATCTGTATATCCAGCATCAGTAGAAAAGAGAATATTGGTTTACATTGGAATAAGGACCTTATTTGAGTCCCACAGAGTGTTCAAGTGCGCCAACCAAGGTCATTAATTGATTGTTGAGAGGTGTTGGAATTCCGTGTTTTTCGGCTCTCCTAACAACTTCTCCGCAAAGTGAAGGCATTTCAGTAGCCTTTCCTGCCATAATATCCTGAAGCATTGAGCAGCGATTACTTGCTGTTTGCTGCAATACTTCTGCAAGCAAGGCATGCATTTCGTGATTTGAGACTTCAATTCCTTCCATTCTGGCAACCATTATTGCTTCATCAATAACGGCAATTGATTGCTCCCACAATTCTTCATTTAGGAGAATCTCGCCATTCTCGATTCCAGCGATTGCTGCTATAGGATTGATGGCTACGTTGAGGAGGAGTTTTTTCCATAACTTCCTTTTCATTTCATTTTCCCATATAGGGTTGAGGCCGGCGCTATCAAGAATATTCATCAATTCAGTAACTTTCAAGTTATCAAAATGTGGGGAGGAAGAATTCAATGGTCCAATACAGATTTCACCAACCCCAGTCCATTGAACTTCATTGGAATCTTTTCGAATTGCAGCATGAACTGTTGAACCAGCAAGAACTCTATCCCACCCTAGTTTTTGCGCAAGAGTTTCCGCGTGTCCAAGGCCGTTTTGAATACTGAAAGCGATGCCATCGGAAGTTAGAACTGCATTACATAAATTGGCTAAGGAGGAAGTACTAGCAGATTTCCCGCAAATTATCGCAATATCTACTTGACTATTTTCATCCCCAATAATGAATGAATCCGGATCCAGATATGAGATTGCACCATCCGTTTCATAAAGAATAAAACCATCATGCAGGGCTTTAGATGTCGATTCTGAAGCGAATAATGTTGGCATATGGCCTACAAGTCGAGCAGCAAACAAACCGCCAATTGCTCCGATACCGAAGATTCCAATTCGCAGATTAATCACCTTAATATCCAACTTGTTAGGTGAACTTCGATAGTGTTCTCATTCATCTCGAGCCACACCAATAGATGGTCATCGCTCTGTTGCCAAGAAATAGTCAATTGGTTTTCAGGACCGTTAACATCAATCTCAACCGGTAGCCATCCGCTACCATTTCCATGGCTTCTAGTATCGAAAGTCAAACCACCTTCAAGGTCTGAGAAGTTCAACTGCATTTCTCCGGCTGAATCACTTGAAATTAGCCAACCTTTGCCAAGCCAATCCATTCGTGGAATAGCGTTGTCATGCATGATAACTGCATGTCCGGAAACCATGCTCCAACTTTCTTCAACACCGTTGCAGCGAAGTAGGTATTCACCATCTTTAGCATTCCAAGATAGATTAGTCGAATGTAAGTCTGGTAAACTTATTCTGGATTGAAATTCAGAATCCCAGTTCCAGCCGCTATCATTTGAATTTGGTTGCCTCCATACTCCAGAGTCAGGACATTCTGGTTCACTTGAGACAAGAAGCCAGTCGCCTTCTTCCCAGCCCATCGCTCCAGAAATAGACCAATTTCCAGAATCAGTCCAATTAACCATTTTTCCTTCTTCATTTCGCAATACCCATCCGGATTCTGGCATGATAAACTGTTTTTCCAATAAGGGTTCTGATATTGCCCACAATTGGCTTCTTCCATCGTCCATCTGCACTTTTAACCTCAACTCATCGAGAGAATCAAACATCGCACCTGCTTCACCGCTGATGCAAAACACCTCCTCACTGGTATCCTGAATACTCCATAAATTTGCCACCTTAGAATTTGGCTTTGCTGATGTGAGGCTGAGGTTGAATGGTATTTCATCATCAACCGTTACTAACTCTGTACATAGGACAGGTGACTCTTGGTCGCCTGAGAAGTTCCAACGTGCGTCTACTAAAACAACATCAAATTCAGGCCTTATTACCAAAGAGGTAGATGCCGACTTGGTTAACAATTCTAATTCGATGGTTAAAGGAGATTGATTGCTAGGGGGCGTTTGCCAAATTAATTCGAAATCATTGCTTTGTTCAGCAGTTAACCATCCTTGACAGCCATCAGTGAATAAAGCCACATTTCCATCTGGACAAAGCCATGACATATTCCATTGTTCGATAGAATCGATTGTTTGACCTTGGATGCTCCATTCTTTATTGACTAGCCCTGGATTGGAAATTCTGATACTATATTCGTCGCTTTCATTGAAAGAAGAGAAAACATCATCATCATCTAGTTCCCAATCCAAGTCTGAATCCCAATTTGTTTCTGATTGGGTTGGTAATTCTGAAGGAATACAGAGTAGCAGGGCGACCATTAAAATCATCGACATTTTCTTGGCTGCCGCTTCTTCAAGAGGGCGCACATCATCGAGAATCAGCGGAAAGCCTTCAATAGAACCTTGGAAAATAATGAGGAGTCCCCCTGTAATTACTACAAACGTCCAGATTGCGTGCCCACCGACGCTAAAAGCCCCGAGTAGGATTCCTAAGGATACTATGGCAAAGAACAGAAGCATTTGCGTTCCCTGAGAGCGAGCAGAATCCAAACCACTGAGGGCCACAAGGATTCTGCCACCAGGGAATGAAGGAATAGGTAGAAGTGATAACCAACCGATTAACATTAGTCCATGACCAGCCAGAGTGAGTGGATGGGACCAAGCGGATTTCAATGACAGAATTTCAGTATCCCAAATCATAGAAGTAATTAGTTGAGGAAGCAACCCAAAGGAAAGGCGATTCTGCATACCGCCTATAGTTCTCTCAACTGGTGTTAGCCAAAGTCCAATAATTATCAATAATAGACCACTGCTGAGTAAGATAATTGGGAAAAATATGGAAATCCATCCAAGTCGCCGCCGGTCTGGCCAAGTTAATGTATCCATTTTCGGTGAACTGGCTATTGAAAAAATTCCAAATGGCCACATAGCTATCGGCAAAGGAATCGGAATAGGCATGATTCCTCCAATCCTCATGCCCATCTTTTTCGCAACACTTTGCTGGACTTTATCGGCCAGTGCTAATATTCCTATCATTGGTATTGCATAGGAAAGTAAGCCGGCTTGTAGCATCGAGGGGTCACTCCAACTAGCACCTTCATTTTGAGGTAAAACCCAGAGCACGCCCATTGCCCAAGTACTCAATAATGTGGCTAACCACAATAAATTGCGCTTTGATTCTGGAATGATGAAGGGAGATGGAGGTATTCTGGAGATGATTATTTTCCAAGGATCATCGCGCATAAGTTTTGCCATCCATCCTAATTCTTCCAGATGCTCGTTGAGAGCCAAGAGTGCTGAATGCGGATCTTCCTTATCTTCTTCTTCGATTTTAGCACGAACTAGCCAAGTTGGGATTGGATCTCCTAATTCTTCAATAACGTCAAAGAATCGCGAGATAATTCGTTCATGAAATTGGCGTTGAGTCCATGCTTTTTTCTGCACCTCAAGTGGTTCAAGTGCGCGGCTGGACTCTGACATCTGGGCCACCTTCACAAGTACCTGTAATGTTATACGTCAAAAAATCAACTATGTTGATATAGGTTATCAACGACTAAGATTACTTATTTTTGAAGCGCTTTAATCTGAAAGTCTCTTCACGTTCCATCTCTTCTAAGCGCAGTTGAATAAAATCTCTTGTCTCTTCCATTTCTGGAATGACTTTGAATTCAAGGGCGTTCACACGACGTTTTGTTGCCTCAATTTCAGCCAGCATTCTCTTCAAGGTCGCTTCCATTTCAGCGGCTTTGACCATCTTTTCAATCAACTGACCGAATGAATCAGCGGCTTCGTCGATGTAGGGACTCGAACCTATGAAACCAAGTCCACGTTGTTCGAAACTTGTTTTTAGATTACTACCCGTGATACTTGGAACCAATACACCCATTATATTGCGTGGGGAAACTTCCACTTCAGGAGAAGTAGAGTTGGCAATAGCCGCTGCTCTAACTGCTAATCCACCTTCGATTGCGTTTGCCAAGTCTATTCTTGACTTTGCTTCTCGATAGGTTGCGGTCAATTCGCTTTTGGCCTTGATCATGTCCTTGAGCAAGCCTCTGAATTCGTGAAACAAACCATCTCTCTTCATTTTCAGAAGTTTGTAGCCGTTCTTTGTCTGCTTAATCCGACGCTTCAGGTTGATGAGCTCGCTGCGGGTTGGTTTGATGTCCAGTACCATTTGCTCTCACCTCCATTATTTCTATCAGAATGATATTCATTCCTTCTTGTCTACTGGGTGGTACTTGTCAATCCATTGTTGGTCGAGGCGCACCAGGTATTTGGTGGAGATATTTTGCATCAAGTCCCAGCATAAGTCAAGAGTTTCATCGATGCTACGGTTTTCGTCGCGGCTTTGTCGAAGGAATTTATCATCGAAGAGGGCAGAGAACTCAAGCAGTTGCTTGTCACGCTCGTTGAGTGCATCTTCTCCGACAATTGCTACGAGGCCACGCAGTTCACGACCTTGTGCATATCCTGCATACATTTGGTCGGATACTGATTTGTGGTCTTCGCGGGTGGTCTTCTCTCCGATACAGGAACCCATCAGGCGAGATAGGGATGGTAGTACATTGATTGGTGGGTAGATACCTGCTTGGTGCAATTCACGACTGATAACGATTTGTCCTTCTGTTATGTACCCTGAAAGGTCGGGGATTGGATGGGTTATGTCGTCCCCAGGCATAGTTAGAATTGGGAATTGGGTGATACTTCCTTTCTTGCCCTTGACTAAACCTGCACGCTCGTAGAGCATGGCCAAATCTGTGTACATGTATCCTGGGTATCCACGGCGTCCGGGAACTTCTTCACGGGCGGCACCGATTTGGCGCAGTGAATCGCAGTAGTTTGTCATGTCAGTGTAGATAACTAGTACGTGGTAATCTTGCTCGAAAGCCAAGTATTCTGCGGCGGTTAGGGCCAAGCGCGGAGTAATCAAGCGCTCGACTGCGGGGTCGTCTGCTAAGTTGACGAATAGAACCGCCTTTTCGAGCGCTCCAGTTCTCTCAAGGTCGCTTCTGAAGAAGTTGTATTCCTCAGCAGTAATTCCCATTGCACAGAATACTACAATGAATTCTTCGTCGCTATCTTGTAGTTTTGCTTGGCGGGCGATTTGCAGTGCAATATCGTTGTGTGGTAGTCCACTTGCCGAGAAAATTGGTAGTTTTTGTCCACGGACCAAAGTGGTACAACAATCGATTGCCGAAATACCAGTTTGAATGAAATCGTGAGGTGATTGACGGCTGTATGGGTTAATTGCAGCACCGATAATGTCGGCCTTTTCGTCTGCAATGATTTCTGGTCCACCATCTCTTGGTCGGCCTGCTCCATCAAGAATTCTACCAATCATATCTGTGCTGACTGGTAATTTGAAGACGTCGCCCATGAACTTGACACCTGCTGTAAGATTGATTCCTGCTGTGCCTTCGAAAACCTGAACGACAACCAAGTCGTTGCTGGTATCGAGAACTTGTCCATTCTTTATGGTTCCATTTTCTAAGCGTAGGGAGACGATCTCTCCGAATGCAACTGGATGGGTTTTGTTTAGGAACACTAGTGGTCCCTTAACATCAGTGATTGTCCTGTATTCTTTTGCGCTCATTCATCACACCTCCTCAGTTATTCTCCACCGCCGCAGCGATTTCTTTGTTCATTTCATCCACAAGGCCATCGATTCTATCGAGGTAGCCTTTTTCGAATCTGCTTCGCATAAGGGTAGTACGGGCTGGTACGTTAACTATGTCCTCCAATAATCCACCTGCTGCCATTGCTTTCTTTGCATTTTCTTGGAATGTTAGAATGGCTTTTGCCATCTTGTATTGTTGTTCTACTCCAGAGTAAGCATCGATTTCGTGGAATCCGTTTTGTTGTAGGAAATATTCACGAATCATTCTTGCAACTTCCAAAGTTAGTTGTTGGTCCACCGGTAGTGCGTCTGAACCGACTAGTTGCACAATTTCTTGTAGTTCTGCTTCGATTTGCAGTAATCCACTGATTTCAGTGCGGATTTCTGGGAAGTCTTGCGCCACATTGTCGCGGAACCATTGGTTCAGTGATTGTGGATATAGGCTGTAGGAGTTCAACCAGTTGATTGCTGGGAAGTGCCGTTGGCGAGCTAGGCCCGCATCCAATCCCCAGAATACCTTCACGATTCGAAGAGTACCTTGACTGACCGGTTCTGAAATATCTCCACCAGGTGGTGATACCGCTCCGATAACAGTGATTGAACCATCGCCGCCATCGAGGGTTTCGACACGACCAGCACGCTCGTAGAATTCTGCTAGGCGGCTTGATAGGTATGCCGGATATCCTTCTTCTCCAGGCATCTCTTCTAAGCGAGAGGAAATCTCACGCATTGCTTCTGCCCAGCGACTTGTAGAATCTGCCATCAATGCAACGTCATATCCCATATCGCGGAAGTATTCTGCTATGGTGATTCCAGTATATACTGATGCTTCACGAGCAGCCACTGGCATGTTAGAGGTGTTTGCAATCATCACAGTTCTGTTCATCAGTGGCTGACCGGTATTAGGGTCAATCAAGTGAGGGAATTCTGCCAATACTTCTGTCATTTCATTTCCACGCTCTCCACATCCAATGTAGACTACGATTTGAGCATCTGAGTACTTTGCAAGGCTTTGCTGAGTTACAGTCTTTCCTGAGCCGAATGGTCCAGGTATTCCTGCTGCTCCACCCTTAGCGAGTGGGAATAGGAAGTCGAGGATTCTCATTCCAGTTACTAGAGGAGTATCTGGAGCGTACTTCTGGCGGAATGGACGGGGTGAGCGTACTGGCCACTTTTGCAACATTTGCAATTTTGTTCCATCATCCAAAGTGCAGATGGTTTCTGTTACATTGAAATCACCGCTCTTGATTGATGTGATGACTCCACCTTTGCCGGGTGGGACCATGATTTTGTGAGCAATGGTGTCAGTTTCCTGAACACTGCAAATTACTTGACCGGATTCTACGCGGTCGCCTTCTGCAGCGGTCGCTTCAAATGTCCATATTTTCTCCATATTGATTCCATCAGCATCGACTCCTCTGGTGATGAAAACACCCATGATTTCCTCGAGGGTAGCCAATGGGCGCTTAATTCCATCATAAATTTCAGTCAATAAACCGGGTCCAAGTGATACGGAGAGGGTGTCGCCTGTATTGGTGACTGGCTCGCCGGGGCGGATGCCACTTGTGTCTTCGTAGACTTGGATAATCGCTTTCTCACCATGTAATTCAATTACTTCTCCCATCAGTCCTTCATCGCCCACACGGACGATGTCGAACATGCTGGCAGTCATATCAATGGCAGTTACCACGGGTCCTGAGATCCTGTAGATTGTTCCTTCTTTACTCATCGCTTTCACTTCCTTATTTTGTTGGATGCATCACTTCCAGAGGTCGACTCCTATGGCCTTACGAATTTGTTCACGCAAGGTGTTGTCCTCCCCTGTGCCGATGCCTAGCACGGTGGGTGACACGCTGTTTGAGAGCGCTATTTTCAAACGCTCTGGCATTCGGGTGAGAATCTCGGAGTCAACCACTACGATTCCCACCTCCTTTGTTTTGAGTAGTCCACGAAGAGTGTTGGCGCATGCCTCATCGTCTTCTGGGCTGTGTAAATTGCTGATGCCAGCTAACTGGAATCCCAAGGCGAAATCTGATGTTCCTACTATTGCAATTTCCATCATAATCACCTCACAGTATGTGAGCCTCCAGCACTTCTGCTGATAAGCCGGCGGTAACGCCTCTTACAATTAGTCGCAAATCAGTAACTTCTTGGACCTTTAATGAAATGTAGTGAATGACTGGAAGAGCCGATAAAGGATGGAGGTATGACATCCTTGTCAGGTCTTTCTTCTCACGGCCATGCAACCACATGACAACAGGGTCAAGGGTTCTCAAATTTTTGGCTTCTTTAAGTGCCTCTTCAAGCCCATTGCAATCAAAGCGACTTGAGCGGCGCAGAATATCTAAAACTCCATCATCATCTGTATTTGCAGCATTATTCAATTGCGCAGTTGGAATCAGTTTCCCTCCATCAAGGAGAATGTTTCGAATATTCTCAGAAGAGAGACCCATATTATGGGACTCAAAAAGGTTGATGATATTTCGGTGGTCGATTTCCATTTGTAAGTGCTTGCGAAGGAATTTATCTGCGACATCCTTGTCATTTACTGACGCTAGAGCCTTTTCGAAGTAATGGCGGTCCAATGCATCTTCATACTCACTGAGTGGAGCATCTGCATCTAGTTTAGTAAAGGCCTTAGAAAGTGGGAATTTTTTCATCAATTCTGATGCCTCAGATAGACTTTCCGAATTACTGATGATGTTCAGCCATGAGGTGTTACATTCATTCTCCACGGGTAGGACCGCATGGGCGACATCTTCCACTGACGCTTTGGTACTAATCGCACGAAGTACAGTCTTAGCGTTCTGGTAAGTGAAGCGTTCTGCATAAATTCGAACTTGCTCCTTTAATTTCCCAGTGCAGACTTTTAGTACCGACACTAATTCATTTTCCAAATTTTGTGTCAATGCCACTTCTATGAGGTCGCTTCCACTATGTTTGGCTGCATAAATATCGATTTCAGCCCTGTAGCCCGAATCAGCTACGCTTATTGCTAACTGTTCAGGTGTTTGTTGAATCAACTGACGCAAGCGGGTTCTGTCAATCAAATTGCGCTTTCGAGCCTTAGCACGAGCTGCTGCCGTACTTGGGTTCGATGAGCCTGTGATCAACCTTTATCCCTCCATTTTCAATCGAATAATTTTGCACTGACTTGGCCGAGTTTCTCATCCCAAGTTGTCTTAAGAATGCCATCAAATCTGAAGTCTAGGCTGACTGCACCATCTTTTGATACCAGTATAAATCCACCTAGTCCCTCTGTGTCATCTCCGAGTTTAAAGCCACTTGCTGCATCATCGAGGGCCTTGCGGTCCATCGAAACAGGGTGTAGTACCATGTCCTTAGCAGCCTCTGCTTTTGCCTTCTTTAGCAGGCCATTGAGTAGTTTTGTTCGCCCCTTCATAGCGGCACTTCCAACTTGCTCTTTGAGTGCATCATGTGTTGCATCGAGTTCTTCCCTGCGGGCAATCAACTGACGCTTTTGGTTGGCTTGCTTTGCACTTGCCACTAATTCCATACCCAGTTGACTTGCTTCGCGGCTAGCCTTCTCTCCTTGTCCATCAATGATGGCTTTCGCCTCAGCCTTAGCATCAGCGATTATTGAAGCCGCTTCAGCCTCTGCACTCTTGATGATGGCATCTGCTTCAGCCTGTGCGGCTGATGCGATTTCCTTTGCGAGTTTTTCCAATGTCATTTCATTTCCACCTTTGAGTTCGAAGGAATGAATCCTTCAGCCCCGTCAGCGCTCACATGAACAGTGGCAGCAGACCTAGAATTACAATCGACTCTGGCAATGCCGTGAATATGATAGCGTGACCAAATCGGCTAGGGTCTTCTGCTAACATACCAACCGCTGCTGCACCAATATTTCCTTGGCTAAGTCCGGCACCTATGGCGGCTAAACCAACTGCAATACCAGCACCGAGTTTACCCCATGCTTCTACAGTCTGTTCATTGTCAGCGCTTGTGTCTGTCGTCTGTGCGGCTACTGTATCTGCGACCAAAGTCACCAACATCAACGCCACCAGTGTTCGCATGCTTATTTTCACGAGTTTTTTCATCATTTTACTTACCTCCGTTTTGTCCTTTTGGACTATCAATTACCTTCCTTGCAATAGCGGTTAGTGCCGCAGAGAGGGGTGAAAGGCTCCCCCACTCCTTCGTGGAACTTGCCCATCCACTCCACGAAGTGAAGACGGGCGGTATGGATATTGGGGCTAAACACCCCAAGCACCCAGGCAAATATCTGGACACCTAACCATAACATAAGAGTAAGAATAACGAGGATAGCACTCAATACCACATCCTCGCCTGCAAGCAAGTGCTCAATGTTGACGACCATGTTATGATAGCCAAGGTTATTTCCTGCTTCAGCAATCTTGACACCAACAACTCCGATTGCAAAGAGTCGAATATAGGAGAGTGTATTGGAGAGAAGAGACACTGTTTCCAAGGGTCCAATCATCCATCCGGCGGGTCCAAAGCCTTCGTATTTTACTAAACCCCAACTGGCGCAAACTATTCCAATAACAAGAGTAATAATTCCACTCAATACCATCAGGTCTAGGAATTCAATGTGGGCAGCATCAGTATGGCCTTCTCCCACCATGAAACCGTAAGCAGCAGCAGAACCACCGAGTAGGACCATAATCCAGCATCCCTTCTCAAAGAATCCGGCTGCCCAGCCATGTTCTTTCACTACATCTCGCATACCGATTAAGTAGCCGACAGTCAAGTGAGTGATTCCAAGGTATATGGAAATCAGAATGAGATCACTCATGTTTCCACCGACCCGATGGAAGGGGTATGCCAATTCTACATTGAAGGGAAGGGTGATGCTCGGATGGTGGGCCCAGTCGTAAAAGACACTCATCCATGCAATCCAGGAAGGGGGCGCGTGGGCACCGGTTGCGCCTATTTCAAAGCCAAATATTTCAGCATATAGGAAACCAAATATCACACATGAAATACCGATGTATTTCAACAAACGAGCAGCCAAGGCACCTTCGGCGGAGTTGCCGAAATTTTTCATAACCCAACCAGCCAACAAGATTGTTGCCAATCCATAGCCCATGTCTCCAAGCATTAATCCAAAGAACAGTGGGTATGTGAACATCATGAAAACAGTGGGGTCGATACGTCCATACCTTGGGCGTCCAACTAAGTCTGTCAGCAATTCATAGGGCTTGGCCGCATCGAGATTGGTAAAGGCGATAGGGGGGAGTTCCTCTTCCTCATCGCCATGATGGCCATGACTTGGGGAATACTCTTCGATTTCTACGAATGTTGCTACTTTAGTAATAGTAAAAGCCTCCTCAACTTTCTTGCAATCATCTTCTGCAATCCATCCATCAAGTAGGAATGCATGGTCGCTAGTGCTGATTCTTACTGGTGCTTGAAGAATTTCAAGCCGCCTCTCAAGCTCTTCCATTACTCCTAACAGCATTTGGCCATTGTTTTCAGCCCAATTTGAGAGGAATCCTTCGGCTTTATCAACTCGTGCATTTAACTCTTTGATGCGGTCTCTGACATTCTTCATTCTATCTTTGCAACTACCACTGCCTTCTGGAGCAGTTACTTCTTCAAATGAATTCGAATTAAGGGCTTCTTGTACAGCCCCCGCCTCTTCTTTGCGGCAGAATACAGCAATAGAATCACCTGCCGAGAAAACCATGGCAGTTGAAGGGAGGTTGGGTGTGCTGGATGAAAGTTTACCAATATTAACTACCAAAGAATCGTATTCCTGTAAAAGTTCAAGGTCCAATCCAAGCGGCGCAACTATCTCAAGGCCGGCAAGTTCCTCCTCCAATTTTTCAATCTCTGAACTAGCATCTTCTGATGTATTTGCCTTCTCAAGGATAGAGTCGATTTCTTTGGAGAAATCGCCATCTAAGTTTTTCTTTACTTGAGATACTGCAAGTGCTGGTTGATTAGTATCTGGCGAAATTCTCGAAACAGCAGCACGGACTTTTGCTAACAAGGAAGATGCAGCATCAGCATCACCATGTGGGGTGCCAAGTCTAAACCCGTCATCCTCGCCCTTTGAATCGATTAAGTGGATGCACTTTAAACGGCCTGCAGTCGCAAGGACGCCATCTAATTGTGAGATGGTGCCTGCTACTGTAATTCGACGCATTATTGCCGGAGTAAAAGCACCCATGAACAACACCTCTTAATACCTTAAAATATTCACTCGCTAAATCCAGAAAGAACCAATTTGATTGCATCTTGTCGGCGATTAACGCCAGAGGAATGAATTGCTTCCAAGGCGGATTCACCTTCAGTCGAGACTTTATCTGCTTCAACAGATGCGCTTTCACGTGCTCCGTCAAGACTCGCCTGAGTTGCAACCTGGCTTTTTTCATTAGCTGTTTTAATAATTCCAGCAGCCTTTATTCTTGCATCTGTAAGAGTTTGAACAGCCTTGCTCTTGGCATCTTCAAGCAATGTAGTTGCCGATAATTCAGCCTCCTTGATTCCACGTAGAACATCTATCTTGCCCATTATCACACCTCAAGGTGGTTCTGCCACCCATGAAGGGTTTATGATAATACCGTCATCGCCTTCAAAAAAGTACTCTAGCAACTGTAAAATTAGCAGGTCATCATAGTGAATGGTATGCTTGAAAACAGGCTCGCCCTGCGAAGGTCCGAATGGTAAGAGATGAGGCGCCTAATTCGCTTGACCGCGATGGTATGGGCCAAGAGGCATGGAAAGAGCTGATGACCAACCTAGAGACAACCATTCCCGTATATGATAAAGTCAACAGCATTGTAACTTTAGGCCAAGATAAGCGCTGGCGAAAGAACATCGCCTCATTCATCCAGCCTAATATGGATGTCTTGGAAATAGGCTGTGGGCCGGGGACTTTTTCTGAATCTCTACAAGATGTAAATATCACCTGCTTGGACCCAAGCGAAGAAATGCTAGCAGTAGCAAGAAGGCGGGTAGGTGAAGAAAATGCCACTTTCGTACAGGGTGTTGCCGAAGATCTACCGCTTGCTGACAACTCCTTCGATAGAGTATGCTGTTTATTCTCCTTCAGAGATTTTCATGACAAGGCCAAGGGCCTTGGCGAAATCCTCCGAGTCCTCAAACCAGGGGGTCTTCTCCTCATTTGTGACGCCGGAAAATCAAATGCATTACAGGGGTTGATGGGCAGAATATGGATGGGAACGGTCGTCCAATGGGTTGCAAGAAGAGTAACAAAAGACAAAAACCACCCTTGGAAATGGTTAGCAAAAACTTACACTCACTTCGGGACAATCTCTCACTACAAGAAAATGATGAGACAAGTTGGATTCAGCGAGGTCAAAGGGCGCCTATACTGGCCATTCTTCATGGCAGAGCGTTTTATTGCCAAAAAACCCGATGAATCTTGATTACCATTGCCTCCCAGAGTGCTCCGGTGGTTGATGTTGTTGTGGGGGGGCTGATCTAGTTGGAGCGGGAGTGCCTTCGATATCATCTCTGATTCGTTCGAATTGATTGCGTAGTAGCATGCCATGTTCAACCTTCACCTTTTTCTTCAGAATCATATTGTCGATATCACCTTCATATTCCTTCAGGATGTCCATGTCATTGCAGTTACCAAGGCGCTTTCTCATCTTCTTGAAACGCCTTCCTTTTCGCATCATCATCAACAGAGATAATGGCAACAACAGCATTGGAATTAGGAATTCACTGGTCACCATGTCAATTGCCATTGAAGCTGAAATTTCATAGCCCTCTTCTTGATAACCTGATTTGAATCCTTGACCGGGCACATAGTAGATTCCGCTCTCACCTTCTCCATACATATTCATCGGTGTCTGATTAGCATCCATGGGATCACTACCGCGCTCGTTTTCTAGTTCATCTGGGAAGCCATCACCATCACTATCTTCGTCGAGGACATCAGGAATTCCATCTCCATCGAGGTCGTTTGGTACAGAACTTGCATTGTAGATGTCGAACGGGGTGCCTAGAGCACCTCCCGCCTGTTCCTCGAGTGAATCGGAAATACCATCTCCATCAGCATCCTTGTCGGCAAGATCCATGATACCGTCGCCGTCGATATCTGGGCATCCTCTCCACGGGGTGGTGCTACTTCCTGGGATTGAAGGACAGTCGTCAGTGTTGATATTGTTCAATTGGTCAGTGAAACCATCAGAATCAGAATCACCCCATGCCCCTACATCATCAGGAAACTGGTCGGGTGTGGTGGCACCCAAGGATTGGTTGTCACCGTGTCCATCTCCATCACTGTCATTGGTCTGGGTCCGGTCGAATTCGAAAGCATCTTCGATGTTGACAACTCCATCTCCATCGTAATCATCTGCGGTTCCACCGTGTGGACCTGGGTAGAGATCAACATCATCCGGCAGTCCGTCTCCATCACTGTCTGGACAGCCGAGCATGGCGATATGAGAAAGACCGGGAACATCGTCACAATCCTCGAGATCATCAGCAAAGCCATCATTGTCACTGTCTACGCAACCACGCACCTGCATACGGAATGAATCACCTTCTTCATCAGGGCAATCATCATGGAATCCTGCAGCCTGATTATCACCGAAACCGTCCTCATCCTCATCAGCCCATTGTTCCTGATTATTTGGGAAGGCATCACTGCGGTCAGCCATACCGTCGCCATCATTGTCAGGGCAACCTCTGTCTGGTCCAATCTGGACGTTTCCAGCATCATATGGGCACTGGTCGCCATTGTCACCAATTCCATCTCCATCGAAGTCCTTCCATTCCCATCCATCGGTATCGTCTATATCGCTGAGGTGAGACCAACCATCGCCATCTTCATCGGGACAGCCGAACATGTCCGCAGTTGAATTGCCAAAGGTCTCCATGCAACCATCTCCCATCGAACCCATAGGATTGTCTCCGTAGCCATCGCCATCGCTATCTACCCATTGGGTCGCATCTCCAGGGAACGCATCTCCTTCATCGCTCCAGCCATCATTGTCAGCATCGGGACAACCGAAAAGGTCGAATCTGCTCTTACCGTAATTAAAGATACAATCGTCGAAATTTCCTGTCGCATTGACATCGAAGAGTTCTGCATCCTCGTATCCATCATTGTCTCGGTCCATTGGATATGGGTCAGGGTTGTAAGCACCTGGGATGAACTCACCTGGCCAATACATCATGCGCTGTGAAGCCCAATTAGGATTGCCATAGTTATCTCCAAGGCCATCTCCATCAGTGTCATCCCACTGTGTATCCTTGATCCAGAAATCATCGTAAAGATTCGACTCTCCATCGCCATCCTCATCGGCACATCCCCAACGGTCGCGCCATGATTCTCCCCACACATTGGGGCATGAATCAGGAAGCATTCCACGCTCTTCTTCTCCATATCCATCTAGGTCCGTATCCTCCCATTGAGTTGGGTCCATCGGCATATGGTCGAAATCTTCATTATCAGAATTCAGGTCACTGTATGCTTCATCAGGCTTCATATCACCATCATTGTCGAATCTTGTTTCCAACAGTAGGATTTCATCTTCATTATAAGATAGTATTTCTATCCCTCCATCGCGTGAAAAACTGTCGTAATTATACACATCCAATGCTATTATCCCCTCAGTTCTTCCGAGGTTTGAACCATCCATCCAAGAATACGTTGCAGCAACAGTTCCTCCATCATTCAGATAGATTACATCGCCACCATCTCTATTTGCTATTATCAGGTCTTGATACCCATTCCTATCAATATCTGCAGCGATAATCTCCTGTGCGCTCATCATGTCATCCAATGAACGTGAATTAGCGGTGGAAAGCACCCCTGCATCATTGCGGAAGATCGCTGGACGCATCATCTGCCCTCCAGCAACAAGTTCCTTGTCTCCATCATTATCCAAATCCACCCAAGCGACTGAACGCAACTGACAATTGTCAATACATTGTGGATGATTCAGATCCATCTTGGTGAAGCCACTGCCTCCACCATTGTTGACATAGACCACAATTGGCTTGCCATCTGCAGCGACTGCAAGATCTTCATCTCCATCATCATCGAAATCTTCCCATGCTATGCTAGTGGCCTCAGTCATCGGCATTCCGCACCAGACAGGTTCCTCGGTGAAGTTCCCCAAGCCATCGGTGTTCCTGTGAACACAGACTCCGGGAGTAGAGGTTCCATCCCAATCCTCGAGTGCATAAGATAAATCCAAATCGCCATCACCATCTATGTCAGATAGAGACATTGATTTCAAATCATAATCATCCTGAGTTCCGGTGCTGTTCCATTCGATAGGAATGAAAGAGTAAGAATAATTATTCCACTGGCCCAGTGGAGACTGAGGGCCATTTGCCCCTGAAAACTCATTGCTGGTATGGTACTGACGCAGATAGGTAGTGAAACTGTTCTGATTACCGCCTACGATATCAAAATCTCCATCTCCATCAACATCGCCAATAACCATCCCGTTGACTGATTGATTCGCATCGACCACCATTCCGCCATTACCGCCGGAAATGTACACCGCATTATCTTCTGAAACAAGATACCTATCTGTATCTTCTGAAGAAGGATAGAGGGCAACGTCCAATATTCGTCGATCAGAATTGAGAGATATATAATTCGTTATCCACGTACATTCATTCCAGACTGCAACCGGAGGTACATCAAAAGTGTAGCCTGAAGTACATTCTTGGTGTGTAATTGAAGGAGCAGTAAGCGACATTGACCAGAATGAACCCTGTTCAGGACCTTCGCCTTCCTCGTAAGTACTGATGGTCCTTGCAGAGTTCACAAGTATCTCGGCTCTTCCAGCATCCAGACTTGTGCGTACGATATCGATATCTCCATCTCCATCCAAATCCCCCATGTCCATGGATGTCCACTGGCCTTGTGCTTCATCACACCACGACGGTTGGAAGGAAAGAATACCTCCATTATTGAGGAAGATGCAAGAGCCTTCACCAGACCTTGTCATGGCTATGATGTCTTCAGCGCCATCCTGGTTCATGTCAGCCCAAGCGATTGCTCCATACCTGGATTCACAATATCCATCCATCATCTGAACGTCACAACTACTCCACAAGGGGGTGTTCTGGAAGGTTCCAGCATCGAATTCCAGAACGTTGACTGCTCCTCTTTCCTGCCCGAAAGCAAGGTCAAGGTCTCCATCACCATCAATGTCTGAAAGTGCCGCTGGACTCTTGGTATCTACCTCTAAGGACGTTGCATTCGTCCATGTAGGAGTTGCTGCAAAACCTCCATCGTTCTCATAATACTCAAGGAATCCTGCCCATGTTTCACCGTCTGATAAACGACCCACTTCGTTGGTCACCAACATGTCAACATCTCCATCTCCATTCACATCAGCGAGTTCTATTCCAATGGTAGGATATGTCGAATCACTGGACCACCACGGAGTGCTCTCGAGGGAGCCACTGCCATCATTGAGATAGATGTGATTCTTCATTCCAGGGTCGTTGATACTTGGATTCTCCTCATCGAACCAGTTGCGGTTTCCAAAGAATGCGTCGAGCAGCCCATCTCCATTCATGTCCGCCCATGCAACTGAAGAAGTCAACATCCCACTTGCATTGCTTGACCAGACTGGTATAGAATCTAGACCATTTCCATTATTGATGTAGACACGATTGTGGCCTCCAGTGTCATCAACCTCGAGGGTGTTGAGATTGACCGCAGGGAAATTACCTACCAATAGGTCAAGGTCCCCATCAGAATCCATGTCTGCCCAATCAAAAGCAAATATGAAATCTCCAGCATTGAAATTGGTGGCTGCTTCATCAGAAATCATCCCATTCTCGTTTAAGAAAAGGTTCAATTTACTTCCAGAACTGATGCTCATATCATGGTCTCCATCGCCATCGATATCGGCCCATTTTGAGCTGAAGGGGAAGGTTTGCTCACTGAATTCGACGATTGGGTCACTCGACATCGAGAAACCGACATTATCGAAACATGGTAATTGGCTATCATCAGAACATTGAATCCTATCAGGCATGGCCTGAGCAGGCCTTGAGAAATCCGTTGGAAATCTGTCGATATTGTTGGCCAATCCATCGCCATCCCAATCATTCGTAGTTATGTCATGGGTATTCCTCTGCCAGTATTCACCAGTTCCCATGTGTTTCCCTCCAACCGACAGGTCTTCTTCTGCTGAATGTTGAGAATATGATGGTTCAGTAAATATTAATTGAGGTATTGCTTCTTTTTCAGTCGATAAAACTGGTAAAAGACTTGAAAAAACCATCAAAATTATTGCCATAATAGTTAGTAGTCTCTCTTGTCTAAATGTAATTGCATTTTTTCCAATCAAATTACTTTCATGCGGGTACGGAGTTGGGGCCATGGCCTCCGATTCCCTACTTACAGGTCAATGTTATGCTAAAACTTAGATAATCCAAACAGATTTCTTACATTCAACTGCTCTTCTAATCCCGCCGATTGGCCCTAAAAACCTCATCGCCAATTCTGCACTCCAATTCCAACGTAGGATGAGGTAGGCGATTTTCTTTGTTCTCAGGCTTGTTTTCAGTGATTTCCCCATCACATTCATGGTTATGCGATGGTAGTTTTGTAATTCCATCCCACTGTTAAAGTGCTGAATAATAGTCTCTCCAGCATAGAACCCAGACATTATCGCTTGAGAAATACCACCTCCATTTGATGGCATCACTAATCCACCTGCATCTCCTACTGCCAGAACATTATCTTTGACTAGATTCTTGACCGGCCCACCCATCGGAATCCACCCGCCTCCCCAAGAGTGAATTGTTAGGTTTAACTCATCGCATAATTTCTTTAGATGTTCTTTCAGTACCCCTTTCATGGCTCCTGCTTTCACACCAATTCCTACATTTGCAAATCCCTCTCCTTTTGGAATTATCCAAGCATATCCCATCGGTGCGATGGCACCTAGAAAGATGTCAAAACTTTCGGGAATTACACCTGATACTTGAGCATAAATTGTTGGCACTTGGTCTTCTCCTTGGTGGCCACCTCTCAGGCGCGCAACATGGGCCAATGAACCACTTGCATCAATAATTACATCGGCGGTTATTTTGCCATTATTTGTCACATACAGATCTTTTCCATCTTTTCTATTTGTGATGATATTGGTTAATGCTGTATCGACTCTGATTTCTGCTCCTGCATTCATTGCTCTATCAGCGAGTAGGCCATCGAATTGTAGGCGGTGGGCTGCGAAAGCATCGAGCGGCATTTTCCATGATTTTCCACTTGGTGAAAATATTCTCATCCATTTTAGAGGATGTAATTTGATTCGTTCTGGGAAAATGAAATAATTCCGTAGCCATTCTTCTTTTGCGGCCTTTGGGAAGGCGCCGATGACCTCGCCCCATTCTGGAATGCACTCTCCACACTGTGCTGGGTTGCCAATAATATGGCGTTTTTCAATCACTAATACATCGATACCACCTTCGGCTAAGCGTTGTGCTGCTGCGCTACCTGCTGGTCCTGCACCAATGATTAGGGCTGACCGATGCTCGATTGCTGAAGTCGCCATTTTGACGCCTCAGATTTTCCGTAGCATCAGTTCTTTCGCCAAGGACATTATCACAGTTCTAGCCTCGGTTTCTTCAAAGCCATGTAATTCCTCGATACCTCTTTCCATATGAGTTCTAATGAGTGAACGAGAATAATCTAGGCTTCCTGCACGTTCTAATAATGAGATTAATTCTTGCCATAATCCATCATTAAAGGAATCTATAACTTCGGATAATTGCTGCCTTGCATCACCGTGTAGCATGGTTAGTCCGTGAATTAGTGGGAGAGTCATCTTTCCTTCAAGCACATCTGCCCCTCTTGGTTTCCCCATTCGCGCATCACCAAGCAGGTCAAGGAGATCATCAACTAATTGGAATGCAATTCCAAGTTGCATTCCAAATCTGCCCAAAGCTGCTGCCTTGCTTGCTTCTTGACCAGCGATAAGTGCGGCTGCTTCACAGCCGGCAGCGAAGGGTCCAGCGGTTTTACCGCGAACTATTGCATCATAATCTTCAGGCGTAGTAGCAAGGTCATTTATGTGTGCCAATTGCTTCAATTCGGCGCTGGCGATATCAGCACAGCATTTTGACATTAATTTAACAATATTTTCACCATATTTCCCGCCGCCTAGAGCAAACCCTTGGACAAATAGCCAATCACCAGCGATGATGGCCTTGGCCAGACCATGGCGGTCGTGAATTGTTTGAGTACCTCGCCTATACTTTGCAGCATCATGAATATCATCATGGATTAAAGTTGCAGTGTGGATTAATTCAAAGGCCAAAGCCATTGGTAGAACTTCTTCGATATTTTCTCCGCCAGCCATTTCATATGCAAGAATAATAAGAATCGGCCTAGTTCTTTTGCCACCTGCCATAACCATACTTGTAGCAAGTTCAGCAACTTCGCCATCTCGGATTATACACTGTTCAAGAAATACCTCAAGTTCGGCCTCAACCCGAAGCCGAGCGGCCTCCAATGAATCCTCTGCAAGCAGTCGTTGGCTCATCTTATCATGCAAAGGAGAGGGGTCGGATATATCAACGGGTGGCTGTCGGATTCATCTTGCGGACAACAGTCCGCCGAGGTTGATTGGATGCAAGAAAAGGCGCTGTGCATTGCAATTCCACCTGAAGATGGTTCAGGTACAGTCGATCAATTCCTTAGAAAACTAACTACATTGAAGGAAAAAGGAGATGCTGCGCATCTCGAAGCAGATATTTTCGAGACCCAAGAATCTGCTCTTCAAGCCTTACATGAGGCAAAAGTGGATTTAATCCTTTTACCTGCTGAAGTATGGGCTACAATGGATCATCATGGCTTGGAACTTGCAGCAACCTTGCCAAGGCGAGAAGCAACCTGGGTTTTGATTAGCGAGGACAAAGCAGAATATTTGCCAAAGAATTCTTTGCTAATTTGCCCTAATAGAATGTTGAGAAGACAAATGAGAAGGGCACGAATAGATGTCCATTCGATGTCTTTAGAAGATGCTTTTGATAGATTTGAAAAACCTCAGGATGAGTCTTGGTCTAGCCTCGTGCCTTGGATGGAAAAACTCCGAGGGGAAGGGGAAATTGATGGCTATATTGTCGATAGAGGGCGCTGGGCAGCAGCAGGGATCAGAGCCCGTAGGCATACTCTTGGCATGCATCGGGGAAATCCAGAAAGAGCCCATTTCATCCCTCCAACATTCTCAGGGTTATCAGTCTTAGTTAGTCGAAAAGGCTTCCCATTTGAGAGAACTAATATCTTCAACGACAAGCCCGCTGAAATCGCTTTCACCAATGAATTAGAATTATGGAGTAAGCTTCCAAGTTCAATCCGTGATTTAGTTGGAATACATGTTGAGCAACGAGGTATTGGAACCATCCTAAGAGAAGCAGAAGCGAGCGAAGATTTGAGCCTTACAGAATCGTTTATGGATAGAGATGGCCGTGTAGCGAGACAGGGTACTCGAGTTGAAATACGCATGGAGACACTCAATGTCAATGGAAAGCGAACAATTGCAATTGAGCGAACAGGGCCATTGGAATATGCTTACGAGGAAATAGTCCGAACAATGATTGAATGGCAGGAATTGTTGGCTGTTGCATTAGAAAAGAGGGCAAATAAGGATGATTTAACCTTAGTTGAGCAGTTTTTGAGTCCTTATTGATTGATAATTGATTAGTCTTCAGGGCTTTCTGGATTCATCAAGTTCTCCAACTCTTCGTTGAAGGCTTTCAGGACAGCAGGGTCTCTATCTTCTCCTGCAAGGATGACTTCGTATCCACCACCTTTGACTAGGCCTTCGAGTGAAGCAAATTGTTCAGGCATGCTAAAGTCCACTGAACTAGCAAAACCTCCTTCGATTTTTCTCGCTTCATCCTCCCAAGAAGATGCTCTTTTGATGATACTTTGCATAAATTCTTCAACCATATCTACTGAAGTTGGCGGTTTATTTAGGGCCTCTGATGCCCTTTTCCTAAAACTCACATAGGTATTCCTGACGTCTCCCAATTCTCTAGCAACCTCACGGATTGCTTGAGGTGCTTTTTGACTGACTTTTGATTTCCCGAGTTTCCGGTTCAATTTCTCTAACTCTTTACGGGCGGAGTTTAATCCAGCATTGATTGCATCTCTTGCACTTGCTAAGTCAAGCAATGTTGCTTCAATATTTAGTGAACGTTCCTCGATAGAGGTGCGAAGTTCCGCTTCCAACTTTTTCAGGTCGGACATCATATTTTGGAACATCGCTTCTTCTTTTGAAGATAGTTCACGCAAGTTTGCGCGGGCGTCCTTACGGTTCCGACCCATGATTCCTTTGCTCAAGCACTACCGCTTCAACCTGTTGGTTGATAGATAGAATTGGCAGTCCTGAGGGGGTTTGTTAATCGGCCCGTAGGGCCGTATAGCAATGGCAACATACTTGAGGTCATCAAGTGGGCATAGACTTTGGTGATAACCTGAGCAACCAACCAGATATGCTTTCGCGGCTATATCAGTCGAAGTTGGATGACCTACGAGAAATGGCCATTGAGGCCGGACTTTCAAAGGCTGGAAATGTCGAGGCAATTAGAATAAGGCTCATCGCTCATCACTGCCTTAGTGAATGGGATTTGGCATGGGAGGCCATCCAGTCTCATTCCAATTCTGACCTTGGTGCTATTCTTGCCATTTTTGGAATAAAACGCTCAGGTTCTGTAAAAGAAAAGAAACAACGTCTATGGCTTCACCTCAACAAGGATCCAAAGCAATTGCATACAGGAATGCTTGACAGCATGACTAGGGATGAATTGCATGCTTTATGTATCAAATTCAAATTGCCACGTTCAGGTAGTAAGCCGCAATTGCTTGGTAGAGTTGCTGGAGTCTTAGCATCTCAAGAAGGAGGCTGGGGTAAAGTCAAGAAGAGTCTACGAAGACCTCGAGGGAAGGGTAGTAAATCACCAACTATCCCATCCTTGCCAAAACATGAGGAAAAAGAACCGGATTTCTTAATCGAAGATGTTTTGCAGATTGAACCCCTAATCGAGATACCTCCCCTCATTGCAGAAATTGAACCTGAGCCTGAATTAGAAGCTCCGATGGCATTACCTTCCAGTACACTACCTGCAGTCTTAGAGGGGGAACTTTCTCCAGAAAGGCAATTGGCATTACGAACAGAAGTTGAAAGGTTCGTCTCTCGTAATCATGGTTCGTGGTCCTTTGAACAAGAATCAGAATTCCGTGAACAATTGAGAAGTAGCGGTTTAGATGTGGATGAGGACAATCTCTCCAACACTATCCGTGGTTGGCTAGCAACTGCTAGAGATAGATGGCATGCTAGTGAAGTAGACAGTCAAGCAAAGGAAATTCATGTTGAAGATTCAGGTAGTGAACAGGCAGTTATCGAACTTGAGGCCAGAATGGCAGAGATTGATGCATCTTTGCGAGAGTTTCTCCTAATAGGTAATACTCATGATGGAGAAGATGTAGATTCATTCCTCGATAGCCTTGGAAGTAAAGGCATTCAAGTTTCCTTGACAGCGGTGCGAAATAGAATAGTCGATAGAATGTCCGAAATCATCTCTCAGGTTGCAGAGGAGCGCTCAACCTTGACAGCAGGCCCAGGTTCATGGCGAGAAAGAGAAGCCATGCGTCTATTCGAGAAAGTCAGGCCTAGACTTGTTGAAGGTTTGGAATCGATTTTGGAAGCAGCAGCAGATGACCATGTTCAGGCTAGGATGGCGTTTGAGAGATTTGGTCGTGAACAGGGTCTTGATTTACGAATGGCCCCAATTAGTGGTAGATTACACGGTCTCTTCGACTTGCATGTTAGTCTCGATGCTCAGGCATCTTCTACTGACCCAAGAGCAGCCCGTAAGGAGCGCCTCATTCGTATTCTACAACATGGCGCCGTACATATGTCGGCCTCCTCGCAACGAACCCTCAACCGATTGGAGAAGAGTATCAGTGCCTTTGAGCAAGTCGTTGAATCCATCCTGCGCAGAAGTGAAGGAGAATATGGCCCAACAGCCCAAGCCCTCTTGGTACGTTTCATGGAAAGTCGAGGATATGATGTCAACACACCAGAATTAAGGCCTCGAATCATCGCATGTGGAGGAATAGTTGGTGTTGAATTAGGATACATTTCACCAAAGGATGTGCCATCACTTCCTTCTGGTGTCTCGCTTACCGAGACTCAAATAGATTCAGTAGTTGCGGAATTGAGAAGTGTAGTCCGTCAATTCAAAGATGTCAGTAAAATAGATGAGGCATTAGATGCCAAGGAGGAATTACATATCGGTGAAGATGTAATCATAGCCAATGATGACTTGGAAAGAACTCGCAGTAAGTTAGGCAAGGCAGACGCATTGTTAGAGAGAATGCGCTCTTCAGTACTTGATGATTAATCACCATTTCTTCTTTTTCTTACTTCTCTTCATGTGGCAATCCTTGTACATTTTACCATTTCCACAAGGGCACTTATCTTTAGGTGCAATATTCTGTGATAGGATTGAAGCCACTAAGTCCGGATTAGCCTCTAAGCCTCCTTCTTTGCTTCCTGGAAGAGACGGCCCAGTAGATGCTGCAGAATCAGACAAACGCACACCCGTTCGTTCATAGCGAGGCCCTTTACTTACAGCCTCCTCTGAATATTTTGTATCGATATTAAGTCTATCTTGCAAACCTTCAACAGCCTGTCTGGTCATCTTTGCTTCTTCTCTGGCGTCTTCCATCATGTCTTGAGCATCCCACATCATTTCAGATGCCTGTTGCATATCATCACCACTGGTCCAGTTTCCTGAAGTACTTCCTTGATCAGGGTCATCATCAAAGCCGAGGGACTCCATCCGGGATTCTATTTGTTCCATCAAGTCTCCATATCCACCGCGAGGTAACTTACCCTTATTATTGGCCTTTTCAATATCCATTTCGAGTATCTTCAATCTACCGCGAGACTCTGCCTTTCGTATTGCATTGGAGAACTTGGTTACTCGCTTGTTCTTGGCTCTCTGTCCACGGGCCAAGACCATTTTTCCTGCAAAACCAAGAATTGCTAAACCAATTGAAAGAATCTGACCTTGGGTTGAATCCATGAAATCAAGAAGCGATGAGACAATCTTGTTTGACATTACTTTTTCAAGGGTAGACTGTGGTGGTTCGTCTTCATAACCTTCCCATATAACTCCTTCAAGGGAATCATGCTCAAAGGTATCACAATAATCCACACTGTCAAAGAGATTGCTTACTGAGTCCATCGAGTTGTCAGTAATATCAATCTGATAACCAAGTGAAACCTCTACGCAGTATTCACCCGCTGTGAAATATGGGAGTTCCACACTGTTGTGTGTTTTTACATCCCAAAGGAGGCGTGTTGTTCCCTCCCAAAATTCTATTGTATCGTCATCGGCAAATTCAATATTTAAACTCCATGGACCGGAACGGATCATGTGCCACCCATCGTCAATCGAACGGTGCAATGGAGAGAAGTAGTTGAATAGTGTGTTTCCATTATCATCACTAAACGTTATAGAAATGGAATGGTTGTAACCTATCCAAGGGTCATGAAGAAGAATTTCAACTTCTTGCATCCAAACTTCTCCATCAGGACAGATAGAGAGTTCACAATCATCTAGAGTTTCAGTGAACAGAATTTCCAGTTCAGGTTCATGAGATTCTATGATTATACATCCATCAATATCAACTTCATTATCCGCTGGAGTATTTGGGCATAGGTCAAACAAATCAGTTACGCCATCTGAATCAGTATCGTCATTGGTATTATTACTAGTATTATTATCTGTATTATTACCTGTATTATTATTTGTATCGTTGTTGACAAGCCCATAAAAATAGAGATTGTCGATGTATACAGTGCCACTTCCTTCAAACTTTAGTTGGAAAATATTTGATAAGTCTGGAACATCATAGAGGTTTAATGAGATGTCTACCGTTTGCCAAGAGCCTGTGACAATAGTTCCAGCAGAAACAGAGTTTTCAAGTGGCCCAGGGCTGATCAAAGAAAGTTTTAGACATTCATCTGGACAGGCATCTGCTGTCCAGTAATCGAAATGCACATGGGTAAAATCAGACACATCTTGGTAGTGATTACTATCCAAAGAAACTCCCATATAATCAAAATTTTGGTATTTAATGACGATGTTTCCTGCAATGACCTCAGTTGTATAGATAGTGTTTTGACTCCAACTTGGAGACCAGTCCGTTCCGGGGACATCTGTATATTCATCGCTAAACAAAGAGATGACATTTGCTTCGTCGTGTGTCGGTGCGCTGGGTGCATCTGTAGGCGCCGTAGGTCCTGTGACACCAGTAGTTTGGTTGTCGATTGCATTGAGGTCCACATATTGTAAATTTGTCGAATCATATATGGTAATCTCAGAGAACGCGATATCATGCGGAACTCCCGAATCATCATTTGATGAAATGCAATAAATCCGCACATAACGAACTTTATGTAAGTCTGTATAACCTCCAAATGCGCCTGAAAGCGCCAAATCATCGCCAAAGGTAAATGAAGAAACATTTCTCCAATTATCTGAAGGGTATTCTCGAGTTTGAATTATCACTTCTCTTGGGTAATCACCATCATAATCTTCATTGAATATACTGAATTCTATGTAAGATGGACGGTAGGTATTACCGAGGTCTATTTCAATCCAACCAGGGCAGGGATTTTCTGGCTGCCAGTATGATAAGTGGTCATCATCCAATACATTGTTCGCAGAATAAATTGTCGCTGTTGTTGATGCAGTTGCTGTTCCAAATTGTTCTAAGGTTTGGTGAAAATTAGACCAATAATTTACATTGTAGTTCAAAACGGCATTAGGGTTGGTTTCCGAACCAATTTCCGCAGAATCTGGAACCCCATCTCCATCACTATCTGGATTGCTTAGGTTGGTATTGTATAATAATTCTAAATCATCAGGAAGGCCATCTCCATCGGTATCAGTGGGGGTTGAACTTGCATTCCATGGGTCGCTTTCAAAACAGTCGTAAACTCCATCTCCATCAGAATCTGGATTACTGCTATTCAAACCAACTTGATCTTCCCAATTATCCCAACAACTATCCCAATCACCATTGGGTGGGAGATAACTTTCCCTTGCAGGGTGCCCTCCATAACGGAAATCATCAAAATCAAGTGCCCCATCTCCATCGCTATCATTGTCATTATCAGAAGTCCCCATCATCACTTCCAAGAGGTATGGTAGACCATCGTTATCAGCGTCAGTAGGTGTTGAAGACGAGGCTGAAGGGTCAGAACCTCCCCAGTGTTCTATCCAATCCCCCCATCCATCACCATCAGTATCAAGTGAACTGGATGAAGTCTGTGTGAAAGCACCCTCATAAGCATCTGGAATCCAGTCGCCATCGTTAGAGATAGGTGGGGTGTGAAAAGTGCAGCTTCCTCCACTGCTGGCCGCATTTCCAGTACTCGAATGATAAATAGTAAAGCCAAGACAATATTCACTATATCGTCCGGCAATAGACATGAGACCCTCGGACAGAGTCTTTTGTGTCAACATCTGTTCAGTCGTCGTAGCCTCCCAATCCCAGTTCTGAATATCGTCATTGAATATGGTTAAAGCCACATTATCATAGTACAACTCTACCTGCCATGTAAGGTTGAAATCAGTATTGGCTGGCATATTACTAACGTTTATCCCAACATTCCATGAGTCATTAGCATCATCAATCTCGAACCATGAATCAGCCACATACCATTCATTTCCGGTGTAATTGCTTTCTTGAGGTATTGTAGTATTAAATGTATCATAATCCAGTAAAGGTCCACCCACTGCGTAATTATAGAAGAGCCATGTCTTCAAAGTATATTGTTCACCATAATTTAAGTTATCAACTTGCATATGACAATAATCAAGCGAAGGCCCATAGTTATTGGCTGATGCAAACCAACTTTCGGTGTTGTTGCCGATGAGTGTGTCATTACTGGTATAATGCAACTGGTAGACTACTCCATAGTCGTAGCCTGTAACTAAATTAGTAACCAAGAATGAACCTTCCAGTTCACTTGTGGAGGAGTTCCAACCAAGCCAAGCGGCAACTGTACCATCAGGTGAGGGTGGAGCGGGGATGTCAACCTTCCACAAAAATCCGCACGCCGTATTAATGCAAGAAAGACTTTGAAGACCGAAGGTCGCTGTTCCTTGGAAATTTCCAGTAGCATAGGCGTTGCCACTTGAATCAACGGCTATTCCATTTCCGTGATCATTAGATGAACCACCTGCCTTGACCGCCCATTGCCATGAACCACTGCTGCTCAACTTAGCGATGAAGATGTCATTACTTCCACTGCTCACAAGGCTGTTGCTACCGAAGGTCGCTGTTCCTTGGAAATATCCAGTAACATAGGCGTTGCCACTCGAATCAACGGCTATTCCATATCCTCTATCAGAACTTGAACCACCTGCCTTAGACACCCATTGCCATGCCCCGGTAGCCGCAGTCAACTTGCCAATGAAGGCATCATAATCTCCACTACTAGTCAGGCTGTTGCTACCGAAAGTAGCTGTTCCTTTGAAATATCCTGTGACATAAGGGTTGCCACTCGAATCGACGGCTATTGCATTTCCATTATCACCAGATGAACCACCGGCCTTGACCGCCCATTGCCATGAGCCACTGCTGCTCAACTTGGCGATGAAGATGTCATCATCTCCACTGCTCACAAGGCTGGTGCTACCGAAGGTCGCTGTTCCTTGGAAATATCCAGTCGCATAGGCGTTGCCACTCGAATCGACGGCTATTCCATTT
>JAAZXA010000023.1 GCA_014240385.1 Methanobacteriota archaeon | reverse complement strand
TTTTTGTTATTCATATGGCCAATAATCAATGTTAATCTAATTGAAATTACTGAAAAACAAGCGTAAATTATGAGTGCCTATTTTACAAGTATAAAATAAGAATAATCAATTAGAATAATCAAAAAACCAATTAGAAAAAACACAATTACAAAGAGGGTAATTTATACGTCTTTCCAGGGGTTGAAACCTTGATAACTAAGAACGAGCATTAGAAACTTCATGAGCGCTGAAGATTTGCACCCGGACCCACCTTGGAAAGACATAGAATGGCTAGAAAGTAAGGAGGCTAGAGTCATTAGAATGATGGCAGAATTTGTTGCTCCAGAAACTCAACTTATCAATAAAGGATTCACTGATACGGTTGTTTTCTTTGGTTCAGCAAGGACTCCATTGAATGAACCTGATTGTCTTGCAGCAACCGAAATTGCACGGCGGTTGAGTGAATGGGCAATCACTCCAAGAGCAGAGGGAGGAGGGGCTAGAAGTGATGGCTCACAAAGATTCCATGTTTGCACCGGTGCAGGACCTGGGATAATGGAGGCATCGAACAAAGGCGCCTATGAAGCAGGAGCTGGGAATATTGGACTTGGAATAGAATTGCCATTTGAGCCAGGAATCAATAAATGGATCAGTCCAGACCTTGGGTTCCAATTCAAATATTTCGCGATGCGTAAGTTCTGGTTCGTTTATCCCGCTAAAGCAATCCTTGTTTTCCCGGGAGGTTTTGGAACATTGGATGAACTATTCGAAGTCTTGACTTTGATTCAGACTGGAAAGATTTCAAAAAAACTCCCCATAATTCTTTGGAATACAGAGAACTGGAAGCGTTTAATCGATTGGGATTTATTGATTGAGACAGGAATGATTAGCCCAGATGATATGAAATTGCTGCATTTCTCAAGTGATATAGATGAGGTAGTTTCTATTTTATTAGAGCATCTTGGCTCATTACCAGAAGTTGTTCCAAGAGCCCCTTGATAGCCAATAGTAAATTGAATAGCACTTGTACGGTTATTTGATGGCGAAGGTTCAGGTGTTGGCAGACAACCAACCTCTCGCCGATGAATTCATTCAACTTCTCAAGCAAGATGGACATTCTGTCGTAGGAAAATTCACTGAAGATGTAGACTATATTGTTTCGTTTTCAGTTCCAGTAGATGAAAAAAGCGAGGCGATAATGGTAGTCCCTCCATCCTCAGATCTAATCGGAAAAAGGTGTACCATAGTTGTCCATGATTTGGTTCAGTGTGGGATGGAGAAATGGTCCGACCTGCCATTTCAAGAATGGTTTAATTCCGAATGCCAGTCCCCTCCTGAGCATGATTTTGTTCATTATTGGTTATCTTGGAGAGATACACTCTCTGCTTTGATGGGGTTAGTATTCTCAATCCCCCCTCTTCCAAAGAAATTAGACATTTGTGGAAGAAGGGGCATGCGAACATTAGAAACATTTGAGGAATTCAAGGTTTTGTATCAAAGAACAATGAGAGTTCTTGATTCAGGTATGCATGTCCAAGATTTAGAGAAAAAAAGTATTACCCCCTCCTCCAATAGTGCAAGAGGCAGTAGGCCGAACTTGAATCCCCTTCATGAATCACTTTTGGCAGCAGGTAGGGACGATGGTTGGCGACCAGCCTACGGAATAGGCGTTATTTTGATGGAATGGTTGGCCGGACAATTGGAAGTATAGTAAGGCGTTCTTTGAAGAACCACCGGCACTTGGAAGTATTCATGGTTGAACTCCATGATGCGTTGGATAAGGATGGTAAAACCGCTAGTCCAATTCTTTCTAAAGAATGTAAGAATTTCATGATTGACATCGATGGCACCATCTGTGATGATGTGCCAAATGAAGAACCTGAAAGAATGATAGATGTAGAGGTCTATGAAGGAGCAGTTGAAACTATCAATAAATGGTTCAATGAAGGGCATATCATCACATTTTTCACTAGCCGAACCGAAGCACACCGTGAAGTCACAGAAGCTTGGTTAGTAAAGCATGGATTCAGGTACCATGGAATTCTATTTGGTAAACCCAGAGGGGGAAACTACCATTGGATAGACAATCATACTGTAAGGGCGACAAAATTCCACGATAATTTCACTGACTTAGTAAAGAAGGTAAAACAAATCGAGGTTTTTCCAGATGAGCCTGAAGTTTGAATTAGCCAAAAATATCTGCTCCAAGAATTGGAAGCAATACGCTAGCATCCCCTTCAACACAAATATGAGGGGCTTCCGGCTTCATTTTACCCCAAGATATTGCCTCTCGTAATCGAGCCCCTGATAGACTTCCATCATGTTCTGGAGCAGTGGTAATGTAAACTGCAGAATCTAAGCCCTCACGATATTGGTTCCACCAAATTACATGATGTTTAGAAATCCCTCCACCAATCATCAAAGCGTTTGAGGTTTCCACATCCCATGTTAGGTCTGAAAGAATTTGCTCATCTGCTAGTGTATCAATATGGAAATCTCGATATTTTTGTCTGAACATGAATAGTTGAGCCCCAATACTGCCATCTGTTATTCCCGGAATTACTACCGGAATCTTGTGCTTGGCTGCCCAAAAAATAATCGAATCCTCTGTTCCAATCCTTTTTCCCAATTCCCAAACTAAGTCAATGCTTCCAAAACCTAACCAGAGGTCTGCCCCTGATTTTCCTGTTTCAGCGATTCTATCTCTTCTAATATCTTCAAGAATAGGCATTACCATTGCCTCAATTATTTCACCATAAGATTGGTTAGGCACCACTACGTTGCCAAGGCGCATCAATCCAACTTCGCTTAATTCGAGATCATCTAATTCAAATGACCCATGGTAATAATGCTTGTAGGCTCTTGCAATATCGTGGTCAAGCATTCCACAGGTTGTTGAAACAACATTGAACATCTGTCTTTTTAGTGATTCGACAAAGAATCCCCTCGTCCCTGTTGCACAAAGGCATGCAGGGAAAGATAACCAGTTGAGGATTTTAGAAGAATCATGGCCCTTTTCATTAATTTGAGATTGCATATCTTTCAGCATATCTCTTGCTTTTGCCAACTTTGTTGCTGTGAACCCCCCTGCCTCAGCCATTTGATCAAGTAGCTTCTTTGTCGAGCCACCTTTGCTGAAGTCGTAGTCCACAACCGCTTTGTCGAAAGACTCAGGGTCTAATGCCATGTGCTGTGCGACCTGAGTTCTACTGATGAATGCTACCTAAAGGTCGGCTTCTAATTCAAAGATTCTATCTCTTAGGGCTGCGGCCTTCTCAAAATCTAGCATTTGTGCGGCTTCTTCCATGGAGGTTTGCAACTTTTTCAGGAGTAATAGTTTATCCTCATTTTCTAATTGAAAATCTATTAAATCAATTGGATTATCAATTGGCTGAGAGAGTCTATTTACAACATCATTTGAAGATGCCCATGCGCCTGCACCATATTCTACATTGCCAGAAGATTCCCGGCCGCCTTTGGGTGAGACCAACCTTTTTCCACCAGCTCTACCTTTTCCAGAGGTACCTGAAATCAAGTCATCTATTTCCGAAGACATATTTGGCAAAGGCTTGATTATTGTTTGCGGAGTAATATTATTTTCCAAATTATTTTGAATTTGTTTTTCACGTCTGTTGATTGTTTGTTCTATCGCAGCTCGCATTGCAGGACTAATACTATCAGCATAGAGAATTACTTGACCCGAAGAGTTTCTCGAAGCTCTACCCATAGTCTGCAACAAGCTCCTTTCATTTCGAAGAAAACCTTGTCTATCGGCATCAAATATCGCAACAAGGCTAACTTCCGGAATATCAAGTCCTTCACGCAATAAATTGATTCCAACAATCACATCGATGTGCCCAATTCGCAATGCTTTGATAATCTCAGTTCTTTCAATAGTGTCTATTTCACTATGAAGGTGATGGGCTTTAACGCCCATTCGGTTGAGGTATTCAGCAACTTCCTCAGCAAATTTGATTGTTAAAACCGTGACTAGTACTCTTTCATTTTCTTCCACTCTTTGGTTAATTTCTGAAAGTAAATCCTGAATTTGCCCCTCTGTAGGTCGGACTTCTATTTCCGGATCAAGAAGGCCAGTAGGTCTGATTTCCATACGGGGTATTCCCTCGATTAGACTCAACATTGTGTGCATACTTTCTGCCTGAGGATGTTTCTTTGGTAATTCAGCTTCAATACTCCCTCCACCACCCGGTGTGTGCTTTAGTCCAATCAATACCTCTTGTCCAGTTACTTCACAGAGGTGGCGTAACTCTCTTTCCCCTGGGGTTGCAGAAACATAGAGGATTTGAGGAGATAGTTGTTGGAATTCATGGATTTTCAGGGGCCTATTATCTGCTGCACTGGGAAGGCGAAAGCCATGATCGATTAGATTGTCTTTGCGCGATTTATCCCCTGCATACATGCCTGATGTTTGAGGCAGAGTAACATGGCTTTCATCCATAATTACTAGGAACTTATCGGCCTGTTGATGAAATTGTTTAGCACATGCCGCCATGAAATCCAGCAGGCAGAAGGGGCGTTCTCCATTTTCTCTACCATCGAAATGCATGCTGTAATTTTCAACGGCTGGGCAATGCCCAATTTCTCGGAGCAATTCTAAGTCATATTGAGTTCTTTGCTCTAGACGATGTGCCTCAAGTTCTTTTCCTTCTGCCTTGAATGAAGCGACACAAACATCCATCTCTTCTTCAATTCCCTGCATGGCAGCATCATAGCGTTCCTTACTAGTCATGAAGAATTGCTTAGGATGGATCCAAGCCTCTGATAGCTCATCTATGATTTCCCAAGAAACTGGGTCGCAAACTTGTATTGCGGTAACTCCTTCAAAATCGAAACGAATTCGCAGCGGATCATCTCTACTAGGCATCCAAACATCCAGTAATTCACCTCGTAGTCTAACTTCTCCACGACTAAGTTCACTGGTAGTTCGAACATATTGTAATTCGATTAACTCTTTGAGTAAATCCATTGGTTCTATGCTTTGACCAACATGGCAGCGACAGTGGTGAGAGAGAAATGTTTCTGGGGAATTTAATCCGTAAATACATGAAACGCTGGAAACTACAATTACATCAGGTCGAGTTACTAGGCTGGCTACAGTTGCAAACCTTTCTTGTTCAATACGTTCATTGATAGAGAGTTCTTTATCGATGAACAAATCGCGTTTTGGAAGATATGCCTCTGGTTGATAATAATCATAATGACTGACAAAATATTCAACAGCATTTGTCGGGAAAAGT
The DNA here is from genome assembly GCA_014240385.1 of Methanobacteriota archaeon. Classification (GTDB taxonomy): domain Archaea; phylum Thermoplasmatota; class Poseidoniia; order Poseidoniales; family Poseidoniaceae; genus UBA226. The sequence continues at coordinate 18,611 of JAAZXA010000023.1, read as the reverse complement.
AAACTGAATTCATGGTGTAATTGCCTTGCAAGCGTCTTGTTATGACTCATTACCAAAGTAGGAATATTCAATCTTTCGATAAGGTGTGCCATAGCGAATGTTTTGCCCGACCCAGTCACTCCAAGTAATACACATCTCTCTTGATTATTTTCTAATTGAATCAGCAATTCTTCAATTGCATTTTCTTGGTCCCCTGCGGTTTCAAAGTCAGTATCAAGTACAAACTTTGCAACATTTGGATCAAGGTATTCTTTGGCAGCCCCTTCCAAGGCCTTGGAAATGTCGAATGGATCGGGCTTATTCATTTGGTTGCCACCTATTTCAGAAAAGGTATTGCCCACCATTGACATGGATAACCGCAGCAGTCACATATGCCGAATCTTCTGATGCAAGAAAGGATGCCACTCCAGCGATATCTTTTGGTGTGCCAATCCTTTTCATTGGCACTGATTCTTCGCGCTCTCTTCTTTTCTCTTCGCTATCACCTGCAAGAATTGCGGTATCGATAGCTCCAGGGGCGATGACATTCACTCTCTTGCCTTCTGGCGCATAAGTCTGCGCTAGACTTCTAGCCCAAGCATGAAGAGCGCCTTTACTTGCTGAATAGTCAGCACCATGAGGTGATCCTCTAATGCCTAACTGACTGCCAATAACAATCATTCTCGCATTTTCTGTTAGTAGTGGACTCAATGCCTTCCAAACAAGAAAGGACCCTTCAAAATTGACATTCATAGTTTGCTGTAAGTCCTCAACTTCCAATTCATCAGCATTGATTCTGTGATATTGACCATGGTTCAAAACTAGCACATCAACTCCGTCTTTCACCCAAGGGTGGTCTGCAAGTAATGCCACTTCTCCAGAATCACTGCAATCTACTTTGAAGGCGAATCCATCAGAGCCGTCTTCAACAATCTCTCCGACTACTTGCTCTGCAGGAGTTGATGATGTATGATAGGTGAGAAGAACCCGATATCCATCTTTAGCCAGCCTTTTGGAAATGGCTGCACCTATTCCTCTACCGCCACCGGTTACCACTGCAAGAGGTGCTTCCATGACTATCCCATCAAGTCGTATGGCTTATTGCTTTAGGAATTGTCCTAAGTTAGGGGGTGTCCAACCATCAGGTTTCAGAACCTTTCCATCTTCTCGCCGTAATACTCTGCCATCGACCAACTTTGCCATGTTGGAACGATGTACTTCGTCAAATGATGCATCGAAAATATCTTGCATACCGTGATTGATAATGGTGCCAGCGAGGATATACCCAATATCTGCAAGTGCATCGAGCACTTCTACCAAATCACCAGCACGTGCAGCTTCTGCATATTCTTGAACTTCTTCTTCAAGCAATTTAATTCGCAACTCAATAAGTTCTTGAGAACCGAGTCCTGGCTCATTGCGCTTGGGGATTTCAAAGGCTTCATTGAACTCGAGTAAGGACTTGACTATTGGGTTCATGTGCAGTTGGCATCCCTGAAGGCTCATCAAATTTGCATCTCGAGTATTAGACCTAGGAGTAGTAGCCAACCAGTTGAAACGCTGGTTCTAAAGAGTCTTGTTTGGAAGGCTTTCATATCCTCTTTCTTTGAAGTGAAGACAATGATATTCATCACCGCCATGATAATACAGGCTATCGTCCAAAACCAACCTCCCTGTGCAATAATGAGAATAACCATCCAACTAACAGTTAGGAGTACTGATGCCCTGACCGTAGTTTCAACACCAAAACGAGATGAGAAAGAATGGATACCATTTGCCAAATCACTCTCAATATCCATGATTGAATAACCAAAGTCGAAAGCGGTTATCCATAGCATTACACCGATTGAAAGGAACAAAACCTCAGGTAGCCAATACAATTCTGTGATTGCACTCCAACCGGATTCACTTCCTACAATGCCTAACCAAGCCCCTGCAGGTGCAAGCGCAAGGCATCCTCCTAACCATAAGTGGCAGGCCCATGTTTTCCGTTTCAAGAATGGATAAACAAGGAATGCTAAAACAGGAATCCATGCTAATTGTAAGGCAACAATATTGAGTTTCCACGCCCCGAAAATCAGCATCCCAAGAAAAACTGCGGAGAGAGTTAATGCCGTGTTCATCGACATTGTTCCAGAGGCTAAATGTCGCTGAGCAGTGCGAGGATTTACAGCATCAACATCTTTGTCGATGATTCTATTCAATGCCATGGCCAATCCTCTAGCTCCAACAGCAGCGATAAATATCCAAAACAATTGAGTGGTGGTTGCTCCATCGGCAAAGAACGCTCCAATGAAAACAAATGGAAGACTGAACAAAGTATGCTCTATTTTGATGAATTCGAGGATTTCTTTTACGCCCAAGGCCATCCCTCCTGTTTAGCCATAGCATCTATTTTAGCAATAACTTTCGGATCATGTAAGGTAATAGCAGGCCAAGGCCGAATGGGGATTACACCATTTCGTGGAATCGGAGCCGTAGCATCCCAGGCGATTCTCTTCTTATTATCATCAAAATGAAGATCACGGCTAACTTCAAATCTACAGAATAGTTGCCAGAGCAATTTCCTTCTGCAACCTTTGGCATTCAAATCAAGTTCATTATCTGTAATAATAAGCCACCTTAGTTCCTCACTAGATTCTAATTGCCATATCATTTTTATCAATTGTAAAATATGTTCAGAATGAGCCTCAGAACTTTGTTGATTTATTTTATTAACAGTTTGCTCTGGTTTAGGTCCAGCCTCGATACTGGTTGTTATCACAAGAATGGAGGGCCTCAACATCCTTGCTTGTTCAACCCCTTCAACAGTTGCTGCTAATTCCGCAAATTCCAACCCCGGTCCATCTGCTAACTGCACCCCATGAAGCGGATCACCTACTGCGGGAATAGAAGCATCGATGAGCAGCTTCCCGTGAACATTTTCCCATGGCGCAGCATGCGCCAACTGGTCTGCAACCATGCCATCAAGGACTATCAGATCATGTGCGGGGTCGACATTTCGGTCCAGAACATCGAGTAGTGCATCAAGATCCTTGACCTTGTGTTCAGCATCACAGGCAACTATTGTTTTGAGGAACATCATTTGTCCCGCACCGAGCAATCCAAGTGCAGTTTTTCGGGCCTGTCTTGGATAGCGTTGCTTCGATGCAACAATTGCAAGATTATGAAATCCGGTTTCCAATGGTAAGAATAAATCAACAACATCCCGATGTTGGAAATTTAGTACTGGCAAGAAAGCATCACCAATCGCTTCGCCAAGATAACCGTCTTCCATTGGTGGTAGACCCACGATTGTTGCAGGTAACATTGCATTCTTACGATGCGTGATGGCAGTAATATGTAGAACAGGAAATTGCCCTTCCAAGGAATAATGCCCAAAGTGGTCACCGAATGGCCCTTCTTGTCTTGTTTCACCAGGGATTGTATAGCCTTCGATAACGATGTCGGCCTCAGCCGGAACCCAGATATTTTGAGTTAGTGCCTTCGTAATACGCAACCTTCGTCTAGCAAGGAGGCCAGCAAACATGTATTCTTCGAGATTATCAGGTAGTGGTGAGATTGCAGAAAAAATTAGTTCTGGTGGTCCCCCAATGCAAATTGCGACAGGCATTTTCCCATCAGAATTTGCCGCATGCTCAGCACCATGCTTGTGGAGTTGCCAATGGAGCCCGATTTCTTTTGGCCCGAACACCTGTCCACGATACATCCCTAGGTTATGTTCTCCATTTTCGGGGTTCTTGGTTACAACTAGGGGGAGTGTGATGAACCGCCCTCCGTCTTCAGGCCAAGTTTTTGGAATCGGAAGTTTAGTTGCATCAGGATTTTTCATTCTTACTCGTTGACATGCGCCTCTTCTCACCTTTTTTGGTGCAAGTGATATCGCATCTTTCAACAGAGGTAGGCCTTTCCAAGGCCTCTTGCTAATCGTAGATATGTCTGGTTTCATTAGTCGAACGAGGCGCTGACCAATTTCACTCGGAATAGTTACTCCAAGCGCATCAGTGGTACGCTTTGTTGTACCAAATAGGTTCATCACAAGCGGAATTTCGGCAATACTTCCGTCAGGTAATTTTGGATTTTCAAAAATTACTGCAGGCCCACCACACTTTACCAAGCGGTCGGCAATATAGCCTGCTTCTAATTCAACATTGATTGGCTTATTGATTCGCAGTAATTCACCAGATTTCTCTAGATTATTGAGCCACTGGCTCAGGTTCTTCGCCGCCACGACCGCTGCTCATGTGCCGAGAATATCAACTCGATGCAAGAAAAACATCCCTAAACTGGGTTGGGTTCATGAGCCAAAGGCCTCCACCTTTGGACAGAGGTCCTGCGATGCCGACTACTTGTGACGTACTAGTAATCGGCGCCGGACCAGGTGGAGGTTCTGCTGCTTTGCATTCAGCAAGGCTGGGGTTAAACGTCATTATTGCCGAGGATCACGCTGAAATTGGCACCCCTGTTCATTGCGGAGAATGCCTTTCCAACCTTGCAGTTGAGAACTTAAAACTTGATTTGCCTGAACAAGTGATAGCCCTTCGATGTAAAGGGATTAGAGTGATTTTCCCTGATTCAGGCTCAAGACTCCTGACAGAGCCAGGATACGTGTTGGAAAAACATCTCTTTGAGAGATGGTTGGTCAACCAAGCAGTTGATGCAGGAGCCGAATTAAGGCTATCACATAAGGTAAAGTCGATTCAAAAACAATTCAATAGTGAAAATAAGTTTTCTAATTGGAAAATAGAAGGGTCAGGAGAGGCCTTCCCAATCGAAGCCAAGGTAATATTGGATGCATCAGGGGTGCATGCACTTTGTGCAAAACTCCTTGAAATGGAGGATGAAGTAGAAGTCATCTCAGGTTTCCAATATGAGATGCATGAAGTAGAGAATGATGGTTATCTGGATTTCTATCTTTGGCCAAAGTATTCCCCTCATGGATATGTTTGGATGATTCCAAAGAATGAAGGGAGAGCAAATGTTGGCTTGGTAACCACTGACAAAAAAGGAGCAATTCGCTATCTTGATGCATTTGTCGAAGATTCCTATCTCAAAGCAAACCCCAAAGCAAATCCACAATGGCGTAACCAATCTGTAAAAATCAAACCATTCGGTGGCACAATTCCTATCAGTGGCCCTAGACAGGAAACCTATGATGATGGATTAATGTTAATCGGTGATGCCGCAGGATTTACCTCTCCTCTTTTCGAAGGAGGCTCTCATCTTGCCTTGAAGTCAGGAATGTTTGCAGCTCAAGTTTCAGCCAAGGCAATATCTGAAGGCGATGTTAGCAAAGCCAAACTGAAAACTTACCAAGATATTTGGGAAAAGGAATTCCCACCCTACAATAAGATTCTCAAAGGAAAGACAGCGCTCTATGAATTAAGTGAAGAAGAATTGTCTTTCGTGGGCCGCTGTCTCCCCAAGGAGATGTCCTCTATGGGCCCCTTAACAAAACTTGGAGTGGGATTAAAAATACTCATTAGAAAACCGCTTCTCTATTCAAGAAAAGTAATTTCTGTGTTGTTATCATTTGGTTATAGCCGTGCCAAACATCATGGCTGGTAATGAGTAAGTTATCAAACCACTAGAGATACGCACTAACCGAGGTTCTATGATGTGGGGTGCGAGTTTACCAATCGCCTGCCTCGCAGCATTAGCATTAGCCTTCGATTTACCTAAGCGAATTGAAGAAAAGCGTTTGACTGCACCACTACATTTTTTGATTGCTCTTCCTTTTTTGGTGATGGCAGGATTATTCCTCGTAGACGCTAGCAATTATCGTTTGGTTTGGGAGCATGGAGGTTCAGACTTACCATTGCGATATCGTCTTGCAGCATTGTGGGAAGGCAGAGAAGGGCCGCTACTGATGTGGGCAGCCAGCATGGCCTTAGTTGGTTGGTTTACTCGTGGCAGAGTTCGCACTGAAAACGAATCTACTCGTCAATTTAGAATGTCATTTTTCCATGGATTTTCAGTATTTTTACTCTTTCTTGCTTGGAGCATGGGGGCTTTTGATGCAGCCGCCAATCCTGATGCACCAAGGTCTCAGTTGAACGAATTATTGCAGACAGATCTAATGGTCATCCACCCCCCCATCATATTTCTGTACTATTCTTTTTGCATAGCAGTAACTAGTATTGTCTTGGCTCATATCTTCAACCCAAAATCCAATATTGATTCTTTGAAGGATAGCCTGATTCATCTCGCAAGGCCAGCACTGTTTGTTGGCACACTTGGTATTGGCCTCGGGGGATTATGGGCCTATACAGTACTGGATTGGGGTGGTTATTGGGCTTGGGACCCTGTGGAAACTGCTAGTTTATTGCCTTGGTTGGCTCTTTTGGTTCTCCTACATATGCCTCAAAGACCAGGTAAAACCGATGTAAGATGGTGGGCTTTAGCGGGATTGATGCCAGGGATTTTTGCATTAATGTCCACTTTGGTAACTCGAGCCAATGGCGTATGGGTTAGTCGTCATGCCTTTGTTGGTGATGGCACTGGTACAGTCCCTTCAGACGTGTGGGGGCGGGTGATGTTACTGAAGGGGGATATTGGAGTTGGAATTGAAGTAATGGGTTATTTGATGTTAATATTACTCTGTACATCAACTTGGATGGCTTGGTATTTGAGACAGGAATTGAAAGAATCAACGGATTCTCCTTCGATTCCTGTAAATTTTACCACAGGATGGATTGTAATTCCACTTTCTGCGGTTATCGTCTTATTGAGCCCATTCAGTGAATCGAATACTGCAGAGATGTTTTGGGGTTCAATATCGGGTATTTTCCTTTTTGTTGTTGGATTTTCTCCAGTGTTTTCATTGTTTGAGCAACGTGAAGCATTGTTCTTACGCTTAAAAAAACCAACAAACCTTCTGATTTTATTTGGCTCTATTGCCGCTGCAATAATGAGTGGAGATTTGATTTTAGGAGCTTTGGCAATCCTTGTAGTCATGCCTTTAATTGTACAAAAGCGGCCACAAGACAATGGTTTCCTCTTAGGTGCGCCAATTATTTTTTGGATTTTCGCGGCATGGGCACAAGTCGTCGAGGTGCAGGCTGCAGCGATTGGTATGGGAGTAATACTCATTCCATGGTTATTGATAAATGAAGATGACACCAAGAGAGTGGACGTTAACCCATTAAAATGGTCATTGATGGCACCCACTACTGTTGGCGCAGCATTTATTCTCTTGACATGGTTGTTGATGTTTGCAAGTATTGATGCGCCCCGTTTGGAGAGCCATGAATTGCTTGGTACTCTACTAATTGTCCCTATTGTTATGGCTTTGACAATTTATGGCTGGCGTAAAAACATCCAGCAAAACAAACAGATTTTGATTATCATGATGGTACTCTTGTTGGCAATTTTTGCTGCTGCAGTTTTCGGTGAATCATTACCAGGTGATTCTGATGAAGTATTATCAGGTTCATTCATTCGTGGCCAAATTGCGTGGTTGTTGTTACTTCCATTACTTATGGCAATTCCATCAATTGCTAGGGAATTAGCACTTTCCATTTCATCATTGAAGAAGAAAATTGTCAAGCGAGGGAGAAAGGGTTCTTCGAATAAATGGCGCACTGCGGGGGCTCACATGGTTCACCTTGGTTTGTTGCTTCTTTTACTTGGCCATGTATTCACAACGACCTTGATAGATAGAGGAGATGCGAGCCATCGTCAAACTCTTGTCAAGGATGAGGCAAAAATAATTGGCGACGAGGCATTTATTTTCCGAGAAGTTATTGTTATTTCAGATGAAGACCCAGAATTTGACGAGAGATTCCTCGTCGGCGATGGCTACATTGGAGTGAGAATAGACATCCACGAGGTCGTTGATGGCGAAGTGGGGGATTTGTTGACTACTCTTGAACCAGGGGTATTAAGATTTGATTCACCGAATGGTAGAACCACTGCCCGCAGTGAAATATCTAGGCATTCAAGTTTGTACGGGGACTTGGTTGTTATCTTTGATTCAAGTCAGGCAAGTGGCCTGATGAGTGCCTCTTTCATGGCCCAATTAGATGATGTCAATTCGGTTAGGGTTACAATTCAAGATCTAAATGGAAGTCATTTTGTCTGGCTTGGGTGGAGTATGATGTTGCTTGGATTACTGGCTGGTTCAGCAACGTGGCAACAAAGGAAGCACGATGAAGAGGAATAAAATGATGCTGAATTCGCATTTTTCTATTTTTCCGTATTGCCGTTCCACTTATCAATGAAGGTTCGGTCGCCGGCTCGCCCCTAGTAGGGGAGGAAGTGCCTGAAATGGATAACGGAACCATCGTTCACGTAGACTATGAGCTGTATAACGCTGAAAATGGTGATTTACTTGAGACCACTCTCGAGTCAATCGCCAAAGAACAGGAAATGCACCAAGAAGGTCGAACCTACACACCTCTAACAACAGTAGTTGGTGCAGGACAACTCATTGAAGGATTCGAAGAAAGCCTGATGGAAGCCGAGGTTAGCAAGGAATACGATATTGTAATCGAGCCAAGCAAGGCATATGGTGACAAAGACACCAGTCTTATTGAGACCATCAACCAAGACAAATTAATGCGCGCAGTTCAAGACCCAAAAAGCCTCTATATCGGCGCTTCAGTCGAGATTGGTGGCCGCAATGGAACTCTTACATTAGCAGCAGCAGGCCGATACCGTGTTGATTTCAACCATCCTTTGGCTGGACGAAGCCTTCGCTACAAATATACAATCGTCAAGGTAATAGAAGACCGTGCTGAGAAGATTGCAGCCCTTCTAAAGTCCAACACCGGCCATGATGATTTTGAAGTAGAGTTTGAGGGAGATGATGTTTCAATCACAGTACCACAGGCTATGCTCTTCGATACCAATGCAGCAATGATGAAGTTTAGAGTAGTTTCAGTTCTTCGTGATGCCACAAATGTGGCAAAGGTTTCTTTCGTAGAAGTTCACGAAGCCCGTGTGGCTGCAGCAGAAGGAGACGAGCACGATTGCGAAGATCCTGATTGCGGCCATGAGAGCCACTCTCACGGCGAAGAAGAGTGATTATAATCACCTCCAACCAGAACCACATGCCGATAAGGCATATTGCTACCTTATTCACCAGCGGGAGTGACCCCGATGACTGAAGACGATTTGAGTGAGCCCCTTGAGGAGGAGGAAAAAGCAGTCGATGAGCCTTCACAAGATTGGCCAATTCCTCTTCCAGATGACCAATATAGTACATTTGAATTATGGGCAACAAGGGTTTTATTGGCAACCCTCGGGATTCTTTTCCTAGGGTCAATTCTAATCCCATCTATATTCTGGGATGCCTTTCTCGGCCCAATGGTTTGGGATCCAGTAATCAAAGATGCCGAACAAGGAGATTCGGGATATAATTCAATCAATACAATGTTGTTTACCGTAGTATTATTGCTGTTCGTAATTGCTCTTTCTGCCCGCTTCCGAAAAATGGGATTACCTGCTGATCCAAGGACGATTCTAGTATTTATTCCATGGGTTGTCATGGCATCAGTAGTTAGAGTTCTGGAAGATTCAGAACTATTTCCTTCATCGTATCAAGCAATTTTCATTTCACCCATTATTCATTTTCATCTCGCTGTATGGGTAATACTCGCTGCTTTGCTTGGTCATTGGGCTGACCGTAAGAGCGACAAGCATATTATTTCTGAAGTAGCCATCAAAGGAAGATTCCGTATGGTTGTAATAGGTATTCTATTACTGATGTGGATTGTCATGTACGCAAGTGCTTTCTCAAATAATCCTGATGTGGGCCCATTGTGGACAATCCCTGGATTAATGGTCTCAATACTAATCGCTTGTTGGTTAGCCGGAGATACCTCTGCTGAATGGAGTGGAATTGAACGTTCACTATTCAGTGTTGGTTGGGGTGCAGTGCTAATGGGGTTGGCATTTTGGATGCAATTCAGCCATTATCCTTGGCATTCAGCTACCGCTAACCCAGCTTGGCCGGTTTTGATTATTCTTGGTATTCCAACTTTAATTTGTTGGCAAATGTATCGATGGGGAAATCCAGCAAGGATGAAGATGCTCGCTTGCGGATATGAACCGGGGATACTACCAGAGGGAATTAGCCTAGATGAATGGGAAAAAGGAGAGCCTGAAATAAAAAAGGAGTACGAGGCTGATGTTCGTTGGGCCTTATTGGCTGACCCCTTGGTATTGGCTTTCACTTTTGGACAATTATGCGACGGCTTAGCAACCTGGGTAGGCATTGATTTCTTTGGCTATTCTGAGAAGCACGTAGTTAGTTCTCAAATCATTGAATGGGGTCAGGAAATTACGGGCAGTATCGGTGCTTGGCTATTCTTTTTGGTAAAGGCAGCATTGACTACACTGCTAATTTTGGTATTTACCCAAGTTAGAGTTGAACACCGCCAGCGCCACCTTAGAGTACTAATTGTATTGGCTCTATTGATAGTAGGACTGGCACCAGGATTACGAGACCTTGGACGCTTGTTACTCGGTGTCTGACCATATGCTTGAAGGCCGGCTTACTTCTCGTCACTGTTGGAGGGGGATGATTTGGATAGGATACCAAGCCGCGTCAACCGCTCAGACCCTGATTTTGATTCTCGAAAAGAACACAACCTCTCACTTCTCAAAGAGTTGTCATCTAGGCACGATGAAGCACGAGCAGGTGGGGGTGGCAAGTATGAGGCAAGGCATCGAAGTCGAGGCAAGTTTCTAGCAAGGGAGAGAATTGAGAGAATAATCGACCCAGGGTCTTCTTTCCTCGAGTTATCACCACTTGCTGCCAATGGTATGTACGATGGCCGTGCCCATAGTGCTGGGGTAGTTACTGGGGTTGGTTTGGTACATGGCCGAGAATGCATGTTTGTAGCAAATGATGCTACTATCAAGGGCGGCTCTTACTACCCTATTACAGTCAAGAAGCATATTAGGGCTCAGGAAATAGCCGATGAAAACCACCTCCCTTGTCTGTATTTGGTTGATTCAGGCGGCGCTTTCCTGCCATTGCAAGATGAAGTCTTCCCTGACAAGGGGCATTTTGGTAGAATCTTCCGCAACCAAGCGATGATGAGCGGCAAGGGAATTCCACAAGTTGCTGCAGTTTTAGGTTCCTGTACCGCAGGAGGGGCTTATGTTCCGGCGATGTCTGATGAATCGATTATTGTCAAGGGCAATGGAACGATATTCTTGGCTGGGCCTCCCTTGGTCAAGGCTGCAACAGGAGAAGTTGTTTCTGCTGAAGATTTAGGTGGAGCAGAAGTACATACCGTTGAGTCAGGTGTTGCCGATCATTATGCAGAGGATGAACCAGAGGCATTACGCATGGTACGAAATATTGTTGAAAACTTCAATCCTTCTAAGAAAACAGAATTGGACCGAAATACACCAGAAGAACCGGCTCACGATGTCGAGGATTTAATGGGGATTATTCCGCAGGATAATCGCACTCCCTATGATGTAAGAGAGGTTATTGCCCGAGTTGTTGACGGTTCAAGATTCCATGAATTCAAGGCAAGATATGGTACAACTTTGGTTTGTGGTTTTGCTAGAATTCATGGCCACCCAGTTGGTATACTTGCTAATAATGGGATATTATTCAGTGAATCTAGCCTCAAGGGGGCACACTTTGTGGAACTCTGCGGTAAGAGAGGAATACCCTTGGTTTTCCTTCAGAACATAATGGGCTTCATGGTCGGTAGAAAGTATGAGGCTGGTGGCATCGCCAAGGATGGTGCAAAACTGGTTACCGCAGTATCATGTGTTCCGGTTCCAAAATTCACAGTAATTATTGGCGGCAGTCATGGCGCAGGAAATTACGGTATGTGCGGTCGAGCATATGACCCCCGCTTCCTCTTCATGTGGCCAAACTCACGTATTTCTGTGATGGGTGGGCCGCAAGCAGCAGACGTTCTGACCACGGTCAAGCAGGACCAGCGAGAACGTGAGGGTAAAGATCCGATGTTTGGTGAGGAACTTGCAAATTTCAGAGCTCCAATCCTCAACAAATACGAAAGCGAGGGTTCGCCTTACCATTCAACTGCTAAATTATGGGATGATGGAATCATCGACCCTAGAGATACTAGGGACATCTTGGGCTTGTGTATTGCCGCCAGTCTAAATGCTCCAATGCCAGAGCAGGATTACGGTATATTCAGAATGTGAGTTAGCAATTGAAAAAATGACAATTCTAATTGAAAGGTGATTTAATGAAGACGGCTCCAGAATATGAACTAGTCAGTGTAGAAATAAATGGTCCAGTCTGCAATATCCGCCTCGATAGAGAACAGAAATATAACGCTATGAATCAGCAAATGATTCAAGAAATCATCGAGGCGTTATCTTGGTCAGCAAAGCACTCAGTTTCACAGCAGGGTGAGTTATTTGATGAGGATAATTCCGAAAACCTTCGTATCATTGTTCTTTCAGCCTCTGGCAAGCACTTCTGTGCCGGTGCAGACATCAACATGATGCGGGATGCAGGTAGTAGAACTGCGGAAGAAAACCGTGAAGATTCTCGAAGATTAGATGCATTGTTCAATGGACTATGGTCGCATCCGTGCTTCACTATTGGAACAGTACAAGGTGTTGCATTAGGTGGAGGTGCTGGATTAATTGCCTGCTTAGACCATGTTATTACCACAGAAAATGTAAAAATTGCATTATCAGAAGGAAAATTAGGTATCCTTCCTGCCGTGATAGGCCCCTATGTTTACCGACGAGTCGGCAGTGCATGTTTTCGCAGGTTATCAATGCAAGCTAGCAGAATTGATTCGGACGAAGCGCTCCGAATTGGTATGATTGAACAAGTCGTTTCTTCAACCGATGAATTCGATGAGAAGGTGGAATCACTAATCAAAGAAGTATTGTCTACTGGACCAATGGCTGTTTCATCAGCGAAAGAGTTGACATTAGGGTTTGACCGCTGGCAAGAAAATGATGAGCAATTGCGAAACTGGACTTTGGATTTCACGAGTAAGATGCGAGCTGGAGATGAAGGGCAAGAAGGGCTTTCTTCATTCCTTGAAACTAGAAAACCAAATTGGCACCCTGATTCAAAGTGAGGTGGTGAAATGAGTTTGAGGTGGATGGAAGGTGGTAGTCACCCATACACCAAGGTGCTAATCGCCAACCGAGGTGAAATCGCCTGTAGAATCATTCGTGCCTGCAGAGAATTAGGTTTGAAGTCGGTAGCAATTCATGCATCCAATGATCGAGAATCACTATTCGTGGAAATGGCTGACCAAGCAATAGAGCTGAAAGGAGATAGTCTTGCAGAGACTTATCTCAACATCAGCCAAATCCTTGAAATTGCCGAAAATACCCAAGCCGGAGCGATTCACCCTGGTTTTGGGTTTCTTTCAGAGCGTTCAGATTTTGCAAATGCAGTAAAGTCGGCAGGATTGGTTTGGATAGGACCGTCTGCCCAAGCCATAGAATCAATGGGAGACAAAATGACTGCTCGGCGATTAATGCGAAAGGCAGGAGTCCCAGTTATCCCTGGCGAGGAAATCGATGAGGTCGAGGAACAAGCGGCATTGGCTGCAATTCATGAAGCATCCCAGCGGGTTGGCTTACCTTTGATGCTCAAAGCAAGTGCTGGTGGCGGCGGCAAGGGTATGAGAATGGTCGAGGACTTCTCTGAGGTTAGAAGTGCTGCTATGGCGGCTAGGAGAGAGGCGCTAACGGCATTTGGTGATGGCAGAGTCTATGTTGAACGGATGATTACATCAACTCGGCATATAGAAATCCAAATCCTTGCCGATTCATTTGGCGAAGTCATCCACCTTTGTGAAAGAGAATGTAGTGTTCAACGCCGTCATCAAAAAGTTCTCGAAGAGGCCCCCAGCCCAGTAGTTTCAGAAAACTTACGCGCCCAAATGGGGGCAGCAGCGGTCAATGCTGCGAAAGCCGTATCATACGAGGGCGCTGGGACAGTAGAATTCTTGGTTACTCCCCATGGTACATTCCATTTCCTTGAGATGAATACTAGAATTCAAGTTGAACATCCTATCACTGAGTGTATTACAGGAATCGACCTTGTTTGTGAGCAATTAAGAATCGCTGCTGGCCTACCATTAGGTAGGGAGCAATCCGATATCAGAGTCAATGGCCATGCAATTGAAGTCCGAATCTATGCTGAGGATGCAAATAATGGATTCCTCCCAGCAATCGGTCCATTGGCGGTTTGGTCTCCCCCTACAGGCCCCGGAATTAGGTTGGATTCAGGAGTTAGGCAAGGTGATGAGGTGACTCCATCATATGATCCGATGTTGGCAAAACTCGTCGTCCATGCAAGTGACAGAAAAGCCGCAATCCGTCTAATGAAGAGCGCCCTCTCTGAATTCATCATCCTCGGAACGACCACCAATATTGATTTCCTTCAAGATTTAATTTCACATCCTGCATATCGGGCTGGCAAAACCACTACGGATTTCATTGAAACTAATTGGCCAAATGGTTGGAGTAACACCCCAACTAGTTCAGAAGTTATTTTCACAGCCGCAATATCTCAAACTAGTGGTACTCACAGTAAAATTTCCATCTCAACAGATAACCAATTTGGCAACCAAATACGCAATGACCCGATGAACCCTTTCATCAGAATAGGTAGGAGATTCCCATAGGTGAATATCATGGAATCTATCTATATTGATGCCGAGGGATTGCGTTGGGCAGTTTCAATTTCAGAGAAGGATGGCACTTTCAATATTGTTTCTATGCAACAAGAAGAACAATCCATTGAAACAACAGTTTCGGCAACCTTGAGAAAAGGAATAGTCATTCTCAGCGATGGACGAAAGGCTACAATAGCCAAAGTTGGTGATGATTGGTGGGTACATCTTTCTGCAAGGACTTATCGTTTGAAGTATATTGAACCAGGCTCAAATTCAGCAGATGAAGTAGAAGGTGGAATGACCGCACCGATGCCAGGAACAGTGCTTGAAGTCCTCGTCATCAAGGGTGACCGAGTGCAAGCAGGGCAACATCTAATGACCATGGAAGCGATGAAAATGGAACATAAAATAGTCGCATCAGAATCAGGAACCATCTCTGTAGTGCATTGCTCTGAAGGTCAAAAAGTAGAACAAGGCGTTGTGCTCATCGAGTTAGATGCATCGGAGTAATGTTCATCATCAGCACAATAGTGTGAAGGGAGTATGGAGCCACTACGTGAAGTGCCACATAGGGTCAGTGCAAACAGTCCAAATTTAATCAATGACATGGACGAGTATCAAGACATGTACGATACTGCATTAGCAAACCTCGATACTTTTTGGCTAAATGAAACACGTAAACGGATTACTTGGCAAAGTCCACCAACAATTGGCATAGAGGGTTCATTTCTTGAAGTTCCAGAAGCACCACTGAAATGGTTCTCAGATGGAAAATTAAACGTAACAGAATCATGTTTAGATAGCAATTTAGAGAATCGAGGCAGTAAAACAGCCATTATTTGGGAAGGTGATGAACCAGATGATTGTCGAGAGATAACTTATTCTGAACTTCATGAAGAAGTTTGCAAGGCAGCTAATGCCCTGAAAGGATTGAACGTCGAAAAAGGAGACCGTGTAATTATCTACATGGGGATGGTTCCAGAAGCAGCAATCGCCATGCTTGCATGTGCCCGCATTGGTGCAGTCCATTCGGTAGTATTCGGAGGTTTTTCAGCGGAATCACTTCGTGATAGAGTCTTGGATTGTCATTCCAAGGTCATCATCACCCAAGACGAGGGCTTGAGAGGTAGCAGAAAAATTCCGTTGAAGCAAGTTTGTGATGAGGCGCTTGAAGGCGAACATCCAGTTGAGAAGGTGTTGGTATATCGACGTACAGGAGGAGATGTAGATTGGGATGATTCTAGAGATGTGTGGTGGCAGGAATTCGTTAGCGAGCAATCAGCGGACTGCCCTGCAACAATCTGTGATGCAGAAGATCCATTATTCATCCTCTATACATCCGGTTCAACTGGCAAACCAAAGGGCTTGGTCCATACTTGTGGAGGCTACATTACCTATACTTCTTACACCCATCAAACTGTTTTCGATTTGAGAGAAGATGACGTTTATGCATGTGTTGCCGACGTTGGATGGATAACTGGCCATTCTTACATCGTTTATGGGCCACTAGCTAATGGTGCAACTTCACTAATGTTTGAATCAATTCCAACTTATCCTGATGCTGGTCGCTATTGGGATATGGTTGCAAGACATGGAATCACTATTTTCTACACCGCACCAACTGCTATTCGAGCCTTGGCTGCTCAAGGCGATGATTTCGTAAAACAACATGACCGTTCGAGTCTAAGGGTACTCGGTACAGTTGGTGAACCCATCAACCCTGATGCTTGGAATTGGTATTATGATGTAGTTGGCGAAGGGCGTTGCAACATCGTTGATACTTGGTGGCAAACTGAAACAGGAGGAATTTGCATAACTCCAATCGCTTCTGTAACTCCAACCACAGGTGGTTCTGCAACCTTGCCTCTGCCAGGAATTGTGCCACTGCTCAATGATTCTGATGGCAATGAACTGACAGGGCCAAGCGAAGGATTACTTTGCATCAAACATCCTTGGCCAGGGCAGGCTCGTACAGTTTGGAAAGACCACCCCCGCTTTGTCGATACTTACTTTGGAATGTTCCCAGGCCTCTACTTTACTGGTGATGGTTGTAAGCGTGATGAGCGTGGTTATTACTGGATTACAGGCCGTGTTGATGATGTTATCAATGTCTCAGGGCACCGTATGGGTACAGCAGAATTCGAGGCAGTATTAGTTAGCCATGATGCGGTTGCAGAGGCAGGAGTAGTAGGATTCCCACATCCAATCAAGGGTTCAGGAGTTTATTCTTACATTGTTTTGCAATCTGCTGCTGAATGGAATGATGACTTCGCAGCCGAATTGAATCTTCTGTGTCGAAAGCAAATTGGTGCGCATGCAAAAATCGACCTCTTCCAACATGTTCCAGGGTTGCCAAAGACTCGCAGTGGCAAGGTAATGCGTCGTATTTTACGCAAGGTTGCAGAAGGTGAGCCTGATGCGCTCGGAGACATTTCCACATTGGCTGACCCAAGTGTTGTTGAAGCCATAAAAGAAGGAGCACAAACTCTCTAAGATGAATCAGAATGAGCAAGGCTCAAGGATATCCTTGCCCATGTATGGAACCAAAACTTCAGGCACCTTTACTCTACCATCTTCAAGTTGATTCTGCTCCATTATTGCAACGAGGGCCCGTGAAGTTGCAACAGCAGTTGAATTTAGGGTGTGAACTGAAGCATGGGAATTATCCTTTTTACGGTAACGAATTTTTAGCCGATTTGCTTGATAATCAGTGCAATTAGAACATGAGACGATTTCTTTGAATGCATCAGCACCAGGTAGCCAAGCCTCAAGGTCATATTTCCTTGCAGCAACTGTACCCATATCTCCAGTACAGATATTGACAACCTCATAATGTAGGCCGAGGCTATTCCAGAGGTCTATACAATTCTGAAGCAAATCTTCATGATGTTGCCATGAATCTTCAGGATCTGAAATGATAATTTGCTCAATTTTAGTAAATTGATGAACTCTCCAAATACCACGGTCCGATAAACCATGAGCACCGACTTCACGGCGGAAACAGGCAGAGACCCCTACCATCTTGATAGGCAGCAAGGCAGTATCGATGACTTCATCCATATACATGGCTGTTAGCGGATGTTCGCTGGTAGCAACCATGTACAACTTATCTGGTTCAACTCCGTACATAACAGTCTCAAAATCTGAAAGGTCGGTAACTCCTTCGTAGGCTTGACGATTCATCATTACGGGAGGTTGGATGAACGTATACCCGCGCTTGCATATGAAGTCAACTGCATATGATTGTAGGGCTAACTCCATCCTTGCTAAATCGCCTTTTAGGAAGAAGAAGCGGCTACCGGCTATCTTCGCTGCACGTTCTAATTCCACCCATTTATTAATCTCAATAAGTTCGTTATGGGTACGAACATCGAAGTCAAATTCGGGCTTATCTCCGTGCAGGGAATGTTGAGTATTTCCTCCTTCATCGGCCCCAATTGGAACTTCTTTGTGAAGGATATTTGGGATACTCATCCGGACTTTATCTCTCTGCCCGATAAGGGAACTTGCAGCCTCGTCGAGTTCATCAATGCGCCTTCCGAGGTCTTTGACTTCTGCCATCACCCTATCTATTTCTGCGGCATCGCCGCTTTTCTTAGCCGCACCAATTGCTCTGGCTGCTGTATTTCTCTCTTTACGAGCCATTTCCATCTGGTGCCTTGCATTGACTAATTGTGCTTCTAGTTCAAGCACCGCATCGATTGGCTCACAAGAAATACCCCTTTTTTCATGATCGGCTCGGATTAACTCCACTTGTTCTTTGAACAATTTCATGTCGAGCATTTTTTCACCTCATAAAGTCACATTGAACTCAAAGGCCTTCCAACCGATGAATATCAATCCTGAAACGAAGAATCCAACGATGCTCCCACCATTTAGCAATGGCAATCCGGCTTGAGGAATACCCAATGCAACTCTTGTCATCAAGAAGAGATATCCACATAATCCACCAATTATTACACCGATTGCTACCAGAAGTGCAGCAGTATCTCCACCGATTGGCGCTAGATAGGTCATTGCTGAGATGACCAACATTCC
>JAAZXA010000025.1 GCA_014240385.1 Methanobacteriota archaeon | reverse complement strand
CCCCGTGCCCACGTACTACAACTGCTTTCATATTCCCTTGCTTCAATGCCTCTGCAAGATGTCTCAAATACTCATCTGGATTATCAGCATCGGATTCTACAATTACGATATTCCCAAGATGATTAATTCCTTCTGCGTCGATTGGTTTTAGGACTATCAAATCTTTTTCACAAGAAATTGCGGTGGCGAATGGAGGGTGGGTGTGGATACAAGCAGCCGGACCTTTTGTTTGAAGGGATTTTGAAGCAATAAGAACTTCTAGCATTCGCCATTGTTCTGGTGCGTTGCTTGGTGCGGTTTGGCCTAGTCTTCCGCTGGCGATATGCAGCTCGGTCATTTGACCTAGGATTGCTCCTTTTGATGATGTGTGCATTAATCCTGCTTCATCAGGATTTAGAATTGCTACTGCACCTACATCTGCATGGACTAGTCCTTCTTTGTGTAATTGGCGGCCAATTCTAACAAAGTCAGCAACCATATGAGAGGGTACAACATAATCCGGACCAACTACGGGAGGCATTGGTTGTTCTTCTATTTCTGAAATAACTTCAGCACTACCACTTAATGCAGAACGTAAACGATTAATTTCATGTTCTAAGTTTTGTATTTTATTAGATGATGTCGAAATTAGGTCTAATGCTTCTGAAACAATGTCATTTGTTTCTCGAGACGGTTCTGGGACAATATCTTCTTGAGGTGTTTCAATGAGTGCTGGTTGCTGATCACTGATAGTTGCTTCAGTTGGTGGGCCACTAGGGGAGCCTACTGGTTCTGAAGGGGCGTTGGCCGGCGGGGGTGATGGTGGGCCGCCTGGAGGACCTTGTTGAGGTGGGCCGCCTGGAGGGCCTTGTTGAGGTGGGCCACCTGGGGGGCCTTGTTGAGGTGGGCCACTAGGGGAGCCTACTGATTCTGAAGGGGCGTTGGCCGGCGGGGGCGATGGTGGGCCGCCTGGAGGGTTTTGTTGGGGTGGACCCCCGGGGGGGTTTGATGGTTCTGAGGGGGTTTGATCGCCATATGGGCTATCAGCAAGGGGGGGCTCTGGGGCTTCCTCGGGTTCCGGCATGGTGGTGCCGACAACGCTCGCAGCATTCAACATGGCTGCCATCGCGTTGTCATCTGGCTCGGATTCTTCCACTATTTCTTCATCCGCCTCAATTTGCTGGGGTTCAGGTTCTTCTTCAACTGCAATAACATTACCTGCATCTCCAAATCCCACTGCAAACAAGTCATTTGCAGCAAGTTGTTGCTCTTGTTCTCGAGCCTGTTGGGAGGATGTTCTTTCGGTCATGCGCCTCGCCTTGAAGCGGGCCACGACACGCGCCTTAAATACACGTTTCCTGTCGCCGGATTCCCCACTGCCGTTGTAGTGTAGGGGTCAACATGGGAGGTTGTCGATCTCCCGCCCCGGGTTCAAATCCCGGCAACGGCGCCAATATTATTGGATAAAGGTGCAATATAGGTGCCAAATAATGAGGTTAATTTGTAGAGTGGTTGATTACTGTGCCACAAACTACACAAAAAACATCTATTCCTCCAATTCGGGGCTCAATACCGGCGATATCTATTTTATTTCCACAATTACAGAGGACATTTGTGCTCGCCATGAAATTGCCGAGGGGCTTTGACGTTTTCAGGCTGACGGGAGTTTATTCACCAGTCCCCTAATCGGCATTCGAATCTAGTGAGTACTTTAGTGGAATTAAATTGCCTGCGTATTTCTAATTTAAAATTACCATTGAATGTTTTGGTTTGATGAATAACCTTGGAGAACTCGGCTTCTGCTGAAGGTATTTCTTCTTCCTCAACTACATACCAACCTTTCAATAAAGTTGGCGCATTTGTTTTCAATAAGGGCAATAGTTGAGGTAGGTGTTGAAGGGTTGAATGTGGTAAATTCATCAATAATAAATCGAAGCGTCCAAGTAAATTTTGGTGTTTATTCAATTTTAATGCATCCGCTATTTTGCAATACCATGATTCCTTGATTTCCCCTAAATTTCTTTTTAGCATCTTAATCGCTTCAGGATTGATGTCTGTTGCAAGTAGATCACCAACTAACTCATGTTGGGCTAGTAACTGCACAACTGCTGGGCCTACTCCGCAATATGGGTCGGCAACAGAAATTGGCCTTCCTAACTTTTCCTTTAATTGGATTGCACTTTCAACGGTTTTTTCTCTTTCACCTGCCAACCTAGATGAATAGTAAGCGATGGATGGATTCAACAATAATGATGTCCCGTTTTCTCTTATTTTGACATTGCTAGAAATTAAAGTTTTTCTTGTTTCCTCGGGTAGGTTTGAAATTCCTTCTACATCTATTATTTGTTCTCCAAACCTTGCTGCTAATGGTTTCAAATTCCTTACACGGTATTCTCCAATCACGCCTTCATCTAGCATGACAACTCTGATTTTTGGGGAATGATGGATTTTAGCAAGGGCGACTTGTTGGGCATATTGCTCAATTTCTCGCTCTATTTTGAAAATTAGTAAATCAGAATATAATTCATGGGAATTAGGCCAAGTGCCTAGGTGCTCTTCAATTATTTCTTCACTTAGAAATTTAGGTAATAACGAAAACCAATTTTTGGCGGCCGGTGCATCTTGTTCCCTATCGACAATAATGTAAGAAGTTGGTAGATCTGCTGGTGCTGAATCTGAAATTGGAATTAATGACTTTTCCCCATCTCTGAGGACACGGTATCCTTCTGGATACCAATTTAAACTCCTCAGTTCTTTAAGGAAGGTTTGGGTATCGCGCTTCGGCACGCTCAAATGACGCATTACTTTCGAGAGGTCTAATGGCGGGGGTGTTTTGAGTTTGGCGGAGAATATGGCTGCAACTGGTCTTCACCTCGTTGGTACTGGGGCTGGTTCCCCTCTCAATATGACTATTGGTGGGAAGGAAATCGCTTCATCGTGCGATTATAGGTTTCTCGAAGGATATACATCCCTACTTGGTGAAAATGGAGAAAATAAGTTAGAAAAATTAGTAGGTATATTTGAAATAATTAGAAGACCTGAGGTTGAAAATCCAGAACGAATTCTTGAGCTTGCTAAATCTAATTCAGTTGCTTTGTTAGTTGTTGGAGATCCGATGCAAGCCACAACCCATGTAGATTTACTGCTACGGTGTAAGGACGAAGGCATTCATACGTCTGTTCATCATGCTGTTTCTGCTATTGATTTGGTTTGCGCTGGCTTGGGTTTGCAATCATACAGATTTGGCAGGCAGGTTAGTTTGACTTTTCCTCATGCTAATCATCTACCAACCTCGCCATTGGAGTTTATTGCAGAAAATAGGTTTCTTGGGCTGCATACTTTGGTCTTACTCGACCTCGACCCAACAGGTATGGGGGTCGAGCAACCGCAACCGATGACCCCCCTACAAGCATTTGAGGTGATGTGCAAAATGGTTGAGAGATTAAGAGAGGACCCTCCCCCTCACCTTGAGTTGGAAAATATTTCATCCTCCCGTGATTTGTCAAGGTTAAAGGCTGTTAATTTGATGTTAAATGGGAAAATAGAGGATATGCACGCTGTTATTTGCTCTAATTTAGGTTCTCCGAATGCACAAATTAAGAGTGGTTCATTGAGTCGAATAGCGGAAAGTTGTGTCTCTGGAATCCATTCTATTGTTATCACTGGAGAATTGATTGGGATGGAAAAAGATGCCTTAGAAAGGTTGCATTAACTGCAGTTCGTGGCACCGTAGCCATCAAGGGAGGGGGGCTTCTCCGCGACATGTCGATTATTATGGCTGGTCCCACAAGTGTTGAATTTCCAGGCCAAAAAAAGAACCAAAGAATGAGGATGCGTGGAACAAAACAAGCATCCGCAGACGCCCAAAAAAGAATGCGGAAACAGCTTCAGCGATTATTGGATGAGCCGGAAAGGGTCATGCCAGACATGGTTTGGACCGGAAAACTACCTTGGGGTAGAGTAGACCCTGTCACCAAGTCATTGAAGGAGTTACGAAAAGTAATCGCCCACCGGACTGATAGGCGCTGGTTGAAAAGGCGGATGATGTCGAAAAAAGGAGGGGGTGTTGCAAAGGCCCTTGCTGGCTCATTAGTTGCGGCGTTAGATGATGATATCGGAATGGTTGCGACCTTTAAGCATCCAATTTATGGAAATGGAGCGTTTGTTCGAAAGGGTGATGCAAAACCTGCCTCAATGGTTGGGATGCAACATGTTCACCACCCGCGACTGCGGTTATTGCCTTGGGAGGAACATGCAAAGAAAGGGTGGTGGTTATTCTCTTGGAAAGATGGTTTTGTTTGTACAGGAAATAAGCCAGAGGTTCCAATGGGTTGGGTCTTGGACCAGTTATCTAAAAATGAGTTTTCAAGTAAAGAAACCAATGGTGTTCAACTAATTGGCGACCTAAATTCTGAAGATGTGGTAAATTCAACAATAGGTGAAGTTGGATATATAAAAATGGATTTTAATGATGGGACTGTGGTTGGATTAAGAGGTGATGTTTTCGAAGACCGTGGAGTGAAGGATGGTTTTATCCAGCCTCTTGCTTTGGGGATGATGCCACCAAAAATTAGTGAAATTGTCGATGTTGAATTAATGTGGAGGCCGGAGGGGTGGCCAGAGGATGAGGACCTTCCTGATGCCGCTGCTAAGAGAGTAAGGGAAGTATTGGATGGCTGGCTAGGGTTGGGTGTTTTAGAAAAAAACCTTTGGAATATGCTCAAACAAGCGCTATTGGCTAATTTGGATTCTGGGTTTGTAGTAGGTGATGCTTGGATAAATGAAGATGGGGTGGATGAATGTATTGCATTATTTAGTGGTGGTAAGGAAGAACAAGATGCTGCTAGGTGGATTATTGCAAAATTACACGAAGAGGGGCGTGGAGTTACTATTGACAACGAGGGGGGGGCTGAATGGTTAGAAGATGAAACAATAATTCGCAGCCGCTCTACTACTCTGCATAATTTCCTTAAGGCCTGTTGGGCTGAATTCGGATATTCATTGTTGATGGATATGGGTTTGAATGATGATGATGCCTCAACTGCTTGGCAGAAACAATTGGACAAACCTGCGCCATTCAATAATTTCTTGAAAAAGGTTCTTTCTGCAAAACAAGAATCTGATAGAATTTCCAGAATCCCTTGGTTTGATACTAATATTGACGGGTTATGTGGTGAAGTTCAGAATTTAATACTCAATGCAGCACGAAATGGTTTGGGTAAAGCCAACAATGCAGCAACAAAATTGCGTAAATCTATCGAAATTGCCGCGGTTGGTTGGGCTTGGCTTTCTACTCATGGAAAAGAAGGTGGGAATGAATGGCATTTCGAACAGGCAGCAAGAGACAAAGGGGGAGGATGGGTGCCTTCTTTGAAAGTACTTTGGGGTGCTGCTGAAGAATTGCTTTCAGATGATTTTGATGAAAGTAAAAAGTCGGCTGCGTCATATATTGAAGCGATGGAACGGTTTAGAAGATCTTGCGGAGAACAAAATAAATTGCCTTCATTGTGAGGAAATCTGTAATGCTTGGACTATATCGGTCCACAAATCTTCAATATCCTCAATTCCTACAGATAAACGAACAAGTCCTGGTGTCATTCCAGCATCTCTTCGCTGTTGTTCAGGAATTGCTGCGTGTGTCATAGTCCACGGGTGGTTGATTAAACTCTCAACCCCACCAAGGCTTTCAGCAGTTGAAAATAGTTTCAAGGCTGCTGCAAATTTTCTTGCTGCCGTTTCCCCGCCTTCTATTTCAATAGAAATCATTCCTCCATAACGCCTCATCTGACTGGCTGCAACATGGTGGTTGGGGTGTGAAGTTAAACCGGGGTATAGGATTCTAGTTACTTCTACTCTTTTCGATAAGCGTTCAGTAATTTCTTCTGCATTATCGCAATGCCTCTCCATTCTTAATGCAAGAGTTCTGATACCTCGAAGTGTTAGGAAACAGTCAAACGGCCCTGGAACTGCACCTGCTGCATTTTGTAAGAATTTTAAACGCTCAATCAACTCTTCATCGCGCATTATTACGCAACCACCTACAACATCAGAATGACCGCCGATATATTTTGTTGTAGAATGTAAAACAATGTCTGCCCCTAAATCTAATGGTCTTTGTAAAACAGGGCTTGCAAAGGTATTGTCCACCACTACCATCCAACCACGCGCTTTTGCTTGACTGGATAATTGTTTGATATCATGAATACTAAGCAGGGGGTTTGTTGGGCTTTCCAACCACAAAACTTTGGTGTTTTCTTGAGCTATTTTTTCAAGGTCACCTTCTGAAAGTTTAGAGTAGGTTGTTTCAATTCCATATCTGGATAATACTTGGTCAAAAAGGCGAACTGTGCCACCATATAGGTCGTCACAAGCGATGATGTGGTCGCCACTAGAAAGTAATTGTGAGACTGCCGTTATCGCTGCCATTCCACTACCAAAGCAAATCCCAGTCGCTGGAGTATTTGGGGACTCTAATTCAGCCATTGCCTTCTCCAACGCTTCCCTAGTTGGATTGTGAGTTCTTGCATATTCGTAGCCTTTGTGAACTGAAAAATCTTCTTGAACATAAGTTGAGGTCTGAAAAATAGGGGGTTGAACAGAACCTGTCACTTCTTCAGGGTTCATGGCTGCGTGGACACTACGGGTTGATTCTCCTTTATCCATGATTAACACTCCCATGAATCAACATCAAAGTTATTTTCGCGCAGCCAATCATCATTGTACACCTTCGATAAATACGGGTTTCCTGCATCAGGGAGGATTACTACAATCATTGCATTTTCTTCTCGTCGGTCGCATTCTTCTGCTACTTCCAAGGCGATATGAATTGCCGCGCCTGCAGAGCCTCCACTGAATAGTCCTTCTTTTCTGGCTAGTTTTCTAGCCATAATGAAACATTGTTCGTCGTTTACCTGGCGAATTTCATCAATATGGGTGAAATCTGTTGCAGGTGGAATAAAATCTTCGCCAAATCCCTCAACTTTGTAGGTATGGGGGGTGCCCATTTTCCCAGTTTCAAAATATTCTTTGAGGATTGAACCTACTGGATCAACGCCGATTATCTTAGGTGGTTTTTTGCCTTCTTCTTTTGAAAGATTATTCAATGATTGAGCACAACCAGTAATGGTTCCTCCTGTGCCCATTGTTGAGACGAAATGGGTGATTTTTCCTTCTGTTTGGGACCAAATCTCTGGGCCGGTTGACATAAGATGGGCCAAGGGATTTGCTGCATGTGAATACTGGTCTGGATACCAAGCATTCTCAACTTCCCTGCTAAGCCGTGCTGCAACTTCATAGTAAGAACGGGGGTCGTCTTTGTCAACCGCTGTTGGACAAATATGGACTTCAGCACCTAATGCTCGTAGCAAGTCTACTTTTTCTTGAGACATCTTGTCAGGCATTGTAAAAATACACTTGTAGCCGCGCTGTGCTGCAACCATTGCGAGTCCAATTCCGGTATTTCCACTAGTGGCTTCAATGATAGTGCCGCCTGCTTTTAGTAGTCCTTTTTTTTCTGCATCCAAGACCATATACAATCCAATTCTATCCTTGATTGAGCCACCGGGGTTGCATCGTTCTAACTTCACCCAGATTTCACTGTGTTTGAGTTGAGAAGTAATTTGATTTAATTTGATTAATGGGGTGTCACCAATTGCAGAAACAACGTCCCCATAGGTTCTCGCAGGTAGCCCCATTGAATTGGCCTGATGAGAACTCGGTTTCATTCTTGTCCTATTCTTCACTGGCATCAGTAAGCTGGTTTGGTCTCGATTCAACAATGAGGTTTCCGAGTAACAAAAGCCCACCTCCAACAAATAGCCAGAATGTAAATTCATTTAACCCAACAAACAATGCATAGATTGTTGCCCAAACGGGCTCAAAGGCATAGATGATTGCAGCATGAACGGGGTGAAGAAAACGCTGATAAATATTGAGGAGTAAGATTGCGATGAATGAGCCGAGAAAACCCAAGAGGAATAACCACAATACAATATCCCAGTGAAATAATAGAGAAAACAACTCACCAATTGAAGGTGAGCCCGCGGGGGATAAAAGCAAGGAAATAAGGAGTGTAAATACGGATGCAAAAATCACTACAATGAAAGAAGTCATGGTCAACCTTACGGGGTCAGCACGTTTTGTGATTA
Organism: Methanobacteriota archaeon; assembly: GCA_014240385.1. Classification (GTDB taxonomy): domain Archaea; phylum Thermoplasmatota; class Poseidoniia; order Poseidoniales; family Poseidoniaceae; genus UBA226. Next base: position 1,305 of record JAAZXA010000025.1, on the reverse strand, counting down.
CATCTGTTGCAACGATATGAACTGCAAAAATTAAGGCACTAAATACAGTAACTAATTCTGCCCAGCCCCATGAAACTTGAGGGGGGCCATCGATAAAACCAGCCCCTAAAGTGGCGAGTAATATTCCCACTATCAAAGATCCACTCAAGGGATGCTTGCGTAGAACAAGGCCGATTAAAGCCGTAAATACAACATAAAGGCTAGTCAAAAAGGCTGATACTGCTGGTGTAATGTTGTCAATTGCTAACATTTGAGTTAGAAATCCCCCCCATAATAGGAGGCCCAAAACCAACCCCCCATTCCAAGCATCAATATCTTTCAATCCACTTCTAGCATTTTTATTGAATATGGATAGTGAAACAGCACCAATTGTGAATCTAATGACAATCATAAATGCAACAACTGAAGCAAGGTGCCACGTTGTCAAATAATTATCTGCGGCATTGAGGGCTTCTTTCATCCAGACAAATGTGCCACCCCAAACAAGAGTGACCAGAAAAAGCCATCCTATGGCTTGACGTCGCTGCACGGCCTGTTCCATATGGGTGGCTTAAGAGGGGGAGTCATCATGCTTGGGGTAGACCGGTGTTTTTTTTACACCCTTGGCTTTCGGGCCTTTGTGGATATCATTAGTCATGCTCTGATTGGGGCTATTGTCGCACAGTTTTGTTTGTGGAAAATGGATGATTCGGCAAAACGAAAAAAATTGGTGGTTATAGGGGCATTATTGGCAGCAGCACCAGATATTGCAAATATTCCCTTATACCTACATTTAGGGGCAATAAATGAGCGTTTTCTTTGGATTCCATATCATTCAGATTGGGATGGCCATAGAGCTGCATATCCAATGATGGCGATTGGTTGGGAAATTACTCATTCTCTGATTCTTGTAACTTTGGTCGGCTATTTTTTGTATCGGAAAAAATATGCTTTGTGGCCGGTTCTTTGTTGGGCATCTCACCTCTTTGTCGATATTCTGGCCCACACAGGAGAGTGGGCTTCTGTTCCTTTATGGCCGATTTACCTCAAAGTAGAAGGTTTTGATGACCCATGGAAATGGCCGCCATCTGCTTGGCTATTCTCAAATGTTGTATTGTTTGTAGTGTTTTACTTAATTAGTAAGTATATGGAAAGTTGGAGAATTAATTATCCGGACTACCTTTTACCGGTCGAAGCATGGCATCAAGGCTGGGAAAGTAGCCATGATGCTCAAGGCTAAGTTATGTCCCCACTACCAAATATGGGGGAGGCTGAGTTCTGGAAAGCCCCCTTCGATAGTGGTCCTGAACCAAAGCCTGAGGCTGT
>JAAZXA010000064.1 GCA_014240385.1 Methanobacteriota archaeon | reverse complement strand
GAAAGTCCTAAGCGTTGGTTAACTGCAACCTGAAAGACGGTTCCATTTGAGGAACGGACAATTGCTGATTCATCGTTGAGGACATCTTGTATGTGGCCAATGATTAACGGTGGGGTCTTTAGCATCCGAATTTCTTCATCCAATCTTGCAGTACGCTTCTTCAATTTATTGATGTCACTTTCCAGTGAAACACGCTCGGTTATCAAAGTCTGTGCTTTATCATGTAAGGCGCGGTAATCCCGCTCTAACTGAAGTAAATCGTCATCAGAGCGGTTCTCTTCACCAAGCGAACTCGGCTTCATAGCCTCAACATCAGATGTCATTCAACTATCCTCAGTTTGCCCACCGTTATTCAATGTACTCAAACTCTTTGCTGGAAAATAGCCAATCGTAGGGTTGAATTGGGGGGAGCGTTGCACAGTCAACGGGGATAGTATGGGCGCCTGTGAATTATGTGGAGCCGAGAAGACATCTACACGCAGTGTAAAGATGGGTAGGGCAACTGTTGATGCTTGTAGCAGGTGTATTGATTCAATGGGGTTGGCCACTGTCGCACCTATTCGAAAACCGTCTGAAATTGCCCAGAAAAAGGTAAACCACGGAGGATATTCTGGAATTGGCAAGAAAGGCCGAGACATAATGCGTAAAGGGCAAATGGAATTATGCGGAGGATTTTCTAAAATAATTACTGAAGCCCGTGAAAAAATGGGCTTAGATAAACGCCAGCTGGCTCACAAAATGGCTGAAAAAATAAATGTCATTCAAGCAGCAGAATCCGGCCGGCCTCCTTCTGATACTGTCATTAAAAAACTCGAAAGGGCCCTAAATATCACTCTGATGGTTGAAACCAAGCCAGATGAAAATAGAATGGTCGGCTCTGGCACAAGTCGTGGCATGAACTTAGGCGATTTCTTCGAAAATTGAGTCGATAGTCATGGATGAGATTGGAATCCATGCCATTTGGTTAGCCCAAGACGACCCGAGCAAGAATACAGTGGTGAAATTATCACGAAAAGGCAAATTAATACTTCACAAGAAAATTTCACAATTACCAAGGCGAGGGGTAATTCTCGACCCTCTTTGCGGCAAAGTATTGGGGCCAGAGGACCGTGAATTAATGGATAAAGGGGGGAAATTGGTTGGACTTGATTGTAGTTGGGCGCAGATTGAAGATAGCGTTAGGAAGGTCGGAAAAAGAACAAAACTGCAACGAAGAATGCTTCCAATGCTATTAGCCGCCAACCCTGTGAACTGGGGGAAACCTAGCAAAATGACCACTGCCGAGGCATTAGCTGCATCACTATGGATATTAGGGAGGGAGCAAGAGGCTAGAGGGTTACTCAATGCATTTAGTTGGGGAGAGGAGTTCTTCAAACTCAATAAATTACCACTAGAGGCCTATGCTTCAGCCAATTCAAGTGGAGAATTGGTGCGGATGCAAATGGATTTCTTCGACCTTCCTGATGAAATTGTAGCTGCTTTGACCGAGGAAGAATAAACCTCGGTAACATTGATGGCTCACTCAAGCCGCCATCGGTTTATGGCAGACCCTCTGGTTGAATGCGTACCAAATATCAGCGAAGGCACTGACCTTGCTAAAATCGAATTGATCGTCAATGCTGCAAGCGGCATTGAAGGCGCTCGTGTACTATCTAGTGAACCTGATAGCGATTACAACCGTACTGTGATTACAATTGCGGGAACACCACAGGCAGTTAGCGAAGCAGCCTTCAGATTAATCGCTAGTGCGGCAGAAAATATTGACATGCGACTACACAAGGGTAATCATGCCCGATTAGGCGCTGTCGATGTTTGTCCATTCATCCCCTTGGCAGAAATCAGTATGGAAGAATGTGCGCAATTAGCACGCAGCCTCTCTCAAAGGGTTGCCAATGAATTAGGCCTTACTTCCTATCTTTATGGAGCGGCTGCGTCAAGCGATGCAAGAAGAAACCATAGCCTGCTCAGGAAAGGGCAGTACGAGGAATTAGAAGCGCGTTTGACAGAAGGTGGAGAATCAATCCATGAAGAAGAGACTCGTCTGCCTGATAACGGACCAACCACTTGGTCAGAAAAGATTGCTAAATTCGGTGCTACAATAATTGGGGCACGAGGGATATTAGTAGCATACAATGTAAACCTCAATGAAAAAGAAGCAAAAGTAGCAGGGGCAATCGGTAGAACCGTTAGGCAATCCGGCCCACTAATAAAGAACGAGGCCGGCCAAAAAATGCCAGTTTCGGGCATGCTTCCGAAGATTCAGGGAATGGGCTTCCCTTTGGAAGAGCATGGAATTTCCCAAGTTTCAATGAATTTACAGGACATTAGTATTACACCAATACATGTAGCATTTGAAACAATTAAGTGGCTAGCAAATACTTATGGAATTGAAACTACAGGTAGTGAATTGGTTGGTCTTGCACCGCTAAGCGCTTTTTTAGAGGCTGGAGCATGGTATGATAGCGATGCAATTAGTGAAGACCAACTGATCGCAGCGGCAGTAAAGGGAATGGGCCTAGATGACCTTGGACCATTCATCGCCAAGCAAAGGATTATCGAAAGAGCACTTACAGGAAGTGATTGAATGTCTGATGATGAATGGTCCGAAATGAGTCTCCGTGAATTCCAAACTGCCCTTGCAAGTTCATCACCTACACCTGGAGGTGGTACTGCTGCTGCCATATCACTTGGTCAAGCAGCTGCTCTGTCTTGCATGGTTGCAGACTTGACAATTGGTAAGGAAAAATGGAAGGATGGATGGGGGATTGCCGAAAAAACCCAAGCATGCGCCATTGGAATGTTCAGCAGAGCCCTTGATTTGGCCACTGATGATAGCCGTTCATTTGATGCGGTGATGATGACTTTCAAATTAGCAAAAGATAGCGATGAAGAAAAAGAAATTCGTCGTCAAGCGATTCGCGAGGCAACCTTAGGTGCAGCAGAAGTTCCATTGGAGACCGCAAGACTAGCACATTCTTTATTGCAGCATCTTCCAGAATTAGCGGAAAAAGGGAATCAAAACACAGTATCAGATATTGGAGTTGCATCACTTCTCGCATCTGCTGCCTGTAAAGGGGCTTTGTTCAATGTGGAAATCAATGTTTCAAGCCTACCTGAAGAAATGGGTGGAGCCCTAAAAAAAGAAGCGGCCTCAATATTAGAATCCTCGAGGATGCTGTCAAGGGCCTGCATGGATGCGGTACGAGAGAGGCTGTGAATATATGCCGAGCATTGAGGAGCGAGCAATACATCGCCTCAATTATGGGAACTGGTCTCTAGAAAAGGATTACATCGCTGTTGAATCAGTGCTAAGCATCGATATTAAGTCGCCCACTAAATTGGAAAGGTGGGTTAGTATCTTGAGAACCCCTGGTAATGATGAGGCGCTAATCAGAGGGTTGATTCATTCAGAGAGAGTGATGACAAATAATAGGGGATTCGAAATCGAATATGGTGAATCTTCTGCCACCATTCTCGTGCCTGATGAATCATATCAAATCGCCGCCAGAGGGCGTATTAGCAATGGTAGCGCATGTGGGATCTGTGGCCGTCAAGATTTTTCTGATTTATTGAATGTGGTCCATCAATGCGAATTAAGTCAATTAAATATTGACGATGAAATAATTGTCAACCTGCCAGCTACAATGAAAGATAGTCAAGCCGCCTTCACTTCCACTGGTGGAATCCATGCCTCTGCTCTATTCACAACTGAGGGAGAGATGCTACTGATGATGGAAGATATTGGCAGGCATAATGCCGTGGACAAGGTTATCGGACAAGCAAAAATTAGCAGTATTGAAATGCATAATTGTATTCTTTGTTTATCAGGTCGGATTGGCTCAGAATTGGTACTAAAAGCAGCAGCCGCTGGAATCTCTGTAATCATTGCAGTAGGGGCTGCCAGTAGTATGGCAATCGACCTAGCAAGAGAGGCTGGAATCGCGTTGTATGGTTTTACTCGGGATGGGAGTAGCGTCTCATATAATCAACCGATTGCACAGGGCTGAAAGAACAACAGTCAAAGTATGGAACCACCTCGTCGAACTTGGTGCGATTATGACTGTCATTGAAAAATGGGACCCTAGCCGCCCAGGGCATCGATTGTTGGACGTTCTGAAGAAAGAAATCCATAACCGTGGAATGCCAAGCGGAGAACGAATACGAGAGATTGCAGAACTATGCGATACTACTGCTGCAAAGGTGCGGGGGGCGATTGGCTATTATGCTGAATTAAAGCCAAGCGACCATACAGTTCGAGTTTGTACTGGAGAGTCGTGCCGAGCCAGAGGCGCTGATGCCTTAATCAAAGAATTAGAAGACTCTGGTGAACGTGTTGGAGAATTGATTTGTGCTGGACTTTGTGCTTGTGGACCTGCTGTCCTTCGTGATGAAACTGTGCCGCAGTTTGTATCTCAGAAAGGAAGTGGTATTCAGTTCTACATTAGTCAAGATAGCACTAGTATTGCGATTGGATGTGAAGAAATAGCCACCACCTTAATCCAACAAATACCAAAGGATTCAGCATTAATTCGAACGGGTAGCAGAGGACTATTCCATCTTGAGCCTACGATAGAAGTTGACATCGAGGGCAAAAGGCATGCTTTTGGCCCGATTACTTCAGCAGATATTCCTACAATTATCGATTCAATTACTAAGCAACAGACCCATCCAAAATCACTTGGTCTAGTTGAAGATTTACTCAATAACCAATCTCGATTTGCAATGCAAAGGTTTGGTCAGGCTAATCCACTTGATTTAGAAGGAATGAAAGCACTAGGAGCCTATCAAGGATTAGAAAAAGCCAAAGAAATCGGCAGTAAAGGAGTCATCGAAGAATTGAAGATTGCCGGCTTGAGAGGACGTGGAGGTGCTGGATTCCCAACCCATTTCAAGTGGGCAGCAGCCGCTGCTGAGCAAACAGATTTGAAATTCGTAGTGGCAAATGCCGACGAAGGTGATGCTGGTACCTTCATTGACCGAATGATAATGGAAGGAGATCCTCATGCATTAATCGAAGGGATGGCGATTTGCGCTCAAGCAATAGGGGCAAGCCAAGGAAAAGTCTACCTAAGAAGTGAATATCCTCATGCTGAAGTAATACTGGAAAGTGCCTTGCAAAGCGCAAGAACAGAAGGTATTCTTGGAGAGCATTTTGATATTGAGATAGCAATTGGGGCTGGCTCATATGTTTGTGGGGAGGAAACTGCGCTGCTTGAGAGCCTTGAAGGTAGAAGAGGAGAAGTTAGGGCACGCCCACCTTTCCCGACAACATCTGGACTATTTGGTAAACCTACTATCGTCAACAACGTCCTAACATTTGCCTTAGCGGCAGCAATCATGAGAGTTGGAGGTGAACATTACGGAAGCATCGGTGTCGAATCAAGTAAAGGCACAGTAGTTGTTCAAGCAACTGGAGCATTGGAACGTCCTGCATGTTTCGAGATACCTTTTGGTGGAAGCATTGGTACAATTCTAGATTCATGGTGCGGATGCAAGGATGTAGTTGCAGTACAGGCAGGAGGCCCTCTTGGCTCAGTATTCAAGATGCAAGAGATGTATGATATTGAATTATCATTTGAGGGCTTATCAAATGCAGGTGGCTTACTTGGGCATGGTGGATTTGTCTGTTATGACGCTAGTTTTGACGCCCATAAGGAAGTTATTGGCTGGATGCGCTTCTTCCGCGACGAGAGTTGCGGGAAATGCACCCCTTGCCGAATTGGCACTCAACGGGCTTTGGAATTAATCGAGCGCCTGGGTGGAGATATGGAAAAAGAAGGAGACCGTGAATTATTAACTTCTCTCGATGATTTGATGACTTCGACATCTCTTTGTGCACTAGGAGGTTTGGCAATGAATCCAGTTCGTTCTACGATGGAGCGTTTTCCAAATGCCTTTGGAGGTGAGCACCAATGAGTGATGAATTCACAATGCTAATTGACGGAACTATGGTTGTTGGGCAAGAAGGTCAAACAGTCATGCAGGTTGCTAGAGACAATGATATCAAAATCCCAAGTCTCTGTGATTCCCCTCATCTAGCAGCATTCGGTTCATGTCGAATGTGCATCGTCGAAGTTGATGGTATGCGCGGCACCCCTTCTTCTTGCACTACACCTGCGAGTTCTGGGATGCAAGTCGCAACTACGACTGATAGGCTGTGGGACCTGCGAAGAGGGTTGACTGAACTTTATGTTAGTGAACACCCACTCGACTGCCTGACTTGTACTGCTAACGGGGATTGTGAATTGCAAGATGTAGCATCAGAGGTTGGATTGAGAGAAATTCGTTATGATAACACACCCTCTTGTGAAGGCATGCCAATCGATGAATCGAATCCATTCTTTTCATTTGATCCAAGCAAGTGTATTGTCTGTTCTCGCTGTATCAGAGCGTGTGATGATATCCAGGCAACTCACGCATTATCGATTGACGGCCGAGGTTTCTTCAGTCGAATTATCGCTGGTGCTGATGAATTATTCATGGATTCAGACTGTGTATCATGCGGTGCTTGTGTCAATGAATGTCCAGTGGCTGCCCTTGAAGACACAGTCGAGAGAAAGTATGGAAAGCCGGATAGTTATGTTCGGACTACCTGCGCATTTTGTGGAGTTGGCTGTCAATTCGATGCCGGAGTTAAAGGCGGAAAATTAGTCTCGATGATTCCGGTAGCAGAATCCCCTGTTAATCAGGGCCACTCATGCGTCAAAGGAAGATTCGCTTCTGCTTATGTTCATCACAAAGATAGATTGACCACCCCATTAGTTAGAGATTCAATAGAAGATGAGTTTAGAGAAGCAAGTTGGGATGAAGTATATGCTCTAATTTCCTCAAAGTGGAAAGACCTTATCAGCACTCAAGGCCCTGATTCGCTTGGAATAATTACTTCTTCGCGTTCGACAAATGAGCTGAACTATCTTGGTGCAAAGTTGATGCGAGCTGTTGTTGGAACAAATAATGTAGACAATTGCGCCCGAGTATGCCATTCTGCAACTGTCAAAGGAATGATGACGGTATTTGGAGCAGGAGCAGGAACCAATAGCCTTGGAGATATTGACCAAACGGACTTATTGCTAGTTTCAGGTTGCAACCCAGTGCATGGACACCCAGTAACTGGCTCGAGAATTATTCGCGCCCGAAAGCGCGGAATGGGAATGATTGTTGCTGACCCTAAACGCACAGAATTGGCAAAGATGGCTGATATTCACCTCCAATTAAGGCCTGGAACAAATGTCGCACTTTACCAAGGGCTGGCTCATATCATCCTACGAGAGAATATGCAAGCCAGTGATGAATGGATGTCAACGAGAACCGAGAACCTTGAGCCATTCAAGGAAATGATCAAATTGATGACACCTGAACTGTGTTCAGAACTAACCACCATCCCAATCGAAACATTAGAATCTGCAGCAAAATTGTATGCTAGCGTCGATGCTGCAATGTCGGTTCACGGATTGGGGATGACAGAACATAGTCATGGTTCGGAGGGAGTCATGGCACTCTCAAGCCTTGCGCTCCTGACTGGAAATGTAGGTCGGGTAGGAACCGGAATCAATCCACTGAGGGGCCAAAATAATGTCCAGGGTTCGTGTGACATGGGTGCTCTCCCCAATGTCTATACAAATTATCAATCAGCAGATGATCTTCAAGTAAGACAGAAATTTGCCAATGCATGGAATGTAGAAGTTCCAACTAAACTAGGGATGACTTATCCTGCTATGTTAGAAAGTGTAAGCGAAGGTGGGCTGAAATCACTATACATGATTGGTTCCGATATTGCCCACACAGACCCAAATAATTTACAAGTTATCGAGGCATTATCCAATTTGGAATTACTCATCGTTCAAGATATCTTCTTCTGTGAATCTGCAAAGCTTGCCCATATCGTACTACCAGCTGCCTCATTCTTAGAATCGGATGGAACCTACACAAACGGTGAGAGAAGAATACAACGAATCCGAAAGGCAATAGATGCACCTGGCCAAGCAAAGCAGGATTGGATAATCGTCAAGGAATTAGCAGAAGCGATGGGCCACCCTATTGCATTTAGTGAGGATTCCTCGGATGTATGGGATGAATTAGCGGCATTGACACCGAACTTCGTAGGAATCTCCTATGATAGGTTAGAGGATATAGAAGCCATTCAATGGCCGGCGCCAACTCCTGAACACCCCGGTACCCCTGTTATGCACCAAGACCAATTTTCGAGGGGATTAGGTCATTTTGTAGCTCCTGAGTTTTCTGAACCAAATGAAACTGCAAGCGATGATTATCCTTTCATTTTAATTACTGGTCGAAACTTATACCACTATAATGCCGCCACCCAAACAAGACGTAGTGGTCTTGTTGAATTCAGAGGTACCGATTATCTAGAAATACACCCAGAAGATGCTGAAAAACTTGGCATTGAAGACAATGCTGAAATCTGGATTTCAAGCCCTCGGAATAAGATTAAAATGTTAGCAAAACACAATGACGAAGTTAGAATCGGTAATCTATTCACAACATTCCACTTCCCAGAACTTGGAATCAACACCGTAATCAGTTCCTCATCCGATGGCTATACCCGTTGCCCGGAATACAAGGTCCAAGCCGTTGCTATAAGTGCCGTTTAAATCGTTGGTGGCAATTGATAAGAAAGGATACCTAGCGTAAGCCACCATGGTCATGCAGGCGTTGATGCGATTAGCGGATGGAATCCCATCGCAATTGCCCGAACACCCATCTACTGATACTGTTTATGATCAAGCTCCAGCAAGAAAACAAATCCTCTCGAGAAAAGATAAAGAATTGGCTATTCGCAATGCTTTGAGATATATTCCCGAAAAATGGCATGCAACTTTAGCCGTGGAATTCAAGCAAGAGTTAGAGACATTTGGGCGCATCTTCATGATGCGTTTTAGACCTACAGAGTATGAGATGAAAGCCTATCCAATCGACTATTATCCAGCAAAATGCAAGCAAGCAGCGAGTATTATGCTGATGATTCAAAACAACCTAGACCCCGCAGTAGCACAATTCCCTCATCAATTAATCACATATGGGGGGAATGGGGCGGTATTTCAAAACTGGATTCAATACCATTTAGTGATGCAATATCTGAGCCAAATGACGGAGGATCAAAGCCTTGTCATGTATTCTGGGCACCCGCTTGGACTCTTTCCTTCACATCCCGATTCCCCACGGGTTGTTATCACCAATGGTATGGTCATCCCAAACTATAGTTCTCAGGATGATTATGAGCGTCTAAATGCGCTTGGTGTTTCCCAATATGGGCAAATGACTGCGGGATCATACATGTATATCGGACCACAAGGAATTGTCCATGGAACAACCATCACATTACTCAATGCAGCCCGCATGAAACTTGGCATTGCAACTGATGCTAGCCTTGCAGGGGTCTGTTACATAACATCTGGTCTGGGAGGAATGTCAGGCGCACAAGCCAAAGCAGCAGTTATCTCAGGATGCGTGGGTGTCATTTCAGAAGTCAATCCAGCCGCAGCAAAAAAACGCCTTCAACAAGGTTGGTTAAGTGAACTCTACGAAGATGTCGACCAAGTTATCGACCGAATGTTAGAAGCAAAAGCCAATGGTGAAGCAGTATCAATAGGTCATGTTGGAAACATTGTTGACCTATGGGAAAGGCTTGTTGAGCGAGATATACAAATCGAACTAGGAAGTGATCAAACAAGTCTACACAATCCATGGCAAGGCGGATACTTCCCTACTGGGATTGAGTTTGATAAAGCAAAACTAATGATGTCCCAAGACCCTTCAAGGTTCAAAAAAGAAGTCCAATCTACATTGCTAAGGCATGCAAAAGCAGTCAATACGATGGTAGAAAGAGGTACATATTTCTGGGATTATGGAAACGCCTTCTTACTTGAGGCAAGTCGAGCAGGTGCAGATATTTGTGATGCAAACGGCGATTTCATCCACCCATCCTATGTTGAGGACATCATGGGGCCACGCTGTTTTGACCTTGGATTCGGGCCCTTTCGCTGGGTATGTTGTTCTGGAAGTAAAGAAGACCTTGAGATGAGCGATAATATTGCTAAGCAGGTACTCGAAGAAATAGCAGCATCTGCTCCTGTGGAGATTCAACAGCAATTGAAGGATAATATTCAATGGATAGATGCCGCAGGAGAAAACCAAATGGTAGTTGGTAGTCAAGCAAGAATCCTCTATGCAGATGAGGAAGGGCGGAAGCGGATTGCTTCTGCATTTAATGAAGCAATAAAAGAGGGAGTTATTAGTTCTGGAATAGTTTTGGGAAGAGACCATCACGATGTATCTGGGACTGATAGCCCATATCGTGAAACAGCCAATATCAAGGACGGCTCCAACCTTTGTGCTGACATGGCTATCCACAACGTAATCGGAGATTCTTTCAGGGGGGCAACTTGGGTAAGCATCCACAATGGTGGAGGCGTTGGTTGGGGAGAAGTGATTAACGGCGGCTTTGGAATGTACCTCGATGGAAGTCAAGATTCTGAAAGGCGTTTGAACTCAATGTTATCATGGGATGTCAACAACGGAATTGCCCGCCGCGCATGGGCAAGAAACACAGAAGGGATATTTGCCATCAAGCGTGCCATGAAGAAGGAGCCTTTGCTCAAGGTTACCCTGCCAAATCTAGTAAATAACGAGATTATAGATAATTTATTCTAAGGTGGAAATAATATGGAAATCGAACTTGACGGAAGAAATCTAAGCATGGAAGAACTACTCCTCGTAGCAACTGGTGTTGCTGATGCCATTATTTCTGAAACAGCAAAAGCAGGGATTGAAGCGGCAACAAAAACAGTTCAAGGCATCATTGAGAGAGGTGAAGTAGCCTATGGAATCAACACAGGTTTCGGAGCCCTTTGTAATACTAGTATAGACGCTTCCAAACTAGGAGATCTACAAGCAAACCTGATTCGAAGCCATGCCTGTGGGATAGGGGAAGCCATGGAAGTAGTGCCAGTTAGGGCAATGATGTGTGCCCGAGCAAACTCATTGTGCCGCGGTAATAGTGGTATTAGAATCGAAGTTATTCAAAGAATCCTCGACATGCTAAACCTTGGGCTAACACCTGTTGTTCCAAGGATTGGTTCTCTTGGTGCCTCAGGAGACCTTGCACCTCTTTCCCATGTTGCATTGACCATCATGGGTGAAGGTAGTGTAATTGACCAATACGGGGAATTCTATGATACTTCAGAAGCATTGCTCAATAATGATTTGAAACCAATTCAACTTCAGGCAAAAGAAGGTCTTTCTCTGATTAATGGAACTAGCCAAATCCTTTCTTGGCTAACTATTTCTCACGCCATCCTAAGCGACCTTTTGCCTTTGGCTGACCTGATTCTCTCAACCTCAATCGAGGCACTAAGTGGCTCTATTGCACCAAGTGATGAACGTATTCATGCAGTAAGGCCACACCCTGGCCAAGCACTTGTTGCTAATCGAATTCTAAGAGCCTTGAAGAATTCTGAAATCAATCAATCTCATGCAGATTGTGATAAAGTTCAGGATCCATACTCATTTCGTTGCGCTCCACAAGTGCATGGACCTGCAAATGAAGTTCTTCAAAGACTAGGTGATGTGATAACAATAGAATTGAATTCTGCTACCGACAATCCGCTGATTTTCCCAGACCCCGCTAACCCTGGCCCACACGAAGTGGTTAGTGGTGGAAACTTCCACGGAGAAATACTCGCCCTCACTGCCGATGCAATGAATGCTGCAGTTCATGAAATTGCCAGTATTAGTGAAAGGAGAATGGATACACTTCTAGATACTAACCGCAGTGGACTCCCAGCCTTCTTAGCCAATGATAGCGGCCTTGAGTCTGGAATGATGATTGTACAATATGCTGCTGTAGCGGCAATTGCTGACCTTCGCGCACACCTTGGACCTCATACTACTTTCAGCCTCTCAACATCTGCTAATCAGGAAGACCATGTTAGCATGGGCGCTACTGCTGCTTGGCATCTCTTCCAAGGCGCCCAAAGATTAGCAGATATCCTGTCCTGTGAGGCAATAATCGCATGTGAAGGCTTGGAGCACCATGAGAAAAGTCCGGGAGATGGCGTAGATGCCTTCTACAAGCACGTTAGAACGTTAGTAGAGCCATTACAAGGAGACCGCTCATTAGCAGGTGAAATGGCCGATTTAGCTAATGATTTCCTCAATGGAATTGGGGATGGAGACATCCATCCTTACCTTGAGTGATTATTCATCTAATAATATATCAAGTGAATTCCAAACTTCGCGAATTCCTGTTAACTGTCTTATCCTGAAACGGAATGCTGTGGCATTTGAGATATCTCCTCTAGACATCAACAAATCTACGCGGCGATCTAATTCAACTGCCAATCGAACCTTTTCTTCGACAACACGGTAAAGTGCATAGGCATGTTCCATATCCTGATATTTTAGAGCAGGTTCTAATTCACTCACATCGAAACCCATCCGTCTCCAAGCCAATATTCGTCTGCGTAAAATTGCAGTAGTAAAACCAGCAGATGGTAGGCGTGTCAGATGAGTTAATTTTTCCGAACTGTCTTCATTTGCATCTACTTCGGGAGTTTTTTCAGCCACCACATCCGATGTTTCAACTTCTTCCTCATGAACAATAATATCATCAATTGCAGCCTCAGGTAATTCCCAAACAGGGGCCTCACGCCTTAAGCGGGCAATTTCAGTTGTTAGGAACGCCTTTGGTTCGACTGGACAAAGAAGTCTCCATGTAGTTGCAGAAATATCATCAGACATCGAGCGCAAAAAAGTCAAAACCGCTGCAAAGCCATGTAAACTCATCAAATGTTCAACTCCATCCAAGACAATTATTCCAGACTTCTCAGATATCCTCTCCCTAATTCTCATTGCCAAACGCTCAAGACTTGGACTAACGGCACTCGGAGAGTCTCGCTCTGTCAACCAACCTACTTCCACAGTATTGATATCGATTTTACCAATCAACCGACGAGGTGGTAGCCTAGTTAGCAATAATGAATGATAACCTGATGAATTTACCAAGTCTAGCCATTCAAACATGGCCTCCATTCCCTCTTCCAAAAGGTGGGTTGAACCAGCCTCAGGTAGAAGGCCCATTCCGCTGCGATGCTCCGCCATCATACCTCGCCCCTTGTTGACGGCTCTTGACCATGACGCCCAAAAGAACAGAGTAGCCCGTATTCCCGCTACTAATGGACTTTCATCCGCATATCATTATAACGTGCATTGAAGTGCCGTGAATGGGTTCTCTATGTCTGGAAATGATGATGCGAACGATGGAATGGCAGAATGTGGCGCATGTAGGGCCGTGGTACCGGTTGACTCAGAGGAATGTCCGGGTTGTGGTATCTCCTTTACAGGAGTCAGTGAAACGAGCCTTGGAGAGTGTGGCGCCTGTGGCGCTTTAGTTGCATTGGAGAGCAAAGCATGCCCTCAATGTGGCGTTGTTTTCGTGGCAGATGATGTGATTTCTATCCTTGGAGACTGGCTTTCAGCCACCGGATTAACAGTGGCAGACCTATTCAAGCGGTTCGATGAAAATAAGGATGGGGTTATCGAAGCACATGAATTCAAGAGCGGCTTATTGGCACTCAATATTGCCGATCTCCCTGAATCTCAAGTTGACCGTCTTGTCAAGGCACTCGATGATGACGGGGACGGCGTTATCGACATAGGAGAACTTGAATCTACATTCACACCATCTGACAATTCCCCCGCAAAGAACATTGGACCAGAAGAGGATGAAGTTGAAGAAACCGCTGAAGAAGAACCAGCTGAGGAAGAAGAGGACATAGAGCAAAGTTCTGATGATGAAGCAGAGGACAATTCCGAGGATGACTCAAACGTAGAGGAGGAAGATGATTCTACTGAAGAAGAAGGCGAAGAGGAAAGTTCTGATGATGAAGAAGAAGACACTTCTGAGGAAGAGTCAAGCGAAGAGGATGAAGAAGAAGAAATTCCCGATACACCTTTGGCCCGTATGGTCAAGAGTTTCAAAGATGCAGGATACGACGTCAAGGAAGCTTTCGAGCATATGGATGTAAACAATGACGGTGAAATCGACGGTGAAGAGATGACCAAAGCCCTTGCCGAATTCGGCGGCGGCACCATCGATGAAGACGATGTTAGTGCAGTGATGGAAGAATTAGATCTAGATGAGAATGGCGTCATTACCATTGATGAGTTAATGGTGGCATTTGGAGTTCCGGCTGAAGAGGAAGAGCCTGAGGATGAAAAGCCAAAGAGCGATTCCAAGCCTGCCAAGATATTCCCTAGCGACCTTCAAAAGAAATTAATGTCAAAGAAAGCCAACGATATCTTCTGGCCAATAATGCACACTTTATTTGCTGTATTCGCATTACTCTGGGTACTAAATGGAATGGGTACATTCGTAGATGGTACGGGGGGCAATATAGAATTCGAAGGTGAAAACGTTGCCTGCGATACTGATTTACACGGAAAGTGTAAAAACTCGCTAACACCATTTTCAGGAGAGCAATCTTCAATGCCTTCCGGATTCTATGCTGATGGAATCTTCATGATAATTTTTGGATTCGCAGGTCTAGGAGTGAGCCTCTATGCACACTTGGTCTTGATGAAAGCCTGGAGAGCCAAAGTAAAAGGCGACAAGGGCGATGATGAAGAAGCCAAAGAAGAGGGCGACGATTCAAATGAAGAAAAAGAGGACACCGAGGATGATTCTGATGAAGAATCTGGTGAAGATGATGATGATTCTGATGAAGAAAAAGAGGACTCCGAGGATGATTCAGATGAAGACGATGAGGATGATGACGATTCTGATGAAGACGATGAGGATGATGACGATTCTGATGAAGACGATGAGGATGATGACGATTCAGATGAAGACGATGAGGATGATGACGATGAGGATGACATAGATGTTGGCTCTAGAGTTGGAGTAGAAGTTGACGGTGAAGAAATATTTGGAACCATCATTTCATTCGACGATGATGAGGATTCAGTCACCATTGAAGACGAGGAAACAGGCGATAAAATAGAAGCTCCTCAAGACAGCATGTTCTTGGAGTGAAGGTAATGGACCTACTATCCGTTTTCAACGGATTAAGCGCCTGCCCCTCTTGTGCAACTTTGCAAAAGTCAGGATTGTCTCGCTGCCCTGAATGTGGTGCTTTCAATACATCAACTCAGTTTGAAGAGCGACCGGTTCCTTGCTTAGCAGACCGAATTAAAGCAACTCCTGCGGACCCTACTCAATACAGTTTGAACCCGAATATCGACATCCCCATTGATGATAATGTCGAGGTTGAAGATATGACTACTTCATGGAGTGGAGGGAATACAAATTTTGGACTTGGAGATGATGAAACCGATGTCACAAGAAGTGTTGATCTGAAATCTCTAAATATCCCCTCCCCTGAAACTCTATTTGAAGAAGAATAATAAACCAATGTTGAATTATTATTTTAAAAAGGCAATGGTGGTAATTCAATTTGGTGGGTTTATCGAAGTCTTCATATCTAAAAGTCCAATCGAAGAGAATGGTTAGTATGGCTGAGTATCAAGGGTTTTGTCTGAAATGTAAGACATATGGGCCGATTAGCAACCTCGAGCACTTCACAATGAGCAATGGTAGAAAGCGTGTAGCGGGCTCTTGTAGCGAAAAAACTTGCACAGGTAGAATATCCAAAATTATTGGTTAATTCCCCCCACTGCTAAATGGCTTAACCAATTCAAATAAATATACGCGCTCTGTCGATTAACTTAGCGGGCTCGTGGTCTAGGGGTCATGACGTTGCCTTGACATGGCAAAGATCGCCAGTTCAATTCTGGCCGAGCCCACCAACAATATCGAACAACTTGGATTCTGAGCATCGAAACCCTCTCTGATAAACAACATCGGTTTTCCCCCTCCACCCCTAGGGGTAAAGACAGATATTTCACTCCCATCGGCACTAATATCTTGCTAAACGCTTGACTGCTAGACAATTACAGGCTTATCCATTGAGCACACAATCTTCTAAGATACAAATAAAGGCGTATAATACATATTATACGCCCCCCCTTCAATCGTTTTTTCTTCTCAAATCAAAAATCTTCAGCATCAACAACAAAAATCCCAACCAAAGGTGGACCATTTAGCACAACTTCCAACCCACCATCTTTTTCATCCAATTCCGAAACAGACCTCATCGCTACTCCTATCGCATCCTCATTCTCATAAAGAGCCTGCAACAAAAATGTCCCAGCTGTGTTGGCCGACTCACCGACCCATGATCGTGCACAACCTGGTGATTCATTTCTAAGTAAAGAACGGACTTTCAACATTCTACGTAATCTCGCGTCGTACCCATTCTTGCTAACCAAGACCACCGTTTCCAACCACATATTATCACGCTTGATTTCATCTTAAACTTCAAAACACTTTCTTTTCCACTAAATGCATTGTGTTAACCTTTTAGTCTTAATTCAATGAAGTAAAAACTCACCACCAACAAGGGTTCCGGCAAATGGTGAATGCCCAACCTGAGAACACCAAGACTCCCAATGTGGGGAATCTAAGATATTCAAATTTGCAGCACCACCCACAACAATTTGTCCATGAACCAAATCTGCATCATGCATGACATTCTCAGCCGGGTTTCGAGAAACGGCCACTAATGATGCGAGAGGGTCAATACCCATCCTCTGAGAAAGTAAAGAACCGATGAACGGCAAAGAAAGTGTTCGGCAATTAGGATTGAAATCACTAGCAGCACACCAAGCCCATTGTTCGTCAATACATTGTTGCGCAGGAGGAAAATGTTTCTCACCCATTGAGTAAGGGGTCGCAGGAAGGAAACATTGCATACTGTTAGCAGCATTGGCAGCAGCCCGTGCTTCATCAGAACTCCAATGAGCATGGTCGCCAGACTGAGAGCCTAATTCAGCCGCCAATGCGAGTCCACCCCCATCTACAAACTCATCTACATGAAGGCGAATGTCCATGCCTCCTGCCTTGGCTGCTTTACAAATCTCCTCAGTCTCTTCAATGCTAAACCAGCCTGGCTCACAAAATACATCAGCCGAACGCGCCATACCAGAATCAAGCACAGCAGGTAGTTGTTCAGAAAGGATCTCTTCGAAATAGTCACTACGGCTCATGTTTGGTGGAGCAGCATGAGCACCTAACCAAGTAGAGTCAATAGAAAGACCATGTAAAGAAACAGCGGCCTCCAATAAACGTAATTCTGACTCAGTATTCAAACCATAACCACTCTTTACCTCTAAAGCAGTCGTACCATGACGTAAGGCCTTCTCCATGCGAGAAAGTCCACATTCCATCAAGGACTCCATGGTCAATCCTCTTGTTGCAGCAACAGTACTTGCAATACCACCACCTTTAGCGGCAATATCCGCATATGACATTCCATTCAAGCGCCAGCGTAATTCACGAGAGCGATCACCACCCCATAGTAGGTGAGTGTGTGCATCGACCAAGCCCGGTATAACGGCCCTGCCTCCTGCTTCCAATACCTGATGGTCATTGATATCAACAAATTCAAGTTCATTTCCTCGAAGTCCTCCGAGGTATTCATCGCGTAGGTTTTCAGAATCATCGATTCTGGCGATTATACCATTATCAACAACAATTCCCATTCCACTTGAAGAGACTAATGCCTCATCATCTGACATGGCTAGTCCACGCAGTGGACCCTCTCCATCAGAAAGATGCGCCAATGGACCAAGGTCCAATAACAGCCTCGCCATGCACTACGCTACGAGGGTACGGTTCAAATGGACTGCCCTTGAGCAGGGTATGGGTGATGACATGTTAGGGGCGGTTCTTGGCATTGAATCAACTGCCCATACCTTCTCGATGGGTATGGTTAACAGCGAAGGAATCCCCACTCCTTCAGTTTCCTCAATGCTGCAACCAAAAGAAGGTGGAATTCATCCACGAGAGGCTGCTGATCATCATGCTGATATTAGTAAAGATGTGTTAGAAGAATTACTATCCAAAGAGGAACTTGAAATAAGCGCGGTTGCGTTCTCTCAAGGCCCTGGTCTTGCTCCTTGCTTGCGAGTTGGGGCATCAGTAGCAAGGTCAATTGCAACTACGCTTGAGGTTCCGCTCATCGGTGTAAATCATTGTGTAGCACATATCGAAATAGGGAGAGAACAATGCAACTGTAAGGACCCAGTTCTTCTCTATGTTTCTGGAGGAAACACCCAAGTTATTAGCAGAGTTGGAGATAGGTACAGAGTACTGGGGGAGACATTAGACGTAGGTATTGGCAATATGTTAGATAAATTTGCTAGAATAAACGGTATGGCATTCCCAGGTGGTCCAAAAATCGAAAAACTGGCTGCAGAATGGTTAGCGAAGAATCCTAACCCGAGCATGGAAGGACTTGAATTGCCATATGCTGTACACGGCATGGACTTACAATTCTCAGGGATATACACAGCAGCAAAGCACATGGTCGAAAAAGGTACAGAATTGGGTGCAGTTTGCTGGTCATTGCAAGAACATGCATTTGCTGCTTCTGTAGAAGTAGCAGAAAGAGCATTAGCTCATACTGGTAAAACAGAAATTCTACTCGGTGGTGGAGTTGCTTGTAATACGAGGCTGCGAGAAATGGTATCTCAAATGGCTGAAGACAGGGAGGGTAGTGCTCATGTTCCAGATAGGATGTTTTGTGTTGATAATGGGGCGATGATAGCAAGACTCGGTTGGCTACACCTAAAGGAAAATGAGCAAACCACTTTAGAAAATAGTGCGGTTAATCCACAGTTGAGAACTGACCAGACTGTGATTACTTGGGCTTGAATGCCCTTCCGAGAAGGGCCTAGATGCTGCACTTTTACTCAAGCAAAGTTCTCAAGTGTACCCTATACGTCTGAGTAATCATTCCTTGCCTCTGATGTTTCCACTAGATACTCCACAAACTCAAATTCATTGCCATCACCATCAAAAAAATAAGCCCTTTTCCTTGCTGAATGTACAGGCGCTTCCATACCTTCTCTATACCCAGCAGAACGCATTCTCAAGCATAGAGCATCCAGTTCATCTACTACAAATCCAAGGTGATTTAATCCCGGATGCACATAGGGCTCATGTGGGCCTTTCACTGTAGCGCCTCTATCTTCAATTGCAAGGTAGTGAGTTGAAGAGCCAAAATGAACCCACCTTCCAGAGCTGCCAATATTATCAGCCCTTACCTTCCAATCTGGGAATGCTGTTGAAAGGAAACGAAGCGTTTCATCGACATCAATAACGGTCATGTTTGCGTGTTCCAGAAAGGAGCCCATTTTCTTGCTCAAGCACTCAAAAGAGAATAAGGTGTCGATGAAACATTCATCACCTTTTACCTCCCCACGCAGCATATGTCTATGACTAGTAAACGAACTTTAGCCAAAATTATTATTCTATTGATGATTGGGCAATCGCTTCTTTTCTTTACGAACACAAGTAATAATTTAGAACAAAATACTGTCAGAAACACGTCTCATGAAGAAGAAGTTGACCTTTCAGAGGGCGGTTATAATTTAATTACAAATGATTGGTGGCAACCTTCTGCCACCCGCTTCAACGTCACTGTTGATGATTCAGATGGAGACGGTTGGAACAATGATGTTGATATTCAACCAATGAACCCTGCTGTTCCTGTTCCAGTTGCGCATAATGATTGTCATATTCTAAAGGCTGAATGTGTTTCAACTACACAAGGGTTTGGCGGTGCATCAGAACCAGATTTTGTCATTGGCGGAGGTTATACTCGCGATATGAGCCTTGGAGACTTTGATGGCGATGGAGACCTTGATTTTTCGCGGGCAAATGGAAGGGCGAATTACCTAACTAATGAAAATGGTACTTTTGAATCCGGCTCATCTTGGAATGGTGCAATTTGGAGAGACACTACTGCAACAAATTGGGCTGATATCGATGGCGATGGCGACATTGACTTGACCACTGGTTCAACTGAATACACCTTTGCTGCAAATGTTGATATTTACTTCAATGAAAATGGCAGCATCCCCCATTATCCGTCCTTGAGAACCGAATTCTCGGCCTCGGTTCATGATTTGGAATGGGCCGACTTAACAGGCGATAACCATCAAGATTTAATCGTCTCCTCTCTAGAAGGATATATCATACTTTACCTAGATGTTGGAGATGGATTAACGCCTGCATCTAATGAAAGTGCATGCGCCCCGACTTGTATCGTAAATGATGACTATGTCACACTTGATTACTATATTATGGATGTGGACCTGTCTGATTATGATAATGATGGAGATCAAGATATTTTTGCTGCTCATCAATCTGGAGTTAGCCTGATTGTCAATGACTTCAATACCAACGGAACATTTTGGGAAATGCCAGACTTTAACCCAACCGATAATGATTCAGCAGGTGATATTGTATTAGCCGATGTCGATGGAGATGGATGGAATGACTTACTGGTTGGAGGGAGTCTTTCACCTCTCCTTCTTTTCCACAATGATGGCGGACTCTATACAAACCATGTTTGGTGGGAAAGTCAGGCAAAAGGAACTGTTGGAGGGTTAGAATTAGCCGATATGGACAACGATGGTGATTTTGATATTGTGG
Source organism: Methanobacteriota archaeon (assembly GCA_014240385.1). Classification (GTDB taxonomy): domain Archaea; phylum Thermoplasmatota; class Poseidoniia; order Poseidoniales; family Poseidoniaceae; genus UBA226. Next base: position 73,125 of record JAAZXA010000064.1, on the reverse strand, counting down.
TTGGATTTGAGGGCCAAAAAAATATGGTTTTCACAAATTACGACGGAGTTATTGAAACAGTTGCAAGTTGGCAAACTACAACATTTTCCGACACTTTATCGATAGAAGTTGGAGATATTGATGGTGATGGTGATAACGATATCATCTTTGGAAATGCAGAAGTTGCTGATGAAGTATATCTCAATCATGACCGTGCTGTTAGTAATGAATATGGTTGGCATGACGAAGTTCTAACAAGCACTCAATCCGTCGAATCTGCAGATGTAAATGGAGATGGATACATGGATGTATTCTTTGGAAATAACCTACTTTATACAGGGACGGGCGATGATACTGCAGGTACAGGTAATGATATGCTCTACCTTGGTTCTGCTGATGGACTGAGCGATACTCCAATCTGGCAAAGTGTATCAGATGATTGGACTACAAGTGCTTCTTGGTTTGATTATGATAATGATGGAGATATGGATATTTTCGTTGGTAAGTTTTATGATGAAATTTATGAAAATCTCGATGGAAATCTCTCCCAATATCCCATTTGGACTTCTCAATATGGCACCTATACATCTGATGTAGAAGTTTCTGATTTCGATAATGATGGAGATTGGGATGTTGCGGTTGCGACTTCTAGCGGACAAAACTACATCTACAAATGTTGTAATTTATCCAACGAGTTATACTTAGGATGGGTTGTTTCTCCTGAGATGGCTGATCAATCAATGGCTGTAGATTCGGGAGACTTGAATGATGATGGATACATGGACCTCATCTTTGCAAGTGGTGTGCGCTGGGGTCAAAACCATGTTTATCTGAATTATGCTGGTCAAGAACAATCTGGAGCTTTATTTCCTGATATTCCATCGTTTAATTTTACATCTCCAAACTCCAAGGATGTTTCTATTGCTGACATAAATGGTGATGGCAGAGAAGATGTATTGTTTGCTGATTTTTCATTTCCTAACTCGATGTATTTTTACGATGAAACTGTCAATGGTACGATGAAATACACAAAGAAGACTTCTGGAGGATGGCAATTCACTCATGCAGTTGATGTTGGGGATATTGATGCAGATGGAGATTTGGATATTGTTTGGGCAAATTCAAACGCGGCATCTAAGATTACAATTTTGGAAAATGGGGTGCCGACTGGTGGTTGGACTGCCGCTTCTAGTCTATCAGCAAGAGATGTAGTGATGGCAGATGCCACTGGAGATGGAGCCCTTGATATCATATTAGCCACTGGTGATGGTCTCTTTGAGAATGTCGTCTATGAATCAGGTACCGACGGCGATGGGGATTGGGTGATCGATGAATACGATGCATTTCCTCTTGATCCTACACAAGCCACAGATGATGATGGAGATGGCTTTGGTGATCATGCCAGAGGGCGCTTACCTGATTCATGTACACTATACCGCGGTGATTCTTGGCGCGACCGTTGGGGATGCCCTGACATGGATAGTGATGGCCAATCCGACCTTTATGATGCATTCATTACTCAATCGAGTCAATGGAGTGATGTTGACGGAGATGGTTTTGGAGATAACTGGGTGCAAGATGGTTTGAATGAAACACGAGCAACATCTTGGCCAGGTCAATGGATAGAAAATGCATATTTGCCTGACCCTTCACCACTTGATTTTGATAATGATAATTATGAGGATGAGGGGCTTGTTGCGCATGGTGCGGTTGGGCCATTCGATGATTGCCCAATGTGGCATGGAACTTCTTCACAAATTAAATTCGGTTGTATTGACTCAGACCTAGATGGTTGGTCAGATAGCGATGATGATTTGCCAAATGAAGCAAGTCAGCATGCCGATACTGATGGTGATGGATGGGGAGATAACCCAACTGGAATCCGAGCAGATCTCTATCCAAATGATGCAACTCAATGGCAAGATGCTGATGGTGATGGCTATGGTGATAACCAAGATGGAAATAATTCCGATGCCTATCCATTAGACCCAACCCAACATCAAGACAGCGATGGAGACGGATTTGGTGATTCGGAGAATGGTTCCAATTCTGATGCCTGTCCATTGATTTATGGTTCATCCTTCAAGGATTCATTCGGCTGTCATGATGCAGATGGAGATGGCTGGTCTAATCTTAGCGATATTGATGATAATAATTCGCAAATTTGGTCGGACCTTGATGGAGATGGATTCTATGACCAACCTGGATTTGAAATGAGTGATGATTGTGTCAATCAATTCGGCATTAGTTTGACTCCTTGGCGGGGCTGTTCTGATATTGACAGGGATGGCATCATGGATTTGGCTGATTTGGATGCTGATGGGGATGGAGTTTCCAATAATGACGAATTACAGGCCGGCGGTGCAGAAGGTATTTCCTATGATATCTACGACTATTCTTCAAGACCCTCAGACCTCGATAGGGATGGGGTTCCTGATTCACTGGATGAGGACAGAGATGGTGATGGCTTCCCTAATGAGATGGAGAAGGAAAGAGGAAGCGACCCTTATGATAAAAAATCCACCCCGATGAACCTCTACGGTGATGCTTCGACAGGAATATACTATGTTCCGGGAGAGGGATTCAAATCAGCATATGATTCAGATGGTTATGAGATATCAGTGTCATTTTTCTTAGACATACTCACAAGCGAAATGCTAATTCCATTGCTAATGATCCCAATTACTGCATTAGCAATGATGAGAAAGAGGTTCAGATATCGAGGCTTCCGCAAGCGCTTAGAGGCATCGTCTTCGCTGGAAGAATTAGAAGGAGCTGAAGAAGCATTGGATACGATGATTACCAAGCGTAAATTAAAAGTTGAGCAGGCAATGTTACTTCGCAATCAATTGGAAAGGATATGGGCTGAGCATGAAGAGGAACCGGAAGCTTCCACTTCTTTGGATTTTATTTCGACAAATCAAGTATCTGAAAATCCGAGAAGTGGACGTTATTGAAGCCAAGACTCCCTTCAAAAGCGTTATCAGCCTAAGACAAGGCCAAGGCACTTGAGGTTGATTTCTACTTGCGGCGCAGAGACGAGGAAGTTTCCAATCCCTTTGCTAAGGGACCGGCCCGTCCGGCGCGTAAAGTGCCTTCCAAGACTAAGTCTCAGCCAAAAAAACAAAGTCGTCCTCAACCTACACTTTCCCCTAAGGCAGCAGCCGATAAAAAACGTAAAGAAGCACTAGCCAAAATGAAAAACCAAGGAAATCAATCTGCTAGTGGACCTGCAAAAGCAGGTGGTGGCGACCGCGGTGCAAAAACTACTGCTAATGTCTCCGTTAGAAAGAAGGAAATCAAACAGGAAACTCGAGAAGACCGCCTTGCTGAATTAAGCCGTCAACAACGTGTCATGGGTGGGAAGACTGAGGTCAAACCTGGAGTTGCTAAAAAACAACACGAATCTTCAATCAAGCCTTCGGAAGAAGCAATCGCTTCTGTTCAACCAAAGGCCGAACCAGTCAATGTCTTTGCTCCAAAGCCAAAAGGTGCAAAGCCAAAGACCGGAGCTCCTGCTCGCCGCTTCAATAGACGCCGTGAAAAGAAGGGAGGCGGTCGCCAACCTCAGGTCAAAAAATTAGACCGCCGCAAGTATTTGGAATACAAGTACGTGGTTCGTGATTTATTGGCTGATGATTCCATCGATGAAGAGAACCGCTCTAATGTGCTTGGGCAAGTATGGGCAAAAGGCGAGAGGATTGGTGTCGATGCTGCTATCGAGTTCATAGATGAAAAACAAGCAGAACTGATAATTCCCCAGAGTGTCGCAGATGACTTGCGTTCTCTAGTAAAAAAATATACAACAAAAAGGTAAGGTGCTAATATGAGTGATGTTTTGAAAATGGAAAAAGATATAATTGCCAGAGTACACTATTCTGGTACGTTGAAAGATGGTGAACAGTTTGACAGCAGTGAAGGTAGAGAACCGCTAACTTTCCTCGTTGGGCACATGCAGATGATTCCCGGCTTTGAAGAAGAAATGATGGGCGCTGAGGTTGGCGAAAGTCGAACCTTCACTCTAACACCTGACCGTGCCTATGGTCAGCGCGACGAATCAGGAATCATCGAGATTCCTCGTGAACAATTTCCTGAAGAAATGGAATTGGAAGTAGGAATGACTCTTGTTGCTGATATGGAAAATGGACCGGCTCCTTTCAACATCATTGAAGTAGATGATGCAATTGTTAAGGCAGACTTCAACCACAAGTTGGCTGGAGAATCCCTAACCTTTACTGTTGAGGTGGTCGAACTGCGCAAAGCTAGTGATGAAGAGTTGGCACATGGCCATGCTCATGGCCCCGGCGGACACCATGATTGAGGCAACATCCAAGCGGAAGGCTTGAGCATAGAATCGGTTGTGACTTAATTATGGGGCGGCAGCCATCTAGCCGGAAGGAGCAGTGGAGGACGCTGGGTGGCTTGGATATTCCAGCCAATTCCGGTGCTCAAGATGATGGAGAAATCGGTGCTCCTGGTCAGCCACCATATACACGAGGCATCCATTCTTCGATGTATCGCTCGCGCTATTGGACAATGCGTCAATATGCTGGGTTTTCTTCTGCCAAGGCTACTAATGAACGATTCAAATTATTGCTGGATCGAGGACAAAGTGGACTTTCTGTCGCCTTCGACTTACCTACTCAATTAGGTTTGGATGCAGATGATGCACTAAGCGAGGGTGAAGTTGGCAAGGTGGGTGTTTCTATTTCTTGCTTGGAAAATATGCGCCAATTATTCGATGGAATTCCAATGGATAAAGTCTCTACTTCGATGACTATCAATGCTCCAGCAATGGTCATACTTGCGATGTACATTGCAGTAGCAGAAGAACAAGGAGCCGACACTGCTTCTTTGAGAGGGACTATTCAAAATGATATTCTTAAAGAATACATCGCCCGAGGCACCCATATCTTCCCACCTGATGCATCAATGCGTTTGATAACTGACATTTTCGATTATTGCTCTCAGTCTGTACCTCAATGGAATACGATTAGTATCAGCGGTTATCATATCCGTGAGGCTGGCTCTACTGCCGTTCAAGAAGTTGCTTTCACCTTGTCAAATGCTCTCGCATATGTAGAGGCGGCTGTCGAATCTGGGCTTGATATTGATGTCTTTGGACCTCGCCTATCGTTTTTCTTTAATTGCCATAATGATTTCTTTGAAGAGGTTGCAAAGTTTAGAGCGGCGCGGGCATTATGGTACGAACTAATCAGCGAAAGATATTCTCCATCAAACCCGAAAAGTGCCATGCTGCGCTTCCATACTCAAGTAGCAGGAGTTTCTCTAACGGCTCAACAACCCTTGAACAATGTGGCAAGAGTAACCATACAGGCATTAGCCGCAGTTTGTGGGGGAACTCAATCCCTACACACTAATTCCTATGATGAAGCATTAGGACTTCCAACGGAGGAAAGCGCTACCGTTGCACTAAGAACTCAACAGCTCATTGCCGAAGAAAGTGGAGTTGCTGACGTTGTAGACCCACTTGGGGGTTCATGGTATGTAGAGGACCTAACACAGCGATTAAAGGCTGCATCTAAAGAAGAAATAGAGAAAATCGAAGAAATGGGCGGGGCCCTGAAAGGAATAGAATCTGGCTATCAACAGCGCTGCATCCATGAAACTGCATATCAACATCAAAACATGGTTGAAACGGGAGAAAGGAAAATCATCGGAGTCAACCATGCTCAAATGCCTGAAGGAGAATCCAAAGCTGGACAAACACTCGACCAAACTGTGGGAATCGAGCAATCTGAATTACTGTTAAAAATAAGACAGAATAGAGATGAAACAACGTGTTGTGCTGCTATTGAAAAGATAAGTCAAGCAGCAAAAGGCGATGAAAATTTATTCCCACTAGTTATCGATGCTGTCAAAGCAGGTGCAAGCCTTGGTGAAATCATCAATGCAATGAAGAGTGTCTTTGGGACCTATATGGCACCAAGCGGATTTTGAGGTGAAAAAGTGACTGATATTGGCAGAGTATTCATTGATCATATTGGCATTGCAGCATCATCTCTTGAGGAAGGTTCGAAGTTCTGGAGATTGTTGGGCTTGGTCCAAGGTGAACATGATGAGGTGAATATGGAGCAAGGAGTTGTGACTCGCTTTTTTGAAGTTGCAGCATCTAAGTCAAAGCCTCCTATGCTGGAAATTCTTGAGCCAACGGGCAAAGATACCCCCATTGGGAAGTTTCTCTCAAAGCGGGGTCCGGGCATTCAACAACTTTGTTTGAGAGTTGAAAATATACAGCAGGTAATCGACCATTTACTTGAAAATGGAATCAAAATGATTGACGCATCTCCACGCCAAGGAGTAGGAGGGGCCATCATTGCATTCGTCCATCCCAAGAGTACCGGTGGAGTTCTAGTGGAATTGACTCAACATTGACTTCAAAAACCGTTGGCGATTCGGATGTTTAATGCGCACCTGTATTGACTACCTAATCTCTCAAGCACACCTTGACGTTGTTCGTGTTCGAAATGAAGTGGAATTCCTTACCGGATCACTTGAAGAACTACGGCTAGAAGGAAAAATTAGTAACGATGCTTTTCTAGATTCAGGTGCAATAACCGGCGCATTGGAAATGATTGCCAACCATATCGACTTAGGAGTTCCACAAAAGGAAGTTGGAGAATTACTACGTGCACAACTAGGCCGTGCTAAGTCTATCGAAGAAAAACACCCTGGACTTGATGTCGCAATTGAAGCATTAAGGAGATGAGTGTCTTGTCTACCCTACTAACTTCAAGTGGGGTTGTCAAGCAATTTGGAGAAATTAGGGCAGTTGATGGTGTTAATCTAAGCCTGAAAAGAGGAGATGTTGTTGGCCTTGTTGGTGGCAATGGAGCCGGAAAAACAACGATGTTGAGGCTGTTGTGCGGATTATATAGGCCGACTGAAGGTGAAATCTCCTTCCATTCAAAGTCTGGCGAAAATAGACCAATTCATGAAATTAGAGAAAAACTTGGAGTTGTGCCGGAGTCTACTGGACTCTATCACCGCTTGACTGCATGGGAAAACATTCGCTACCATGCTCGCTTACATGGAATAGATGATGATGTTGCGTGGAATAGAACCTTGAGGTTCGCAAAAGCACTCTCAATTTCTGGTGAATTACATCGTCATACACGCGGATTTAGCAGAGGAATGCGCCAAAAGACCGCCCTGCTCAGAGCATTAGTCCATGGCCCTGAAATTCTCCTATTAGATGAGCCGACCGCCGGCCTAGATGTCACCAGCGCCAGAATGGTTCGAGAATTAGTCCGTAAACTAAGAGATGAAGGCGGCACCGTCATTTACAGCACCCATCATTTAGCTGAGGCTCAAATGGTCTGTGATCGAATTATCATCATGCATAATGGGCAAATTCGTTGTGATGGCACCCCTGTTGAATTGATGGCGGAAACTAGTACTGAAAATTTGGAAGATGCCTATGTTGCGTTAACTTCCGATGTTGCAAGAACTGATTCAAAAGAATAAAAAGAGGGCAAGATGGCCCGTATTTGGCGGACTTTTCTAACTCCTTCACGTCGCAATAAGGAGGTCGAGGAAGATGAGTAATTCCGCACTCCGATTACGTAGAATTCGCACCATTGCATGGAAAGAATTGGTTGATTTTGTACGGGATTGGCGTACTTTGGTTGCTGTTATTGTCATCCCATTGCTGATATTCCCTCTTCTTTTCTTCGCTTTACCGATGATTCTACAAATGGAAGCTGCAGAAAGACAAGCCTATGAATTAGACATTATCATTCAAGGTGATTCACCAGACCAAGATTTGTTTACTTTATTTGATGAGTCTCTTCTCAATTATAGTAGCGAACCACTACCGAATGGGCTTGATGAAGATTTATCTCAACCTATGGGGGATGACGAGCGCCTAAGAAATAGTGAAATCGATGCCATTTTGCGTCTCCAACATAACCAAACTAACGGAACGTGGAATTATGCAATTTTGAGAGATTCCACACAGGAGTTGTCTGGTGAGGCATTCAGTAGAATCCTTGAAAATCTCAAATTATGGGAAGATAATTTGACAAATGAGACTCTGGTTGCTAATGGGCTTAACCCCGAAGATACACTCAATCCAATTCGTTGGAGTGGCGACTTTGATGATGCAGATGTGGCTTCTGATGCCGAACAGGCAGGATGGGCGCTTTCACTGTTCATCCCGATGATAGTCGCCATGTGGACTGCCTCTAGTGCTATTCAACCCTCGATTGACATGACTGCAGGGGAGAGAGAACGCGGTACAATGGAGGCGGTACTTTGTCTGCCAGTGAAACGTTTTGATTTATTGGCTGGGAAGTGGTTAGCAGTTGCAACGATTTCTGGAACTGGAGTTATTCTCCAAGTTGTTGGTTTATTATTTGCCGTTCAGTTCATTACCAGCAGTAATTCATTCCTTCAAATGCCTGCTCTTTCAACCAGTGCCTTCCTATTGTTGTTGGCAGCCGTATTATTGTTCACAGTCATGGTTGTGGCCTTTGAATTGGCATTAGCAGTTCGTTCTAGAAGTGTGAAAGAAGCGGGGAGTGTGCTTGGGCCAATGATAATTCTAATCATTTTCCCGGCACTATTTGCTCAATTTATCAATCTCGAAGGTATTGAAGGATTTTGGTTTGCAATTCCCGTAGTCAATATTTTACTTGCAATGAGAGAATTGCTAACCGATCGAGTGATTGGTGGGCATGTGTTAATCTGGTTTGGAAGTAGTCTAGTCTATGCCTTGCTTGCTGCTTGGTATGCATCAAAGCAATTCAATCGTGAGGACTTGGTTGAATCGATTTCCTAATATTCTCCCAGTATTACTCAGCGAATACTTCTTATGCCCTAGGCTTTACCCGTAAGCATGGGAAAAGTCAGCCTTGATATGCCAGGTGAACTCCTTGAGGACCTCAAGAAACATGTCGGTGAGGATAAAAAATTCGTCAGTGTTGCTGATGCAATTCGTACCGCTTGCCGCAAAATGTTAGATCACTTGGATGAAATCGACAGCCGAGCAGGCCGCCTTGGAGGCGAATGATATGAGCACAAGAGAGGAGGCTGAAGCAGCAGTCAAGACCTTGCTACAATATCTTGAGAAGGATAGCGAAAGAGAAGGATTGAAAAACACTCCAAAAAGGGTTATTGATTCATGGGGAGAAATCTTTGCAGGATATCAGCAAAATTCAGCAGATGTATTGGAAGCCACCTTCAATGGCGAAGGTTATGATGGAATCGTTCTGTTGCGAGATATTGAATTCAACTCCACCTGCGAACACCATCTCCAACCATTCAGTGGACGGGCCCATGTTGCCTATATTCCAGTAGAGCGGATTGTTGGAATTAGCAAATTAGCGCGTATTGTCGAAATGCATGGTCGCCGTCTTCAAAACCAAGAGAGGATAACCAAAGGAATTGCTGATGACCTCGAGAAACACCTTTCTCCTCTTGGAACAGCAGTTATTATCGAAGCCCGTCATGGCTGCATGACTTGCCGAGGTGTGCGTAAACAAAACGCCATCATGACTACCAGTGCAATGCGCGGAGTATTCTTTGAAAAAGCGGAAGCACGGACTGAATTGATGCAGTTAATCCGTAGTGCCCCACTCTCTAATTGAGGTGAAATAGTGGATAATTGTACGTTGGCTGGAGGAATTGTGGGTGGGGATAATCCAGCCCACCTTGCTGCAGTTTATCCTGTCGTTGAAATCTTTAATTCTATACAAGGAGAAGGATATCACGCTGGGATATCGAGTATTTTCATCCGCTTTGGACAATGTAATTTGGCTTGTGAATGGTGCGATACAGATTTTTCAAAGTGGGATGATATGACTGTTATCGACATTCTCGGTATTATTGCCAAGTTCCCTGCAAAGAATGTCATCTTAACAGGTGGAGAACCAATGCTGCATGACCTATGGCCCCTTGTTGATTGCTTGAGAAAAAGAGGCAAGAAAATCGCAATTGAAAGTAATGGAAGCATCGAAATTCCAGAAGGCCTAATCGACTGGATATGTATTTCCCCCAAGGACCAAATGTACCCACAAGTGCCCATCAAACAGCGAAAAGGAGACGAATTGAAAGTGGTCTATGTCGGCCAGGATCTCTCCCTCTACGATCAACTAAAACAAGGTTTCAAACATCATTTTATCCAACCGTGCTACTTTCAAAACCAGAGCGTAGAATGGAATGGAAGGAACTTTCAAGCAACAGAAAAATTAGTCAAAGAAAACCCACAATGGCGCCTAAGTCTTCAGACTCACAAATGGATGGGGGTAGACTGATGCGGGCTGTAATTGCACTATCTGGTGGTATGGATTCCACTGCCCTTTTAATGCGACTTCTCGCTGATGGCTACAAGGTTAGTTGTCTATCCTATGAATACGGACAAAAACACAATATCGAATTGGAAAGAGCGAAAAAAAACATCCTCTATCTCTCCCAAAACGGACACCATGTTGAACATCGGATAGTTAACCTCGAAAGTGCAATGGGGATTTTTCATTCTGCACTAATCAAAGGTGGAGAAGCAATACCAGAAGGTCATTATGAAGAACAACAAATGAAAGCAACAGTAGTACCAAATCGTAATGCGATATTCTCCTCTATCCTTTACGGCTATGCACTTTCTATTGCATTAAGAGAGAATGTCCGAGTTAGGATTGCCTTAGGCGTCCATTCTGGAGACCATGCTATTTATCCAGACTGTAGGCCAGAATTTTATCAAAGCCTTGAGCATGCATTTCAGGTTGGTAATTGGGATTGGGAAAAAGTTGAGTTCCACCTACCTTATATCGAAGGGGATAAAATCACTATTCTTAGGGATGCAGAACAAGCAATAGGTGGATTGGGTCTCGATTTCAACACTGTGTTTAGAAATACAAATACCTCCTATAACCCTGATTCAGATGGGCGCTCTTCGGGAAAGTCAGGAGCGGATATCGAGAGAATCCTCGCCTTCCATGCAATTGATAGAAAAGATCCAATTGAATATGCAGATGAATGGCAAGTAATTCTTGAGCATGCCATCAAAGTAGAACAGGAGATGAAGACATGACAACGATAATTCGCCGCTGGGTTGAGACTGACACTGGACATCGAGTGCCTAATCACAAATCAAAATGCCGCCATATGCACGGGCATCGTTACCGCTGGGAAGCAGAAATAGAAGGTGATATTGTTACTGAGTCAGGAGTTTCAGAAGAAGGAATGCTAATCGATTTCTCTGATGTTTCGGCGATATTAAACGAGTATATTCATGATATTGTTGACCATGCATTCCTTGTCTATTCCGGCGACCAAGATGGATTAGCAGCATTGAAAGTGCTAGGAGACCAACATAGGACTGTAATCATGGAGTTTATTCCAACAGCAGAAAATCTTGCCAAGTGGGCATTTGAAACAGTTGAACCTCACCTCAAAACAGCCTATGGAAACCGCTTGAGATTAGTTGCAATTCATGTTAGAGAAACTCCGAAGTCATGGGCTACTTGGCGCAAATAATCATCAAGTGTGGAACTTGGATTGTTTTTATTCCAAGCGCCTTCTTCTGCCACGCTTCCACTCTTCATCTCCAGATACTCTCTGAAGTGCCGTCGTTGCTTCAACCAACGCACCAATCAATTGTTGCGCTTCAAGGTCGTTTGGCAATCCTTTCAAGATGATTCGATCAAGAGTTTTCCCAACCATTCTCGACTTTGTACCTTCATAAGATAGCGCAGTTGTGTAATCTGAAATCGCTTTCTTTAGAGTACTTCTTATCTCTCCCGTTAGGGGTTCTTCTTCTTTCTTTTCGGTTTCATCCCTCGAAAAGTCATAAAGAATCAAGGCAACAGCATGAGATAAATTGCAAATTGGATAACCCTCCCAAGTGTTAATTGTCATCAATAAATCGCATAAATCCAATTCAGGAGTTGTCATTCCGACTCCTTCTTCACCGAATACAATAGCAATTTTACCTGCATGTTGGACTGCAATTGATGCAGCTTCTTCTGGGGAAATCAGATGCCTAAATGATGTCTTCAAACCGCCTTCTTTCTTTCCGCTTGTACCAATAACAAAACCGATATCTTGCATACAGGAATCCCAATTTTCAAAAGTCCCGACATTGTCCAAAATAGAACCCGCAAATTTTGCACGCTTTCTTGCTTCTTCATCTACTTCGCAATGTGGATCTATTAATCTTAATTCTGTGAAACCAAAATTTAGCATGGCGCGGCAAACTGCCCCAAGGTTTCCTGGATGGGCTGTTCTCATCAGTACGATAATAGGTGAAAATCCAAAATTGGGGAGGGGTGCATCAGGTCTATTGCCCAAATCTATTCCTCCTCATTGAGAGCCAATCTCTTTTCATCCCACATTGTTATCCAGCGTGGCTCAAATACTTGGTAAATGAAAGCAACAAATCCGCCTTGGTGTCTATCGGGCATGGAGATAGAACGCTTTCTGACATGATGTTGATTCCTCAGATAAAATAAACACGCATCCAAAACGGATTGTTTCGGATGATGAATGCTAACGGGGCGGTGGTCCAAATTGATGAGGACCTTGGGCAATTGCCCACCTCCATTCAGTCTGTGCGGCGCAGACGGTAGCGGGTGACATATCCTGCTATCCAGTTGCGCAATCGCTTGTTTGGAACGTCAGTTAGTTTCTCGACCATCTTCTTGTTATGGTCAAAACTCTCGGTAAAATGCTCTCCGTGGTCCTTAACCAAACGGATTGCACGAATCTTGATGAATGACGGACGAATATTTCCCATGTTTTTCACTCCTCTACTAATTTTACTTCGATTGGAATGTCTGGCTCGTCGTGACGAGTTATTTCCAAGCGGATTTTACGTGGTGGGTTTTCGATTCCATTCTTCCAGATCGCCTCATTAACGGCTTGGTCTATCCAAATTTCTTCGTCTTCCTTAACCTTTAGGTGCCGAATTACTTCGTTGCGTATGATTTTAATCGCTCTTGGGCTACGCTTGAATCTGGTGATATTCCATGCCTTGCGGAGTGGGACAACCAACTCACTTACTGCTGCTCTTGCCATTCTAAATCACCTCTGAAGTTTACTGCGCCTCCAATGGTGGCGCTTTGGATGAGTGGTAGTCTTGCGTGCGGTTTTCATCATAACCCACACTGGAACTCTACGGTTTTGATTAGTAACCTTGTTGAGACGGATTTTCTTTGCTGCGGGCTTATTTCTTGCCATCTTCATCACCTCAGATACGTCGAATCGACGAATTGTGTTTTTTCTCTTCTAGGCCTGCTAGAATCCTCTTCAAGGATAAATCGCTAACAGGTATGGAAATCCTTCCTTCTTTATTCAAATCCGCTAATTGTTGACGTACTTGCTCTGCCAATTCTGGACGGGACAACTCCAAGCGGGCTAATCTTTCTCTTGCTTCAGTGGAAAGGATGGTTTTCATAGCCGTTGCTAAATTGGCTTTGCTTTGTGCTTCTGCCGCAACTTGCTCTTCTTCTTGCATTTGCGAAAGAGCTTGGCTCTCCATTTGTTCGCGCATTTCCACAAGACGTTGCTGCCTTAGACGAGTAAGTTCATCGTCTTGTGCTGCAGTCATTGTGCTCAACCTCTCACATCCTTCAGTAAATCTTGAGTCCTGGGTAGGATTCTTCTGCTTGTGCACGAACTTGGTGGGCTATTTCATTGAGTAGTTTATGACCTGCAGGAGTGATAATTCTACCCTTGTAGATAGTTTGTTCTTCATCATCGATATTCTTGATAGTTTTCTCCGCCACCTTTTGTAGCAGACCAGCGGCCTCAAGTTGAATTAATACTGTGCGGATGATTTTTCGGCTTCCTTGAGCGGCTCTATTTGGTGCAACATTGCGCTCAAGTTTTCCTCCAAATGCTTGTGCAAGAAGGTTTGTTCCGATTGGCCCATCTCGTCCAACTTTTCGCAACACTGCGGCGCTGCGATGGGCCCACCAATCACCTTGACTAGGGGGTCTCTCTCGATGGACTCCAGTCTTCACTACTGCTGCCCATTCAGGCATGTCAAATCCATCCATATCACCAAGCTTAGAAGCGAGGGCTGGAATCAAGAAATCAGCAGGAACATCGTGGAACGTGGTCATGACAGGCACCGAGCGTCTCGCCGACTGACCTCCCCTATTTGAAGGAAACGGGGGGCCAAAGGCTTAGCAACCGAGGTTTCGAGTGGCTTTTGAGTGTCAACTTCTTATTCTTTTTTGTTAGGCTTAAACGCAAATCTTTGAAAGAAGTATTCCCGTGGATGCTTTCGATGAGGAAGGCATTGGCGCAGAATCCAAATCTGCTTCGCACCTTAATGGGCTTATCTTTCACCTTAGTTTTCGTATTGTCTTATGCAGTATATGGAGCAACAATTGATACTGAGTACTATGTTTATTCCACTGAAAGAAGTGAGTCCAAGGCAGATTTAACTTTGCTTCATAAAGACGTCTCTCAAGATGATGATGGAGATGAATGGACAACTTGGCTCTGGCAGGCTGATGTCAATAGAACAAATCTGACTTGGATCAACTCGAGTTTATCCAGTGCGCCTGCTAGTTCAACATTGAAAGTCATCAATACTGCTGGTTGGTATAGTCATGAATTACTAGGTGAGACAACCGACTTATCATTTAATTGCGCAATCGAATGTGAAAAAAGAACTTCTCATTCTAAGGCTACTGAAGATGGAAGCGCCGTGGTTATTGGCTTGATTCATACCGACCCAGCCCGCCGAGATGGGGGGACTGTTCGTGCAGATAGTGAGGCTGAAGCACTAGAAATGGTTGATGAAATTCTCAATCGAAGTTATTCGGAAGGAGTTTGGCAAATCCAAGTGGTTTCGCCTGGAAACCACAGTATAGAACCTCATATTGAGTTACTTCATATTAACGAACAATTCTCCTCAATGGAGCCATTTGCCCTCGATACTGCAACTGAAATGCTTTGGTCATTGGCTGCAGTTATTGGTTGCTTTATCATCGTCTTAGTGCCATTGATGACGATGTTCATTATCTCAAGAATGCAGGAAAAGGGTGAAGCGGAAATTACACTTTCAGATTCTGAGGAATAACTTATTCCGATGACAATACACGGTTAGGATTATCTATATTGTTGTCAGAAGGCGGAACGACGCCAATGCGCAAAGCCCTATTCCTATGTTTTTTGATGCTTGCATCTTCATCATTAGTGATGGTTGAAAATGCAGAATCTGCATCAGGTAGATCAGGAATTGATGTGTTTATCAGTGATTATGCATTTGATTATGTGAATAGTGCTGATGTTAATACCTACAAAATGTTCAGTAGCAACTATCCAATATCTGGATTCAATAAGCCTGAAACCCTATTTATCACGGATGGGGTGTTAGGTGCTGACTTACGTATTTCCTTTACCATCTCGAATGATGGCACCAGTGATTCTTCTGCATTCACTGCAAATGTTGTTATCCTGCACGACGAATATATCGAGTTTGAATTGCTGAACACCACTGTTCAAGTTTCGAATGTCCCCGCACAAGGCACTTCAACCGTCTCTTTTGATTGGATTCCAGATTATGCTGGGAATCATAGTCTAGTCATTAATTTAGAAAATACAAATGATGATAATTATGCAAATAATGAGAAAACTCGCCATTTAACAATCGCTTGGCTTTACGACAATTGCGATGATTTATCCCAATGGTCTGCAGGAACAGGTTGGCAAGCTAGTAGTGATGCAACTATTTCGATGAATTCTGCATGCCATGTTGGTAATGGAGAATCTAGCACCTATGGCGATGGTTGGTCTACATCACTTGACACACCAGTTTGGGACTTATCTGATATTGCTACGAATCCAACGAGGGTTGTCGGCTACGGGTTTTTCTACACCGGATCAATCCTAAGTGGTGATTCCATATCCCTACAGGCAAGGAAAAGTGATGGCTCTTGGGAAGAACTAGGAAGCATGACAGGAACAGTTGACGCCAGTTTCCAAGATGGAAGTACAAATTGGCAAACATTCTCCAACACTGTAGGTTCTCAAACTACTCCTGTCATTCCTATGCAACCTAGGCATTTCCATGCATCAAGTCAATTGAGATTCCACTTTTCATCCGACTCATCTGGCAGTGCGATTGGTTATTGGATTGATGATATAGTTTTGATATTCGACCAAAGAGCAAAGGTAGACGAATTTGACTGGGATATAGGCACCATTGGTTCTGCTGCTGCACAACGCGAAGAGTGGTCAGATCAAACTATTGCCATCCAAAATAATGGCAACCTTTCTGATAAATTCATCCCTAGTATTAGTGGCTTACCTGATGAATGGGAAGTAATCTACACACATGAGAGTGGCTCAAATATTGATGCTCAAAATGGAGTTAGGGTGGCATCAGGCGAAAGTAAGAATCTACATGTCAAGATAAAGCCCGGTCCGAACGCATCGTTAGGAGTTGAATCATATGTGTTGGATATCAGGAGTATGGAACAAAGCAGTGTCTTTGATTCAAGAAATGTTAGTATCACAGTTTTAGCTGACTTCATTCCATCTGTTCAACCTCAAACCACAATACCTGTATGTGCTGCCGGAAATTCATGTGAATTCTTTGTCCCTGTAGAAAATATCGGTGATAGTAGTGATACTTTCGACCTTGAAGTTTCGCCATTTGATGTGAAAACAGGCTGGTCGCTTGGCCTTGCTTGGGACCAATCAACTTCAATTATTGTTGTGCCTGGAACTCCAGAATTAGTCAAAATGATGGTCAGCGTTCCAGAAGGGGAAGCCCCCGACGTTAGAAGTATTGTCAATTTTCAAGCGACCAGCAGAACTGACCCCGAAAGAAGCGATAGCATCCAAGTTTCAGCAGCAGCAGCGATGGTGTCAGCAGCAGAATTTTCAATAGAATCTGAAAATATTCCAAGTCAGGGATGGGAAGTAGAACCTGGTGAAAGCATTGTAATTAGATTCTCACTTTGGAATAATGCTAGCCGGCAAGATACATTTGCTTTCAGCCTTGATGTCCAAGGTGGGCGAACTTGGAGTGTCGATGTACAAGATTACCCCGACCTCCCTATCAATTCAGGAAGTAGTGCGACATTTATTGTAACCATTACTGCACCAAGTACTGCCCAAGCAGGTGATCCAGGTCCTGTCTTGATTCCTCAGGCCAACAGCATTCGTTCAAATATGAATGCAAGTACTTTCCAGTTTTCAGAATTAAGAGTTAGTACCCTGCATGATTTGTTATTGAGGGCCAGCGATATGCCCCCCCATATTACACCTGGACTTGGCACTGGCTTCGATATTGAAATCGAAAACGACGGCAATGGACCGGTCGATGCGATTCTGAGTTTGCCGGATTTACCTGCGACTTGGGAGTGGTGGTCTGTGGTTGACGGTGTCAATATTACAGGACCAATTAGGCTTAGCCCATCATATGAACAAATGGACATTGCTTATATTGAATTGTTTATTCTAGCACCGGCAGATGAAATCGCCGGAGAAAGCCTCGAATTCAGCATCTTCGTTGAGCCTTGGGAGGGTGAAGATATTGATTTGACAAATAATGAAATAATTCACGAAGTTATCACTTCCCAAGTTCGTCAACCAGTACTCTATCCACCCGAAGAAAGTGAATATAGAATGGATACAAATGGTACAATCACTATTTATTTCGATGTGTTAAATCTAGGAAATACTCGCGAGTCTGAAATGAAGGTCAGAATTGACCATACATCAACTCCGGCCGCAGCTGACATTACTACTCTCCTTGAGAAGGGTAGTAAATCGAGTGCTTCAGGACAATGGTTAACCAGTAGTTTGTTGGCTGGTCAACAAGTGGAATATATGCTAACGATAATTGCTGATTCTGATCTAACTTTAAACACCAGATTAAATCTGAAAATAACCGTAGTTGGTGGCTTAGATGAATTCTATCAACCACTAATGCTTGAATATGAATTCTCCATTATCGCAGATGTTCGCAGAGATGTCACTGCTAATTTTCTGGCTCCCACAGATGGTGAATCCCTGAAATTTGGAGAAGAACATGAGTTTACTGTTGAATTAGAAAGCCATTCCTCAATT
This sequence comes from Methanobacteriota archaeon, assembly GCA_014240385.1. Classification (GTDB taxonomy): domain Archaea; phylum Thermoplasmatota; class Poseidoniia; order Poseidoniales; family Poseidoniaceae; genus UBA226. Next base: position 55,095 of record JAAZXA010000064.1, on the reverse strand, counting down.
TCCGAAATAATAACTTTGAATTTTTCAAGCACAAGGACACTTGTTTGTAACGGTAATCCAATAAATGCTGGAAGTTATTCTCTAACGCTACAACCCCCTCCAAGTCATACTTCAACTTTTGACAAGGTAATTTGTAGAGTAACACAGGGAGATAGTGATGAAAATGGTGAAATCCAAATCACAGTATCAATTGAAAATAATGAAATTTCGAGTTGGACAATTTCATCTGATTGGCGACAAAAACAAGTTACTAATACAGGTCTTCTTGGCGGTGTAGGTGAAACAGAATATATCGCAGGTGGTGCTGTAGTTCTTCTTCTTGTTGTCATAACTTTACTCGTATTATCCCGTAAAGGGAGTGAGGAAGAAGAATATGAAGATGAAGAAGATAACTACCCCGCAATAGTTTCTCCGATTGAGCAGGACTACCAGGCTTATCCAACAACCGCAGTAGTTGAAGCAATCCCTTCAGGGCCCCCCATCACCCAAGTTGCACCGCTAATACAAGAGCCAGTTATTCAAGAACCAAAACAATGGTCGCGTGAGGAATTATTGGCATCTGGATGGACTAATGAACAGATCATTTCATCTTATCCACATTTAGCAGTACCAAGTGTAAGTGTATTGACAAGTGCCTTCGATTCACTTGGAGGCAATACCGCACCACAGGAACAGGAAGAGGGTCCGACTCTTCCTGCTGTCAATTGTGTTATTACCGGACAAGAATTAACCTCAAATGATCAATGGTCCCAATGTCCCTCATGTGGTGCTTGGGCAGAAGCGACTGCGAAAGCAGGCTGTGAAAATTGCCCACGCTGTCGAGCAGCATGGTAAGGCGACAGCATCATCAATAAACAGCAATAGGGTGAATCAATGGAATTACCTCCTTTGTGGTATGCTCTCTTTGTAATCGTCTCCTTTCTTGGGATAGCAACTTGGTATCTGAAGAATTTCTCGGAAAAGGTCAATTTAATGCGCTTTTGCGCCCTACTTGGTTCAGCATGCATGGCTAGTTTAGCGATTTGGACATGGCAGATGGAGATTTAATCATGACAGAACTTCCGGGAGTAGCAGAGCACGAACTGGCCTCTACCTACCCTACACGACTTCCTGTTTGGTGGGGTAGGGAAGGAGTAGCAGGTGTTTCTCCTGATGAAGCAGGGACCTCAGGCCGAAAAGTAGTCTTAAGATTTGAGAAAAAATTTGGTAAATTAGAAAAAATTGTCTTTAAGTTACTTGGAGGAGCAAAAGAGATGAGACGCTCTCTCGATGACCTCAACAGCATGCTTTGGGAATTATCTGATGGCAGCAGAACCTTTGCTGAAATTTGCACAATAATGGACTCACTCTTTCATGAAAGAGTCGCCCCCGTCCAGGACCGAACAGCGCTTGGACTGAATCAATTTCAACAACTGGGAGTACTTGCAATTCTTAAAATTAAATTCGATCAGGGATGGCCAACTGGGCCAGGAGTCATCCCTCCTTCACAAACGATGACTGAAAGGCTTGATGGTATCGATTCTGAACCCTTGGAAGGGGAAAATGTGGAATGGCCTTTAGAGTCCTAATACATCTTCAGGTGGTCTGCCAATAACTGCTAAATTGCCATTATCATGAATTGGCCTTTGCATCAACTTTGGGTACTTGACAATTAATTCCGCAACCACATCTGCATCATCTAAATCTTCTATGGAAACACCACATTGTGAAAATTCTTCTTCTCCAGTTCTAATCAAACTCCGGATTCCACTTTGAAGGCGAAGTGCAAGGCTTTTCAATTCATCAAAAGTCAAAGGCTGTTTAAGATATTCAACTACAGTAAATTCAATTTCACTCTCGTTTAGTAATTGAAATGCCTGTCGAGATTTTGAGCAGCGAGGATTGTGGTATAGTGTTCCCATGGTCAGGCCAAGAGGAGTTAGTTCACAATTCTTGCCAAAGAATCCTCAGCCCAATTCCGTCTGAACACTTGTCTACTGGGGCAGATGCACGGGCGCCACATCTTGTTGCTTCAGATTCAGTAAACCATGAGCCGCCTTTGTGTACTCGCCTACCTGCGTCGCCTCCTCCAACCCTTGGGTTCCCGTCCAATGGCAAGTCCTGATGATTTGGATGCCAATTATCTAAGCACCATTCAGCAACATTTCCGCAAATATCATGCAGACCCCATGGATTAGGTTCTTTTTGGCCGACAAAATTAGTTTTTGCTCCTGAATTCCCTGCATTCCAAATATGTTGGTGGATGGCATGGTCTGCATCTCCACAATACCAATCCGAAGTTGTTCCAGCCCTTGCAGCATATTCCCATTCAGCCTCACTAGGTAATCTGAATGTCCCCTTTGTATGCCATCCATCTTCACCTAAATACTCGTATAATTTATCTCCAAACTGTGATGCTTCAAGCCAACTTACTCTTTCTACGGGTCTTAATCCCGATTCGAATCCTTGCTGGAATTTACTTGGATTGGAACCCATGACTGCCGACCAAACGCTTTGAGTAACAGGTCTTATGGAAAACCAATAATCTTTCTTTATCTTTATTTTTTGAACTGGGCCTTCGGTTGGAGATGCACCGCTTCCTTCTTTCCCCATCAAAAAATCGCCTTTAGAGATGAAAACAAAATCTTGACCGAGCGAGTCGGCCTTAGTTTGCATTTCATTCACCATCGCGCAATAATGATGCATGTTTTACTACTGAAGCAACTAATTTTTCCAACCTTTCAGTATTCTTTTCATCCGACAAATCTCCATCTTCAGTAAATGCTTCTTTGACATTACCAATGGCTAATTGTTCTGGAACAACCCAGCCATGTAACCAACGGATGCAGATTCTCAAATGGTTGAGAGTATTGGAATTAGCGATCCCCCCTAATGTTGACATTAGACCGAATACCTTGCCTCCCACATGGTCCATGTAGAGCCAATCAAGGGTATTTTTCATGACTCCTGACATAGTTCCGTGATACTCAGGACTTGCAAGAAGAAAGCCGTCGCAACTACTGGCCAAGGCCTGAAATTCCTTGACCGTTTCATTTTGCCAGCATCCATCTTCTCCTACAAGAGGCAGAGGTTTTTCCGCAATGTCCCAAAAGATGACTTCAGCACCTAGTTTTTCGGCCTCTTTCAACGCTAATGATACCAGCAAACTGTTTTTTGAGGTTGACCCATAACTTCCTGAAAGACCGAGAATCTTGCTACCCATAGAGGGTGGGAAAGATACATACTTCAAAGAATTTGAGATGAACTTGATTCGGTAATGCTTATCTCAAGTTCAGTGCGGTTAAGCAATTGGTGCACACCGTGACCATAGATGAGATTCCCGCCGCCGCGCCTGACCCTAATGATTCCAGCATTTCCAGCAATGCCTTGGAAAGTGCAGGTTTAGGTAGCATGATTATCGAAGAAACAGAGTCTGAATCACCTGAAGAAGACCCATGGGCAATGGGTCCGGATGATTTTGAAAATGTTCCTGAAGTTGAAGTAGCAGAGGTCAAGGATGATATCGAAGAAATCACCTTAGCAGATGAAGGGAATGAAGTCGAAGCACTGATTGCAGAAGGTGAAGCCCTAACTCGTGATGGTAGTAATAAAGAAGCACTAGCATCATTCAACAAGGCGATTGCTGCAGACCCTGGTGCAGAAATGGCGTGGTTTAATCGCGGTGTTATTCTTGAAGCACAAGGCGATACCCGCGGCGCCCGTCAATCTTTCGGAATCACATTGGACCTGAATCCTGAACATGGTCCTGCGGCTGCAAACTTGGCTATTATACTCGATAGGATGGGAGATTCTCAAGGTGCTAAGCGTTGGGCTGAAGTCGCTTTGGAAAGTTTCCCTGGACATCACCTATTGCTTGACTTGGTTCGTAATAACAACAGCCAAAATGTTGGTGTAGTTTCAGGCGCCAAGGATGTAGATGTCAAAATGATGGGCCAAGCACAGGCTTCAGAAGCAGCACCAGAACGCGCAGATTTGGTTTGGTCCGAAGATGATGTCGCATCGGCAATGCAGGCACATGGCTTGAGAGATCGTGAAGAGGTCTTAGAAGAAGCAAGGTTGCATGATGCTGATGGCAATTTATACCTCGACAAAGGGGAATTACATTCGGCTGCAGGTTTGGTTGCTGCAAAACAAGCAGCTACTGTTGAAGCAGAAAGCAGAGCAACTGCTAGAGAAGAAATAGTACCAACTCCCGAGATAGCACCGGCTGGCCCTGATTTGGATAGCCTTTGCGAACAAGCCACAGGGTTACTCCGTTCTGGAGATGCTCGTGGAGCCTTGGCGATGCTGATGAAACATCTGCATACGGATGCAGCACAACACCCTTCCTGTTGGCGAGTTGCTGCAGGAGCGATGGCGAGATTGGAGTTAAATGATAATGCAATAGACGCTTTTACCCATGCTCTAACTTTTGATGACAGCGATGCATCAGGTTGGTATAATTTAGGTGCAATTCACAAGCGTAAGGAAGACATGAGTTCCGCAGTGGACTGTTTCATTAAGGCGGTTGAATTGAAGCCAGACTACAGTAGAGCCTGCTATGCATTAGCAACAGCTTGTTTGGACCTTGGAGATGTAGAAGCCGCTGTAAACGCTTGGAGAAACTTACTTACAATCGAGCCAAACCATGATTCAAAAGAGGATTTTGGCACATTATTGGTTGAACTTGGAGAAGGTGAAGCAAAAGTTCTGGAACTAGCAGGTGGATTACCTCCAACTATGCCTGAAGGCCCTGCCCTTGCAGAAGAAGCAATCGCTTACATCAATGAAGGCACACCATTGATGGCAAGAGCCCTAAGCGTTGCAGGCAAGCATACAGAATCTGTTCTTTGTTGGAAAGAATTATTGAAGGTCAACACGGAAAATGCTGATTATTGGCTTGGATTAGCAAATGCATTGGCTGCGGCTGGTGATGATGCTACGGCGGCGCGGTGTAGACAAAAATACGAGGTGCTTTCTGGCGCCTCACCTTCTGTCGATGTGGCTAACGAAGCAATGGCGGCTCCGCCACAAACAATCGTAGAAGAACTTCCTAAACCTGAACCGGCTCCAGTCGAGATTGTTGCACCAATCGTTGACCTGACAATGCCTGAACCAAGACCCCAATCCACTCCAGCACCAGTTCCAGAACCATCTCCAGAAGTAGATTTAGCTAAAGCGGCTCTCGATGCTACTCAAAAGGCAAACTCGATCCCAACCGTTGGTTCTGTTGCTTCCAATGCAATTGCAAATCAAGATGTTGAATGGTATAACAAAGGCTTGGCCCTATTATCCGAAAAGAAGTACCAACAAGCGCTTTCATGTTTTGATAAGGCACTACCGATGTTTACTCACGATGATAAGATGGTAATTCGAATCCTAAACGCTAGAGGAAACTGTTTTTACTATCTTGAAGAATATCCAAAATGTATCGAAAATCACCACAAGGCTATGTTAATTGAGCCAAACTCGGTAACTGGGGCAACTCTCTACAATATGGGAACAGCCTATGGAGAAATGGAAAGGTTCCCAGATGCAATAAAATGCTTTGAACAAGCAATTCCTCGTGGATTAACCAAAGAACAGCAGAAATTGGCTAAAGAACAAATACGCCGCTGTAAATTACTTCTCAAAGAACAAGAAAAAAAGATGAACTGAAAGGTGTATCTTATGTTAAATCCTGCTGAAGAAGTTATCCAAAGATTAGTCGATTCAGGGTTGGATGAAAAAGAAGCGACAATTGCAGTTTCCATGGCCGGCCGTTCGCCGATGAAGGCAAGCCAAATCGGCAAACTAGTAGGTGTTAGTAGAATGGACGCATATAACACCCTGAAGCGCTTACAGGACAAAGGAATGATAAAATCTACTGTCGATAAACCAATGCGTTTTGCTGGCTTGACTATTGCAGAAATATTCCATCAACTAATCAATAGGGAAGAAGCAGAATTACGCAGACTTCGAAACCATTTGGAGGAATTGAGGAGTGGTCCTGCAGAGGCTTTCATCAGCATACCACCTGAAGTTAAAGAAGCCACATTTACTGTAATCAAAGATAGTTACCATATCCAAGCAGCAATGGAAAGAATGGTTGATGATTCAGAAGAGGAAATCATCATGATGCTCGGTCGCTGGGGGATTCTACATCTCGTCAGGAGCGGATGTATCAATGCCCTAAACAATGCTGCAATGCGTGGAGTGAAGGTAAGAGTAATTGTGGTCCTTGAAGAAAAGAATTCCAAGTTCTTAGATAAATTAGATGATTCTATCGAGGTCAGACATTGCAATGACTCCAATGCTGGAATTTCAATATTTGATGATGATGCAGCAATTCAATTTATTTCAATTGAGGAGAGCCCTGTTGGGCGAGGTAAGAATGATAGTGCCCTAGTTGTAGAATCTCAGGGCTATAACAAGGCGCAACGAGAACTAGTCAATTCCTTATGGTCCGATGCAATAGACATAAACAGCGCCAGAAGTAAAATCCTTCAAGGGAATTTGATTGAACCCCTTAAAGTGGTTTTAGGAGAAGGCTCTTTCTATCAAAGATTGAGAGACGGAATTCGGGAATTATCATCTATCCCGAATGCTGTACTACGAAATAAAGGGGAAGTAATCGGAATAAATCCGCAGAATATGACTTTAGATTTAATGGGTATTTCTTTTGATGATTTAATGCGCGATATTGGCAATAGAATCGGAGAAGAAATTGCAACCTCAGCCTCATCAATTAATAATGAAGAGTACTTCAATATTGAACTACAAAAAATCTGGAATGAATTGGGTATGGGAGAATTAATTCTAGAGGGGAACCCTCCAAATTCAATCACTGTTATTGATTCCAAAGCATGTGTAAGCGGGGCTGAAGTAGGGCGTCTATTTTGCCACTTAGATGAAGGCATACTTGAGGGTATTATGAAATCAAGGCATGGCTATTCAAGTATCTCAGTAAAACGAAATTGTCCGGTTGATGGAACCGACTCCTGTCAATTTGAAATCCAACTACTGAATGAATAATCAACGCACATATTGAAGAAGGACCTCTTCCTGCCCTAGGCTGAGAACCATGGATTGCGGTACCTGTCCAAGTAGTGAAGCGATCACCATTGAGGTCCCCCAAGTGGTCAAATGCAATGTTTCCATGAGTGAATCCGCGGTGAAAATGCTTGCCGATGCTTTCGGTGAAGATCGCTCTTCAGCACTTTTAGTTGGCGTACTTTCAGGTGGTTGTTCAGGCTACATGTATGATTTACAAATCGTAGAAGAAACCGAAATAGATTGTCAAGAACACATTATTGAAGGCTTCAGAGTGCTAATTCCAAACCATGCAAGCAATATGCTTGATGGAATCCGTATCGATTATATCGACCGTTTGATGGGGGGCGGATTCAAAATTGAGAATCCTAGTGCAGAGCGCTCCTGTGGTTGCGGAGAGAGTTTTGGATGAATGACTTCAGTTTTGAAGAACGCACCCTGCTGATTATCCGAGGCAAGAATAGATTATCATTTCTCAACAACCTATCAACTAACAAAGTTGATTCCTTAGAAGTAGGACAAACTATTGAAACCATTTTTACAGATATTAATGCCAGGATAATTGACCTAGCAATAATCGGTCAAATGGAAGAGGTGGCTTTCATTATCGGCCACCAGTCTAATCATTCGAGACTGCTAACTCACCTTATGCAACGCTCAAGCCTTGATTCAGTAGAGATAACTGATTCAAGCCCACTAAACCAATTTATCCGTCAAAATGAAGAACATGGTAATGAAAATTGGACAGTAAAAGATGGCGCCACTATAGTATCAGATGGCCCGTTTACATTAACAGTATTATCAAAACAAAAATCAATTTCCGAATTTACAGAAGGGCTTATTGAGAGTTGCTTAGAAGAAAAAAGAATCAAGGCATTGAGACCTGGACCTGCTGAATTAACAGCAAAGTTCACTCCTTATAATATCGGATTGAGCCACCTTGTTAGCGAGACAAAGGGATGTTATCTTGGGCAAGAAATACTAGCAAGGATGCAGAGTCGAGGAAAGAAAGGAAAACAGTTAATTCTGGTGATGGGGGATGATTTAGAAGTTGGAGTAAATGGAGTCACCAGTACCGCAAATAACCATGGTTTGGCAATCATCACTCCTCTGGATTGAAGAATGAAATATCTGGACGAGCCGGCATTAGAGAGTCTTCCACTTCTAGGCGACTTGGTAGATTATCGATCATTCCAAATGTAACAGCATCACGCTCTTTGATTATAGCTTTGCCCAACAATCTGTCTTGCATCGAACATTCCACATGCAATAATAATCGGTCTTCGTGACGATTGAATGAGTATGATACTGGATCAAGGACATCAACGACCTGTTGAGCAAAAGTTTCTCTCACTTTCTTACCACGTCTTTGAGCATAGCCAATTTCCACTGCCATCCCTACAACGGTAACTGAAAACAAAACCAATAACACTGTCAACGCGAAAAGTATAGAATTTCCACCTCTGGCTTCTGCCATCAAATCTCTCCCCAAAAGGAATAGCAACCCAACTCCGACAAGTGGATTAATGTATGATTCAGCCCAAGCCTCAACTTGCATTAGACTAGTTCTTGAGGCATCTGCAAAAACTAATTCAGCAGCGATAGCATTGGAGATTACTTCCAATACGGACAACATCACGAGATAAATAACACCTGCTATTAAAAATTCCAACCAAAAATCACTTCTAAAACTCCAGTGAACGATTAACCAAGCAAATAGCCCCAAGAATACCGAGCGTGGCATGCGGTGAAATGAGACTAAATCTTGACGCAGTTTGTCATGGTCCCTGTGCACTTGTGGTATGTGGATAATCCCCCATTTTGTCCAATCTTGGAGATATTTCAAAGAAGATACCAAAACTTTCCTGTCAATTAATACCCATTCTGTAAAGGCCATTAAAGGTAAAACAAGCAAGAATAATGGTGAAGCAAGTAATACTGCAACCGGTAAAATAATCAATGCTGGAAGTAAAATAAAATGGTGAAGTCCGAGGGGAAAGAGAACATCTGTTTCGATTAATCTAACACGTTCAATACTAATATTCCGTTGTCTTGCCTCATCATCCAGTTTTTCACGGTGCCTTTCCAATGATTGACCGCTATCTAGAATTGCCCTAACATGAGCCCTGTATTCTTGCTGGTCAAGAGTCTTACCAACATACATATGCCATACTAACCGAGCTGGAATAGCCATTAATAAAGGAAGTGCCAATATTGCAATTGACCAAAGCAGGGCCTCGAGGTCAAGTTCCTGCATGTCCATCCGTAATGCAGGTATTTGATGAGGCTATTGGACAATGGCAAGGTTCATTGACATTATCGGAAGCCAACGAAATATGGCACGTATTGCAGTGGTCGATGGAATGGCAAGTCGTGCAGTAAATCATCTCCAATCACTGGGGAATGAAGTAGTTGAAGGATTTATTGAAAAGGAGATGCTATCGTACGGTGCCTTACAAGGATTTGATGCAATTATCGTCAGGTCTGCAACCAAATTAACAGAAGAAGTGATCAAAGCGAGTAAAGGTTTGAAGGTTATTGGTAGAGCAGGTGTTGGAGTAGATAATATTGACCTAAATGCGGCAATTGAGGCTGGAATTATCGTTGTCAATGCGCCTCGTGCATCAACCAAAAGTGTAGTTGAACTGACTATTGCCCACCTCTTGGCCTCGACAAGAAAACTAGCCATTTCTAACCAAGGTCTGAAAGCGGGTTTGTGGGAAAAGAAATTGATGAGGGGTAGTGAGATTTCGGGGAAAGCACTTGGATTCGTGGGGTTTGGAAGAATCGCCCAAGGGGTTGCAATGATGGCTAAGGCTTTTGGAATGGAAATTCATGCCTATGACCCATATTTGCCAAAGCAAATTGCAGAGCAACTTGGAGCCCATATGCATGATGATGTAGATAACTTATTCAGAATGTGCACTCATGTCACCATCCATTGCAACCTAACCGAAGAAACACATCATTTAGTCAATGCACAAAGGTTAGCATTGATGCCTCAATCAGGTAAGGATGGTATTGCTTGTGGAAACCATGTGGTTAATTGTGCCCGTGGAGGTATTGTAGATGAAGAGGCAGCATTGGCTGCCTTGGAGTCCGGTGAATTGACAACTCTTGCTCTCGATGTCTTTGAGGTTGAGCCTGTTAAACCTGAAAACCCACTATTGCAACATCCCGGGTTCCATGGTACACCTCATATCGGTGCTGCAACTTTGGAAGCTCAAATCAGGGTGGGAATGGATATCGCCGATGCCGTTAATGCTGCGCTGAATGGTGAGGATGTCGCTACTCGCGTCGCTTGAAAAGTGTCGAAACATAAGGCCTCTCTCCCCCTGAGGGAGTAGAATGCACATGCCTCTTGAACTGAATCAATTCAAATTCTAAACCCAAAAATTGCTCTAGCATTTCCTCATCATATTGTTCCAAGTCTAAGCCTGAACATTGTGATGCACCTTCTGGTGAGAATGTTTCGATGATGACGAAACCGCCCCCTCTCACAACCATCTTTAGGTTATCTAAATAACCTTGTTTTTCTATTTTTGAAGTGAAGAAATGTAGCACTGCTCGGTCATGCCATAAATCAATAGAGTTTTCTTCAATTTCCAAAGGATGGGTGATATCTGCTACCTCCCATACGATTAAGTCTGCCAACCTTTGCTTGCTGACTGCCAAAGCTGAAGCACTGATATCCATCGCTACAATATTGCTGTAGCCTTCTTTCAACAAGTCGTCAAGCAAAGTAGTGGCTCCACTTCCCACATCCAAGATTCTTGCATCTTTGACTATTTTTGAATTGTTAATAAATTCCATACTAACCTCATGATGTGCCTGAAACCAACCTACTTCTTGGGCTGATTTTGATGAATATACAGATTGCCAATGTTCCTTTGTTGAATCACTTCGCTTCGCAACCATGATTTGCCATCATGGCTGAGTTGATGAATACTTTCACTTTCAATGCACCCCCCTTGCGAAACAAAGGTAGCCCTCGGCTGGCAAAGAACAAATGTGAGTAATCCTGAAAGTGAAAGTGTCCTATATGCGAAGCCTCTGTTAGTTGTATGGACGGATTCATCCCATTGCAATTCAAGGAAAGGGAAGTGGAAGAAATGCTGCTAATAGCTAAGGACACTTATAGTGAAATGAAGGGGCGCAGAACTACTCGTCAATTCAGCGATAAAGAAGTTCCAAAGCAATTATTGGAACTGGCGATTAAAACTGCTAGCACTGCTCCAAGCGGTGCTCATTTACAACCATGGACTTTCGTAGTCGTATCGAATCAAGAGTTGAAACAAAAAATAAGAACTGCGGCTGAAGAAGAAGAACTGAAAACCTACCAAGACAGAATGCCAGAAGCTTGGGCTGAAATATTGAAGCCCTTGGGCACAGACCATATCAAGGAACACATTACCACTGCACCATGGTTGGTTATTATATTCAAACAAAATAAAAGGTTGCGCGATAATGGGCAGTGGGGCCCAACCTACTACGCTACAGAATCTGTAGGAATAGCGGCTGGAATGTTCATCTCGGCGATTCACAAAATGGGTTTATGTACGCTGACTCATACTCCTTCCCCGATGGGATTCTTACGCCAAATCCTACAGCGTCCAGAACATGAAACTGCGATGTTGTTGATGCCTGTGGGATATCCTGTTGAAGACGCAAAAGTCCCAGATTTGCAAAGAAAACCGCTTGATGAAATCAGTATTTGGTTTGATTGAATAGGTGATATTGTGGATGAAGAGCGAATCATCGTCCATTGTGATATGGATGCTTTTTTCGCTGCAGTAGAAACTCTTCACCATGCTCTTGACCCTGAAGTGCCGTTAATTCTAGGCTCAGACCCTCAAGGTGGGCGCGGGCGAGGAATTGTCTCAACTTGCAATTATGCTGCACGCAAATATGGAATACATTCAGCGATGCCTATTTCGGAAGCATGGAGAAGATGCCCTGGAACGCCGCATGGAGTGGGATTATACATGAGAAGTACGCGTGGGCTATATCGTCGGGCAAGTCGCAAAGTCATGGAAATATTAGCGAAATATGCTGACAAATTTGAACAAGCGAGTATAGATGAGGCCTATTTGGATGTGACAGATTATGTCGAAGCAGATTGGGACAAAGCATTGGCATTAGCACGACAGTTGCAATCAGAAATTAAGGAAAAGTTACAACTTGGTTCAAGTTTTGGTATTGGTCCAACACGTATCGTTGCAAAAATGGGAAGCGAAGAAAATAAGCCCGCAGGCATACACATAACAAGGCCTGAACAGGTGATGGAATTTTTCACACAAAGAGCCTGTCGCGCCGTGCCGGGGATTGGTCCGGCATCGGCAACTCGATTGGCTGAATGTGGTGTTGAAACAATGGATGAGGCCTATTCGATGGGGGAATTGGCACTTGGGAGAGCCATTTCAGAGAGAAGTGCAAAGTGGATGATCAGAGTTGTAGAAGGAAAGACTTCCAATGAAGTTAGCCCATTACGAAGCCGGAAATCAATTGGTAAAGAACATACATTTTCCAAAGATACTACTGATATGGAACTTATTTTAAAAAGACTTGATATGTTAATCGATGGAGTCTTTGAACGAATGAAAAAAATGCAAATAAGTGCTCGGTTGGTGGAAGTGAAAATTCGCTACAAGGGCTTTGAAACCCATACCGTTCATCGTTCAATTCCTGTTGCCATGGATGAAATATCGGTGTTTCGCAGGCTTGCACACCGCTTATTTGCAGAAAATTGTGAACTACAAAGGGCAGTTCGTTTGGTTGGTTTTCGGGTTGGTCAACTAGATATGCCTGTGACTAAACAGACTGTTCTTTTTAACGAAGAAGAATGATTCACTCAAGTTTATGCATGGCGGTTAATACTTCGGTGAAGTCAACTAAATCCACAGGGATTGAGACTCCTCCAATCGGCGCATTTAATGATAGGCCTACATCCTTTTTGTGTTTCCAAGTTGTACTGTTAAACTCTTGAATTGAATTGCTCAATGCACATAAGTCCGCATCACATACTATTGGAGTTGTAGGAAATTCCCTAACGTCTACTGCACTACCACCGTACAGAGTTGAGGTAATATGGTGGCTGAAAAATGGACATATAGGAGAGAAGACGGCCATAAAGTCCCGAACGATTCTATGAATTGTCCAAGCAGCAGATTGGTCGCCATCATACAGACGCGTCTTGGCCATTTCCAACCAATGACTAGGTAGGATTCCAGTGCCGAAATTTTTCAGTGCCTGAGTTGCACTGTAAATATCCAATGCAGACCAGTTTTCTTGGACCTGAGACATACACGTTGAAAACTCTGAGAGTATCCATCTATCCTCAATATTGAGTTCGCTTGGGGCGCTGTCCAAATCATCAGGGACTTCGAATTGACTCGCAAACCGTGCCACATTGAATAATTTAGTCAGGACTCCAAAATACTTGGATTCGATCTCTTCAGGATTGATGTGGAAGTCATCACCAACTTGAGCGTCACACGCTTTCCAAAGGCGAAAACATTCACTACCAATTTTATTGGCCTTTAATTGTACTTGCTTTCCATCTGTACCCTTAATTTTCCAACTTCCAGTTCGCCCACCTGCGCCGCATTCTAAAACTGTATCAGCATCAATTCCATTTCCAAGGGATTTACTCATCTTACGACCCCAAGGGTCCATTCCAAGTCCATCAATCCAGACATTCGAAAAGCCAGGTTTATCGAGTAATAAGGTGCTCTTCAGCAGAGTATAGTAAAGCCAAGTTCGAACGATTTCTTTTCCTTGTGGTCTCAAACCAGTCGGGAATGCCTTAGCGAATACTTCAGGTTGATTTAGATAGCCACTGACGAAGAGGTTGGAATTAGATGAATCCATCCATGTATCAAATACCTTAGACTCACCAACTACCTCCCCTAACTCATCCTTCAACTCCTCCCAAGTTCCAAGCAGTTCTCTACTCTCTCTATCTAGTACTTCCGAACTAGAAGGAGGTTCTTCTCTCCATGGTTGCACATAAGTTCCAGAAGGTGCAACAATGATTTTTCTATCATCTTCAGAATACCAAATTGGGATTTCAGTATGATACCAACGCCTTCTGCTGATGGGCCAATCAATGCTGATATTCTGCATCCAATCTAGGAGAAATTGTTTGTTTCTAGGAGGTATGAAATTTATCTCCTCGATGTGCTCTTCCATCCTTTCCTGAATATGGGTTTGCCGCACATACCATTCCTTGAGTAATATTGTTTCAACTGGATTTTTACCTCTCTCACTAACTGGAACTTCTTGTTCCTTTTCTTGAATTTGGTAAATGAGTCCTTTTTGTTCAAGACTTTCAATAATCGATTCGCGAGCATCCTTTACTTTCATTCCGGTCAAAGGACCTGAAATTGAAGTCATGCATCCATCGAGGTCAATAGCCTGAAATGGCTTCAAACCAAGTTCACGGAAAACTGCAACGTCGTTTTGGTCGCCAAAAGAACAAACCATCAAAACCCCACTTCCAAACTCGGATTTCACCGAAGGGTGTGTTGCAATGGAAACGAAATTTTCTCTGCCTTCAACTTCTGCTGGAAGAATGATTTTCTTACCGACAAGATGAGAATAACGGTCATCATCAGGATGAACTACTACAATGCCGCAAGCACAAATCAATTCAGGTCTAGTGGTTGAAATGATGATTTCTTCGCCATCTTCAGTTTGCCATTTTACATCCACCAACTTACTCATACGGTTAATGCGCTCAACTTCAGCATCTGCAATAGTGGTCTTTTCAACTGGGTCATAGATATTAGGTCGTAAATCTTCGATAATTTCTCCCATCTTGAATAATTTAGTAAATATTGATTGAGTTACTGCTCGGTATTCGGGTGAATCCGTCAAATATTCCTTTGAAAAGTCACAAGAAAGGCCCACTCTTGCTGCAGTATCTCGCATTGCTTGAGTAAATTCCTCAATTGTCTCTCTACATTTATCAATGAAATCACCTCTATCATAAGTTCTCATCTTCTTACCGTGTTTCTTTTCAACAGTAAATTCAATATTGATACCGTTTCTATCCACTCCCCAAGGGAAAAACACTTCCTTGCCTAATAGCCTTTGACTCCTTGCGATAACATCAATCATTGAATATTGTGCAACTGCTCCAATATGCCATGTCCCAGAGGGGTATGGGGGGGGTGTATCGATAACGAAGATTTCTTTGCCTGAATCAGGATTGAATCCATACCGGAGGTCATATCCGGAGTCAGAATAGTGCTCTTCTTGGATTCTCTTTTCAAGGTCTACGGTCCATCTCTTCTCAGGCAGGCGGGGCTTTGCCATCCATCTCACTCCAAGGCCGATAAGACAGTCAACGCCTTACGTCCATGGCCGGCTCCAACCAATTACCTATGAACCCGCCGCAATGTCAAGGAGTTATCAGATATGCTTGATTTGGGAACGTGTCTTCACTATGTGTTAAATCGGCCTTGCCAACGCCGGTATGGGGATGACCATGTCGAAGGGGGTAGAAGGAAGTTCACCAAAGGCTGATGGGAAGTCTTCATCCAAAGCTAAAGACAGGCTTTCAAACCTAGTTGAACATGGAATACATAAAGCCGGTAAGTTTGGCTCAAGAATGGCTACAAAGGTGAAAAATTTCAATCCTAAATCAGCAAGTAAACTGGTAATAGATGCTCCAAATGCCTTGAAAAAGGAATACAAAAGAGCCGGACCCTCTGGTGTCATAACCAAGTTTCCAGCCTTAACTATCGCCATCTTTCTATTCGGGACATTATTCTTTGTTTATCATAGCGGATTCATGGATATTGATGATGCTAATCCTCGACCCTGGCAAATCAAAAAGGAACCAAGTCTCAACGTAAATGGCAGCCTTGATGTCTACTTGCCAGAAGGAGACCCCGTTGCAGATGCTATCGCTGAAGTGCAAAAGGATTGGTCAACTAATGTTTTGATTATCTACGTCGAATTGAATGGTTCATCTAGTAATATCACAGACCGTGGAATCCTTCTCGAAATAGACCGGCTCGAAAAGAAATTGAATTACCTTCAATCGGATCCTTCTGATGACGTGGATTACATCCTCTCACTGTCAACTGTAGTAAAGGAAGTTAATTCCAGTGCACCAAGAGTTACCAAAGCCTTCATAGAAGAAGCAGGTGAACTTGGTTGTAATAATAATGATGATTGTTTAACCAGAGATGTAGCAGGTCAACTATCTGAACAAGTGAATGATTGGGAATGGTTACTTGGGGAGTATAGCATTCCAAGTCAGGATAGAATTAGCCAAATTATCGATCAGATGTATGATTGCTATGATGAAGATGGAGTTGAAAAATGTGAACCAACTCCTGGCCTAGATAAACTTGCAAGAGATACCGACGGTGATGGAAATCTCGACAGAGCCGTAATCATCGTTGCAGTCAATGAAAGTAAAGAAACAAATGCCTTGGTTAATTACTACCGACAAGTAATGAATGAGTTATCCTCAGAGGAAAGGCCATGCGACCCTGATGAACCAGGAGGGGAGACTTGTACTTGGGCGGCACGCGGATTGGAAATGTCATTAACTGGCCCAGTTCCAATTACTAATGCAGTCACAGAATTCTCCTTCAAATTATTCTGGAAAATATTCCCTATCGCTGTTGTTCTAGTTGCTCTGGGTCTTTTTGTATTCCATTCTGATTTGCTTCAAACAGGAAGTATACGTGCAGTTCAAGGAATTAAAGTCATCATTATCGCTGGACTTCCAACTCTTTGTTCAGTATTCTGGACTTTGGGGATTATCGGTTGGCTGGGCTATGAGGTGACGATGACGGTTATTATTGTTGGACCTATTTTATTGGCATTAGGAGTATCCTATGGGTTGCATATTACCAATCGTTATGCCGAAGAAAGCGGCGACCCATATGAAAAAATGAGAATCGCCTTTGCTTCAACGGGAAAAGCTGTTTTCCTATCTGCAGTAACTACTGTTATTGGGTTCATTTCACTAACCTTTACGCCTATGGCTCCGATTGCCACAGTAGGATGGGCTCTGAGTGGCGGAATTATCGTAGTTTACTTCCTGACTATGATAATGGTTCCCAACCTGACCATTTTGTTGGACCTAAAGAAAGCCAAGCATCCGCCGTTACCCGTTTTTGATGCAGCGGTCGATATTCCATTAAAATGGAATATCCCCGTCCTCGCGGTCTTCATACTTCTTATCGGGTTATCTGGGACATGGGGAATGGATAATGTTGAGGAAAATATCGACCTTTTGGGAATGGCTCCTGAAGATGAACCAGCTGTTAAGAAAATGAAACAATATAGTTCGGAATTCGAGGCAGGTCAAATTGGTATGCTCCTAATTGAAGGACATATTAAAGGAGATTCAGACGATAATATTCCTGAAAACGATGACCCCTTCAAGAATTTGCAGGGCATTGAGAATCTGTCTGCAAAATTAAATCTCGTAGACCATACCTCAGCAGTCAGTATTGTGTTCCTAATGAAATCGGTTGGAGTATCGGTCAATTTATCTGTGACAGACCTGCAGGTACCCTGTTAATTACTCCCTGATGGAATCGACGAATTGTGCGAATTGATTATTGGTAATGAGGTTGATGACGACCTAACATTCTGGCGACTACTAGAGGATATTGACAGGAACCCTGCCCTCACCGAGAACTCCAAACAAAGACAGCAAATTTTCCTACTCAACGTATTCTACAATAGTCTAACCGATGAGACAAGATACCTATTCACTGAACCCACCTATGGTAAGTCACTAATTTACATCGATATGCCATTTTTGCCAGTTAAGGACACCGAGGCATCAGTTATAGACATCAACCAACATGCAAAGATGACTTATGCAGAAGGAAATGTTCGAAGTGGCGAACTAACTGGTGTTGCTGCAGTTGCAATCGCAGTCAACAGCCTAATCGTTGATTCTCAATGGTCATCTCTTGCTTTCGCGGTCATCTTGACTTTGATTACCCTTGGAATTGTATTCAAAGATTTACGATTCGCCTTATGGACTACGTTGCCTGTCGTGGCGACTGTTGCACTACAATGGTTGGTGATGGCATATCTCGATGTTTCACTATCACTAGTTACCGTTATGATCGGCTCAATTTTGGTCGGTGTTGGAGTCGATTTCTCCATACATATAGCTAACCGCATACGCGAATTAGGAGGGGGAATTGAAGCGATTCGGACCGCCACAGTTTCTACTGGTATGTCCTTATTCGAAGCAGCAACTGTCACTACATTAGGATTAGTAGCCGCTTACCAAATTCCAATTCCTGAGATTCAGCCATTCGTAACTGTGGTCATAGTGCTATTGTGGATTGCCGCAGCCAGTGCATTATTACTACTCCCTGCAATTTTCGTCACCCTCGAAAAAATGGGTATGGGAAGTACTGGTGGAGCCGAGGCGATGATGAGAAAATTGGGGTTGACTGGCTCACAAGTTGCAGCCCGCGATGGTTCAATTGATGCGGTTGTTGTGATGGATGATGTTGAAGATGTATGGTGAATCACTAATACTGAAACCCTCATACCCACAATACCCCTCCACTCACCATGACCAAACACTGGCTCATGAAATCCGAGCCCAATGCCTACCATTGGGAACAACTCCTAAAAGACAAAACTACTCACTGGGATGGGGTCCGGAATTATCAAGCAAGAAACACTATGAGAGACCTCATGAAAATAGATGACCTAGTATTATTTTATCACTCAAACTGTAAACCACCCCACATAGCAGGGGTTGCGAAGGTCTGCAAAGAAGGATATCCGGACCATACCTCATGGGACCCTGATTCCCATTACTTCGACGAAAAATCCTCGCCTGAAAATCCCCGCTGGATGATGGTGGATATCGAAGCAATTCAATCTATGGAAACTATCGTTGATTTACCACAAATGAAAGATGACCCAGTCCTAGAAGGAATGCCATTATTGGCCAAAGGTCAACGCCTTTCAGTACAGCCAGTATCACCTGAACACTTTCAACGAGTTTGCCAACTTGGTGGTTTGGAGGAATTAAAATGGTAAAACAAATCCCAGTTTCCAAGAGGGCATCTCAAATTGAATATGCAATTCGTGATGTTGTTGTCCCAGCAACTGCTTTAGAAGCAGAAGGCCATGAGATAATAAAACTCAATATTGGTGACCCAATTGCCTATCCTGGCCTACCAACACCTAGCCATATGGTCGAGGCATTTCAAGCCAGCCTCGGCAGGGGGGAAAATGGCTATTCTCCATCATATGGTTTGCCAGCATTACGCTCAGCAATCGCAGAAGATGAAATATCAAAAGGGTGGTCATGTAATCCCGAAGATGTCTATGTATGTCATGGCGTTACTGAGGCACTGCAAATCATATTCGCAGCAACTCTTGAAAGTGGAAATAAAGTTCTAGCACCGGGTCCGCACTATCCTCCTTACATGGCTTATCCACAAATGTATGGTGCTTCCACAATTGAGTATCGACTTGATGCTGATGATGGTTGGAAAGTTGATTTTGATGATATCGAGAAGAAAATGGATGATAATGTCCGCTTACTTGTCATGATCAATCCAAATAATCCAACAGGAAATGTTGCTTCAGCAGATGAAATCGACAGACTTCTTGATATTGCGAAAAAATGGCCAAACTGCATGGTTATTGCAGATGAAATCTATGATGGGCTAGATTTCACAGACACTCAAGTCAGCATTGCAAGCAGAAGTTTTGAGGTACCAGTTTTGGTGTTGAATGGAGTCAGCAAAGTCTACTATGCGCCTGGATGGAGAATTGGCTATATGGCAATACATGACCCTACCTCGAAAATGAACGATGTTAGGGATGGAATAGAAAGAATACTTCGCAGCCGCCTTTGTGCCTCTACTCCAGCGCAAATGGGATACCTTGCGGGCCTAGAAGGAGAACGAAGTTGGATGGATATGCACACCGCCAAAGTGATGAAACAAAGAGAATTATGCCTTCAGAGAATTTCTGAAATTGAAGGCTTAGAAGTACAAGCTCCAGGTGGCGCATTTTACATGTTCGTGAGACTAACAGATGAAAAATGGGTAAATGACGATAAGAAATTTGTTCTTGATTTACTACATGAAGAACATGTGCTTGTCGTACACGGAAGTGGTTTTTCAAGTGAATTAGGCAAGGGCCACTTCAGAATTGTTTATCTTCCAAACATTGATACTCTTAACATCGCATTTGACAGAATCGACTCATTCTTAACACGCCATAGGCAGTAAGGAATCAGTCAATGTAACCATGACTTTGATGACCCCTCATGACTTGGGCCGTATATGGGCGTAAACGAAGCCGCTGGTTTCGCACAAATTAGGAAACTGATTTTCCCCCTTTTCTTAGTCCTTTCTTTGCTTCTTTCTTTACCCTTAGTAAGTGCACAAGATGTGGTTGAAGAAGAAGATGAGGGGGCTGA
Organism: Methanobacteriota archaeon; assembly: GCA_014240385.1. Lineage (GTDB taxonomy): Archaea > Thermoplasmatota > Poseidoniia > Poseidoniales > Poseidoniaceae > UBA226. The sequence goes on along the minus strand of JAAZXA010000064.1, from coordinate 34,643 downwards.
GGTTGTCGCCCAAGGCGCTCTTAAATTTGAACATTTTTATCCCCTTATTTTGATGCTTCTTTTGGCATTTTTCGTATGGAGGTATATGGTCCCAAGTGCCCTTTCATCTCTCCAAGTTGCCTTTGAAATCGACGATGGACTGATGGAGGTGCATAGGCTAACGAGTAGCCGAGAAGATGCAAGGGATTTATTGAAACTTCCAACTGTTGGAATTGGAATTTTAGCATATATGATGGCTATTTCAGGGGTGTTGCTTCTTATTGCGGAACTTGTTTTCAATCCAATACTTTACTTGGAACTAAATGTGTGGATCATGTTTGTATTGATTCTTATCCCAGTGCTTGTTTCGCCTCTAATTACAATGAATGCACAATTGCAACAATTAGGAAGTAGCGATACAAAGAAAAAAAAGCCATTACAAGCGCTTTTGAAAAGGCTGTCCACACTTTCAATTCTTCTTGCAGCAACAGGCGCGGTATTTTGGTATAGCATACAATTGCATGGAATTATTACCCCCATTTGGTTTGTTTATGCACTGTTGGTTTTCATGGGACCAACAATATTGGCTTATGGGCGAATAATGGGTGCTTCATGGAATATGTTGATGCTTTCTAAAATGCGAACCATATTGAAGAAAGAGACTCCTATTGACCCAGATCCACCAACCTTTGGCAAGCAGGTTAGTTCCATTCTCCTTCTTTTCTTCCTTCTAACTATGCCAATTGCTGCATTAAACGGAATAATTACCGTACTATATGTGATGCTTGATGAGCCTGCGAATGCTGAGGATATCCTAAACTACGGAGGGATTATTGGGCACTCACTCTATACATGGGCGATTCAAGATGGCGCTGTGCAAGAAGTACTCCGTCAGTGGGTAGATGTCAAAGATATGGCTGGATTCTTGGCGATTTACCTCTCACTTAATGTTGCCATTGTTGGCCTTGCTTTCATCTTTGAATTGACTGGTAACCTTTTCCTTGGAGGGCAAGCATTTGGTGGGATTGGTGGAGTATTACTAGCATCACCGCGTGAAATAAGATCTGAAGAGACATCACAATCCAAGATTCTTTACTTTGCATTCGCTGGTTTTAGCGGTTATACCGTATTGTTGTTGATAATGATTTGTTACAAAGAATTCAGTCATTTCATGCCCTTCACCGGCTGGATGAATAACAAAGGATTCGGTGAAGAAGTAATTCTTACTGGAACTTGGCTGTTCATAGCAGTCGGTCAAGCAATATTTTTGTTAACTTGGATATTATCTATCGTGAGGTTTGGTTCATTGAAGAGACTAAAATTCGACCTCAATCCTGAACAACGGCGTGAAGGTGCCATCATGACCGGTGGTGGAAGCAACCTGACTGAATATGTAGACAAGGCTGCCGGACGAGATGATGTCGATGCCTTGAGGAGGTTCCAGAGAGATACATTTCAAGGAGTTGATGAATCCATAGTTAGGTTAGAAAAACTTCGTGCCTCGATGCTTGAAAAGGCATTGCGCGGCTTGTGGCCATTGGCTTTGGAAGAAGCAAGAAAGGTGTTGGCTATTCAGGGCGGCGACGATGATGAAGCGAGAATGCTAATGGCGGTAGGCCATATTGCATGCAGAAGATTAGATGCTGCCCGTGAAGCATTGCATGGTCTTGAACAAGCAGATGGCTATGATGAGCCAGAGTTAATCAGTTTCATGATTGAGTGGCTGGACCCGTGGAATGGCAATGTTTCAGAAGACGATGTTTGGGATTGGGAAAATAATCCAACCATGGACCACGTAAAATTCCTCAATCAGCGCTTTAGAACTTGGGAAGCAGACGAAGATGAGATGAGTGCTCATAGTGACCGCCTAACTTCTGTAGGGGACCTTGGAACTATTGCTGTTCTAAGAGCACAAAACCGTTCAGAACAGGCAGTTGATATTGCTGTTGAATTAATTAAGCGCGACCCATTGTCAGCCCGAGCAAGAATTGCAGCAGCCCTTTGCCTCCTCGATATTGGAGATTGGCACGGAGCCCGAGACATTACTACAGAATTACTTGAGAGTGATACACTTGATCCGCGTGTACAAGGTTTAGCATTAGCAATGGGTATGCAAAACAAGGATATTGACGAGATGGAAGTCCGATTAATAGAAGGAGATAGTGCGGAGGGAAGGAGATGGATTGATGCTGCACCTTGCAACCCTACTGCTGCCTTATTAGTCAAAGGAGGGGTTGACGAAGCTGTCAACGCTAATGTCTTCATTGCGGCTGGAGAAGCAGTAAAAAATAAAGCCACACCTAGGTATAGAGCAAGTAAACTATGGGTGTCCTTCACTTGGTTGGTGATGATGCCTACATGGATAATGCTTGGAATATTTGCTGCTGAGAAAGTAGGCACTACTGCCGGAATGGCCCTTGGAATAAGCGTAATTAGCCTCCATCTCTTTTCACTAAGATTCTCGAGTAATGCTAGAAAAGATATTAAATTCCGGGACCAAAGAGGAATGATTAGTTATGCCCGCCGCCTAAAGAGGAAAGGCGTTAAACTAGAATCAGATAATGTCCCTATAGCGAATCACCTTTTGCTCAATGGTCTATTGTTAACGGTAAATGGAAATGTATTCGATATTGGCTACCCCGCATGGATGTTCTTGCGGTTTGAGGTTGAGAAAGATAAATTGGTAAGAAGCAGAATTTCTCGAGCCGCAAAGAAAATGCGCAAGGGTACCAAACCTAGAACTCAACGCTTAGGCAAGGGATGGTGGTTGAAGCACGAACGAGAGCGAGGAAGAGACTTGCCAGTGCTCGAAGAAATAATTGGGCCCCCTGCATACCGAGGCAGGGCACAACATATTACCATGAAAAAAGGTGGAATGAAAGGTTCAAGTAATCTAGGAAAAGCATCATCCAGAAGAGCAGTTTCTGGTAGAAATATGAAAGATAGGGGGGTTCCTCAGAACACAAGACGATCTGAACGTGCAGCGACAAGACGGCCCACACAGAGGAAGCGAGAAGGCAGCAATGATGGTTTTGATTTCAGTTAAAAGGGCTGAAGGTTGGAGCATCATAGGGAGAGGAATCAGTAGGCCAGCAATACTGAATTTGATTAAATTGTTCTTTTAATAAGCGTGCTCTTTGGCGAACTTCACTATCATCCCTACCCTCAGCAGACATGTGAATCATTTCTGCAACTTCATCCATCTCTGACTCTTTCATTCCTAAGCGTGTCATTTCAGGACTGCCAATTCTAATACCTGACGGGTTGATTGCAGAGGTGTCACCAGGAAGCATATTCTTGTTCATGACTAAACCACAAGCCTCTGCTCGCAAACTGACTTCTGCACCCCCTCCAAATTCAGATACATCAACCAGAAGCGTATGACTTTCAGTAAAACCTTGGTCAGATGCAAAGACTTTCAATCCCCGTTCCCATAGTGATTCCCCAAGCGCCTTGGCATTGGATATCATCTGTTTGGCATAGTCGACTTGGAATTCTTGGGCTTCTGCAAGTGATACACCCAATGCAGCAACATTGTGAAGGTGGTGGTTCGAATGAACTCCAGGAAACACAGAACTTCTAATGGCCCTGTGTAAGCGTTTCCCATTGTTCAATTCCCGATCTTCATTTGCCAAAATGATTCCATGCTGAGGTCCAGCGAAGGTCTTGTGAGTAGAAGCGCATAGTATGTCTACACCATCTCCAATTGGGTCTTGAAAACAGCCACCTGCGATTAACCCTAGAACATGAGCTGCATCATACATGATTGTTGCATTCACCTCTCTGGCAGCTTCAATTATTGGATCCAGTTCAACGGGGAATAAAAATACTGATTGTCCAACATAACATACGTTTGGTTTCTCCCTACCTATCATTTCTACCGCCAATTGTGTATCAATTGACATGGTCTCGGAAATTGATGGATATGTCATTGTCTGAAGGCCTCGTAAACCAGCAGCTCCGAATCTTTGAGTAGATATATGCGCACCTGCGGCTAATTCTGGGGCCATAAAAACATCCCCTGGTTTTGAAATTGCGAATAATGCTGAAATATTAGCCGAAGTACCAGAAACTGGCCGGACATCTGCAAAAGGAGACTTGAATAATCTCTTTGCCAAATCCTCAACATGGGTTTCAATCGGATCATAATCCGCATTACCCTCATAGTACCTTGAGCCAGGGAGGCCTTCTGCGTAACGGTTGTGAAGGTCGCTACAGAACATTTCTGCTGCTCTTGGACTGACTAGATTCTCACTAGCAATCAGTGGAATGCTTTTCTCAAATCTACGGTGATGTTGCCTCACTTGGTTTTGTAGCCAATGTAATGAGGCAGAAGGCTTGGCATTAGATGGCGGAAAGGCTGGTGGTTCTGGGAATGGCTCATCACCCATACACACTGCTTCTTCAGTCGGTGTATGAGTATGATGGTCGAGTGCACTCATTGTCAAAGGTGTCAAGGACTAAAACAAGATGGCCCATAACATGCCAATCATTGATGTCCCAGATTCAATCCATGATTCTGAGATGAGTCAACGATTGTCAATGCGTTTTTCTTTACAATCAGGATTATACAATGAAATATCTCAAACCGGCTCAATTCATCTGATTCAATCCGTCGATGGATTTCTTGATTGGTTCAATCTAATCGAAGAACTTTCTCACAAACCCTTAGGGCGCCGTTTAGCGCATGCTGCTGCAGACCACGAAACTCTTCACTTAATGAACCGGAAAGTATCTCCACCAAGGGGTTTTTTCAGTAAGAAAAAACGTATAAATTGGCTTCTTGAAGATTGGCAAGAACGAGGTATAGGGAGCCTAAAAGAAATTGATGAGGGAAATCTTCAGGTAAGTGAACAAGTCCAATCTGCGATGGCGGGAGGTCAGGCTGCAGGAGCGTGGGAATTCTTAACATCCAAACGTTATCGTTTTCGCTGGGAACAAGTTGATGCATCCAAAACTAATATTATTCTTGATGATGACCCTAGAGAGGCTCAACCTCCAAGGAAAGTTATGCCTATTTGGAAGGAAAATAACTTACACAGTTCTGGGAAATTTGTTGATGTAGACAGCCACCCCAATGGTTGGGAATTCAGAGGGAATCGGTCATTTTTACTTGGGAGAGAACTAATACTTAGGTTTGAAGATGAAATTCTCCCGCATATCGAGAGAACATTTGATGATGGATTAGTTATTTTTAATGGACTTGATGATTCCTCAAGAGAATTAGTTTGGAACATATTTGCACGCGGCCAAATGCACACCTATCTGAAAGGAGACGACCATGTTTTGATTGATGAGGTTGAACGCTGGAAAGAAATTGTCAGTTTTAGACTAACACCTACAGGGATGGGTGAACTAATAGAGGTGAATGAATTTGACCAACATGGTGGTGTAAAATTAACCTTTGAGCAGGTCTATCATCCTGCTTTTGTACTTGGAATGTTGATGGGGTTTTGGCAGCGCGCATATGGCCGAGATTGTAGAGGTGAGTGGGTGAACGAAAGCAATAATCATGTCTTCATTATCTGTGGCCGACATATCTTGGCATGAAAGTCTATTCCATCGCATAAAAAGGGCGCTGCGGAGCATTACTAAGTGTCCAACCACCCATAGGGTTTATTGATGAAACAGGGCTCGCCGAAAGCACTGCTCATGACCATGTCATGAAAGGGGGACAAAATATGTCGGTATCACACAATCAAATGGCATATGCTGCTATTCTCTCAACAATGATGTTTGGCGCAATTTTCGTAGGTGCAAGTGGCTATATGCAAACCGATTCTGACATCGGCGGATTTGAGGATGCTGGAGACTCACTTAACCCTGATGAAGGTGCTACCTCAAAATACGAAGATAACGATGGAGATGGACTCGCAGACAGCATGGAATTGTCAACTTATGGAACCGACCCAACCAAACGGGATACCGATGGTGATGGTTTGAACGATGGTTGGGAAATAGCCAATGATCTCAACCCACTTGATAATGGTGAGGGCGATGATGACGAACCCGATAACGCCCAAACCACACCCGATAGTGATGGGCAAATTACCGATGGGGAAACATGGCCAAACCCCGAAGATGGACCTCATGGCGACCCCGATAAGGATGGCCTGACCAACACAGAAGAGGCAGCACTCGGTACAGACCCAAAAAAGCCAGATAGTGATGATGATGGCTTGAATGACCGCTGGGAATCCTTGTTCACTACCACAATTACTTGGAATAACGAGGTAATAAGAATGTTTGATCCATTGAATGCAAATTGGAATTGTTCAATGATTAGTGATGATGCTACTAGATTACAAGTTATCAAACCAAAGTTCGATAATTACCCTAGCCGTCCTTCATTCGAGGATATGCACTTCAATGGCTATGTCAGTTGTGATGCAGTCGATGATACTGATGGGGACGGGTTATTGAATTTTGAAGAGGAACGATATGGTACTAATCCCACCGTTAGGGATAGTGATGGGGACTTGTTAAGTGACCCCGTGGAGATAGGTTTCAATGTCAATGCCCAAGGACAAATTAGCCTTGATACGCATTGTGGAATCCCACTCTTTGATAATATCCAGAAGAAAGCACCTTTCCAAGATGCCAGCGGTGGAGAATTATCTTGGTTCCTTGAGGATATGGATGGAGATGGACTCAAGAATGGGCCAAGTGATTGGGACACCGATGGCGATGGAATGCCTGATGGCTTCGAGCATTGTTACGGAGATATTCTAGACCATCCAGATGCAGGTGCAGGTGCAGACCCAGGTCATGTACTTAGCCCATCTAATAGCAGCGATTCATATGGAGATTGGGACGAAGACGGATTATCAAATGTTGAGGAATACAGAGTTGCAGATATTTTCGGTGCTGATAATTACACCAGCCCTTGGGAAGGAGATACTGATTCAGATGGAATGCCAGATGGTTGGGAATCAACAAATGGACTTCACCCTAGGAATGGTGCCAATGCAGATGAAGACCCAGACAGAGATGGCTGGGATGCTGACGATGATGGTTCTGTCTACTACTCTTCTCTTGAGAATACTGCTACTGTATCCACAATTAAATACGATTTAGGCGATTTCGTTGAAGCAAATCAAACTGTCATTACCTTGAGAGTAATCTTGGCAGGAGGTACTATTCAAAACGTTCCAATTCCAGCACCAGTAGAGGGGTACGTTTACGAAATCAATGTTGAAGTTGGAACTCGTATCGAGTCTCGCCTGACCAGCATGATGGTCATTGTTGAACAGAGCGAACAATTCACTAACATCATGGAGTACAATGCCAAAGACAAAGATGGTGATGGAGTTGCTGATGGTCGTTCAACTGATCCGCTAGTCGCAGACACAGATGGTGATGGCCTGAAAGATGGCATCGAAGTCATGGGTTGTGAAATCCTCGTTGTCAACCGAGGGACTAACAGAGTTAAGGTAGTAAGCGACCCAGGTGCATGGGATACGGATGAAGATGGATTGTCTGATTTTAGAGAGTTCTCAGAGGTTTGTGAGAATGGTGGAAATGCCTCAAACCCTGATACTGATGGTGATGGGCTTGGAGATTATACTGAAGCAGTTCACGGTTTTGAATGGGATGGTGAAGCATATTCTACGAGCCCATGTATGTTCGATACTGATAACGATGGATTAGAAGATGGAGAGGAAGTCATTGAAGGCCATGACCTCTACATAACCCATGCAAACAATTCAGATACAGATGATGATGGATTAATTGACGGCTCTGAAGTCCTTTACATTCCAAGGCACTGGCAGGACCCTACAAATCCATTAGTCAATGATACAGACTCAGATGGCATGCTAGATGGCTGGGAAATGCAAGTTCGGTCTATTGAAGACAATACTAATTCCCACAGCCTTTGGGTTGTAGCAGAACCTTGGCTCCCTCCAAGTTGTAACTCAATGTCTCAATGTGGACAGGGCCCTGGTGGTTTCATGTTCCAAAATATGAACCAAGGTTTTATTCTTGAAAAGAAATATAGCATATCTGAAATGAATCTTTCAGGTTTCGCAATTCCCGATAATGACAAATGCAGCTGTAAAGGCAGATGGGCACTGGACCCATCACTTGGTAGTTTGAAAGACGATACATTTGATATTGATAATGACACTCTATCTAATTCTGCAGAAGCACCGGATAGATGGAATACAAATCCAATCGATGATGATACAGATGGCGACAACCTACCAGATGGCTGGGAAGTAGAATATTCCCAGAAAGCATTGGAAGCAGGATTAGTAGATAATGCGACTCTGTCCGCAAATGGCGCCCGAGGGCCAATGGACCCATCGATGCCAGATAGCGACCTTAATGGAATTAATGATGGAGAAGAAGACCCCGATGATGATGGATTGAATAGAACTGGCTTGTACAATCGTTATTGCCCTGACTGGGATGACCCAGCAGGCTCGAACTGCCACATAGATCCATACACACCAGATGGTTCAAAGTTCTATGACAACCTTGAAAATTATACCAACTTTGAAGAGCTCCAAAATGGGACAAATCCAATTTCCAATGATACTGATGGTGATTCATGGAATGATGGACCTGAAGTATATCACCAAGATCACGACGATGATGGTATGGCTACTGGATGGGAATATTATTTCGAGTTTGACCCAATGGACCCTGCTGATAGATTAGCAGATTTCGATGGAGATGGAAAGCATAACTACTGTGAATATTATTGGAATACAAATCCAATTGACAGAACAAGTTTCCCAGGCCAAGGACAAAGTTGTAACGACCTTGACTGAGACGACTGATGGCAGTATTCATATCACAGCCTTCTGAAGGATGGCTGCGGGGGAGAGTATTGGTCAAGTCAGGCGTTTGGATTTCTTTGATTTGCCTGCTTCTTAGCAGTTCATCCCTTGGCTCGGTCTTTGCTGAGGGACATTACAATTCCAGTATTCTAAGGGCTCACAGCGATGCTATTATCGAAGATTGGCTAGTAATTGAAACTGCAGCCGGAATTACCTTTGAAGACGAAATAGTCATCACTGGATTCACTGAAGTAGAAACCATATTATTGAAATGGGATTTAAGAGATTCCCGCATTAATGAAGGGGATAATAATAGAATTGATTCCTTAGTTGAAGAAAGTACGGGCGAGCACATTGCATTTAGCAAAGTGGCCGAAGAGAGATGGAATTGGAGTATCACGATTGAAATCAATGAGTCTGCAACATGCATGTGTATTTTCGAATTGCTGGGTTTGGCTGAAGATGGCGGGGTTGCTCGAACTGGAACCACATTCATTACGGGAGATACGAATGGTTCACAAGCACCATTTGGTATTCTGTTCAGTCCAACTGTTCATACCATTGCTTCATCAGAAATAAATTTTGAAGGGATTCTCACAGATGATTCCACATCCCAAAGTGGAGGAATGTTTGAGGCGATGCTATGTAGAGAAAGCGATTGCCCGCTTTGGCAATCATGGAACACTAGTTACCAGTTAATTGAAAATATAAAATTTCCACTAATAGTGGAAGAATGGAATGAACAAGATCGATTTTTAGCAACTTTGGATTTGGACTCCCCGCAACTATCAACGTTAGCTGATGGAATATGGCTTGGGTGTATCATTGCCACTGATGCTGCAATGAACGTTGGTCAACCAATTTGGTTCAGAGTTTCAGTAAATCGCCTTTCTCCTGTTGCCAACCTTTCTGGGCCAAGCCAAGTTAATGAAACGGAAGTAGCCTTGATTGATGGAACTGCTTCTCTTGATCCAGGATGGAATTGGCAGGGGCTTCAATTCATTTGGATGATCCATGACTCTGATAACAACATGAGGGTCCCCTATCAGTGGGAATGGGAAATAGGCGCTGTTCTATCGCTCGATACCAATAATAGTGGAGATTTCACGATATTATTGACAGTGGTGGACCTTGGAGGAAAAATGAACTCAACCTCACACAATGTCAAAATAATCAATCAAATTCCAAACCCAAAAATTGTTCTTGGTGGTGTTGAAGTTACAGATAATGAATTACTTAGATTACCAAAATCAGAATCTTGGTTTTTCGATAGTAGCCATTCAAGTGATGATGAAATTCTTAGAGGTGGAGTAAATCGTGAATGGTATCTTGATGGAAAGTTAGTAGGGAATACCGCAATCTTCGAATTAGAATCAGAGCAAATAGATGGCTTGCATGAATTAATTCTAGTCTTAACAGATGATGATTGAGCAACAAACAACATTTCAGTTCAAATTGTTATCGCAGGAGCATCTATGGACCCTACTTCTGCAGTCAGTGAGGAAAAAACTGATTCTTGGGGAATAGTTGCATTCATTGTTATTATTTCCGGAGCCCTAATTTGGTTATTAAAAATACAAATCCTAAGTAAAGATAATTCTACAGATTCAAATCAGATACCGTCATGGAAAAAAGAAAAGGGCCAAAAACTACCATCTGAAGAATCATTTACGGAGGCTAAAGATGGAGACGCTTGAAGAACCAGTTGCCCCTCGCGATTGATATGTTCAATGCTGATGCCTACATCGCATCACTGCCCAATGCAATAAGTAAAAGCGAATTTCGTCTGCGACAGGATAGATTATTATCACAATTAGAAGATGATGACATACTGATAATTACCGCTAGAAAACCATCAACCCGTAGTAATGACGTCGAGTATCCATTCAGAAATAATAGCGACATGCTATATTTTTGCGGTTGGACTGAACCGCAAAGTATTCTTTTTGCCCACAAAAAGGAGGGGGTTTGGTCAGTTGAACTATTTGTTCAACCCCGAAACATTCTGATGGAGATTTGGCACGGAAGAAGACCAGGAATTGAAGGGGCCGTGAATAATTGGCCAATAGATGATGCGCATAGTATCGAAGATTTTGAGGGAATCCTAGGTTCAGTTTTGGCTCAATCTTCTAAGGTCTATATCAGAGGTGGTCTCGATTCAACAGTCGATATGATGGTTAAAGGAGCAATAGAGGCAAGAGATCGTCCTCGACAACAATTGGGCGATGGCCCAACGGCAATACATGATCCCTCAATGATGATTGCAGAATTAAGGCTTCGTAAATCAGAGGCGGAAATTGAATTGATGCGACATGCTTGTAAAGTCAGTTCAGGTGCTCATATCGAGGCTATGAGAAATTCCTCTGAAGGAATTGGAGAGTGGCAATTACAGGCTATAATTGAGGGTTATTTTCAATGGAATGGCCAATCTTGGGCCTATCCGAGTATAGTTGGGTTTGCTGAAAATGCCACCATTTTACACTACCATCAAAATGATTGTCGTTGCGAAGGAGAGGGGATTGTTTTGATTGATGCAGGTTCTGAATTCAAAGGATATGCAGCAGACATCACTCGTTCTTGGCCAACAAGTGGTCGTTTTACTGAGGAACAAAGAGACATTTACGAATTAGTTCTCTCTGCCCAAAAAGCTGCCATTGAGCAATGCCGAGTTGGAAATCCGTTTAACGCACCTCACGAAGCCGCGAGAAATGTATTGGCTGAGGGCTTAATCAGTCTTGGAATTAGTGAACAAAGCCTTGAAGATTCATTAACCAAAGATGGAGATTTAGGGAAATGGTATATGCATAATACCGGTCATTGGATTGGCTTGGATGTTCATGATGTGGGGATTTACAGGCCAAATGGGGAACCGAGATTATTCGAAGAAGGAATGGTCATTACTGTTGAACCCGGATTATATTTTGGCGCTTGGAGGGATGATGTTGATGTTCCGCCTAGATATGCAGATATTGGAATTAGAATCGAAGACGATGTGCTAATTACCGCCAATGACCCAGATGTTCTTTCAAAGGATTGCCCTAAGGAAATTGATGAACTCGAAGCGATTATAGGCTCAAACTATTATTGAGGTCTACATATGTCTGATTGGAGAGAAATACTGAATCATCTCAAGCATTGGTCAAGAGAATCAAATGGAGAATATAGGCTCGAAAGAGAAAGTGCAATCACCCTTTACAGAGATGCTGATTTACACGCATTGCGTTCTGTAGCTCACCAGCGGCGCCTTCAAATGCATCCTTCGAAAGAAACTACTTACTTAATCGATAGAAATATCAATTACACAAATATCTGTACAATCAATTGCCAATTTTGTTCTTTTTACAGACCTCCTGGGCATGAGGAAACTTATACACAAACGTTTGAAGAAATTAGTCAGAGAATCATGGAATTGGAAGCAGTAGGTGGAACGAGAATATTGATGCAGGGAGGAGTGAATCCAGAACTTGATTTGCAATGGTACTGCGACTTATTATCTGCACTCAAAGAAAAGCATCCAACAATTCTGCTAGATTGTTTTTCACCTATTGAAATTGATGGCATTGCTGAAGTCTGCGGTCTATCAACACTTGAAGTATTAGAGCAATTGAAAGAGGCTGGCTTAGATGGTTTACCAGGAGGAGGTGCAGAAATGTTGGTTGATTCAGTACGCATGGATATTTCACCAAAGAAACATGCTGCAGGCGAATGGATGCGCGTAATGCAAGAAGCACAATCACTTGGATTAACCACTAGCGCCACTAATGTTTTTGGCTTTGGAGAAAAAATTGAGGATAGAATTGACCACCTGCTTTTTGTCAGGGAATCTCAAGAATATTCCTTATCCCAATGGGAAAATGGTTTCACTTCCTTTATTGCATGGCCTGTTCAATTAGAGAATAATTCCTATGGCCGTAGAAATAAGGGGCGGAATAAATACGAACTAGGAGCTGGACCAAGCGAATATCTTCGCCATATAGCCATCTCAAGGCTGCTACTTGACAATGTGGAGCATATTCAGGCATCTTGGCCAACCATGGGAATGGGGGTTGCACAAATGGCCTTATTGGGTGGTGCAGATGATGCTGGCTCAACTATGATGGAAGAGAATGTTGTATCAGCATCAGGAACTGATAAGTTAGAAGCTAGTGAAGAAGAATTACAATGGGCAATAGTCCGAGCAGGACTCAAACCAAGGCGTAGAAATAGCCTTTATCAGTTGTTAGAGACACCTGCTTCTTCTGAAAAAATTGGGAACTTATCCACTCCGCCACCCTCACAATAGTAATGATGTCATCATTCCTTGCTGTGGAGTGCCAACAATATGTTGTAGGCAAGCATCTCTCATATTGAAAGGGGTGCATTCCTCCATCAAAGGGTCTGGAATGGAAGGCCCCTCCATTGAAGAAGAACCGATTGCGGAACCTGTGGAATTATAGTAGACCAGCCATGTGGCTACGATGATGTTTCTATTTCCCCCTGTATCTTGTTGTGGGACATATTCTTGACCTTGGAAAAGACCACGATAGGAGAGATTATTTTCTATCCCAAAATTGACCCAATTACTGATATCATATCTCCATTGCTTGACATCTTGACCAGCACACCAACCGGCTCTACCATATGGCCATGAGCCCATTTGGTTAGCAACTACTCCTTCATCTACCATATTCTGACAACCTTTGCTTTGACCCACAGTGGGATGATGCTCCATAACTGAATGACCATTCATCGAATAATGATGTTCGTGATTACAAAACTCCGAACAGTTTGCGGCATCCGAACTAAATCCGTGGCCCGTAATGGTGGCCACTATTTCCACCCGATCTGCTCCATTAGGGGGAGTGAATAGATGTTGCCGCTTATGTTGGCTTTGATTGTTATACTCTCCTTTGAATTGGCCTCCTGAAAATGCATATTCTGCGGCAAAAGGGGCATCGTCTTGGGCCCAGTTTGAAAGTAAGACTGTCATTTCCATTCCCATTTTATTAGCACCCTCAAACTTGAATCTACGTTCTCCACCATCTTGAATCATCCAAAGATAAGGCGTGATATCAGTTAACCACTGCCCTTCTCTACCATAGGTGGTTATGTAGCGCACGAATTCGGTCCCACATATTGATGAATTGTCAGCATCACAGATTTTCAAATAGTGTAGGTAATCCCATTCATGGCAACCCCCTTCAGAATAGCGATTTCTATTATCTTCACATGAATGGTAGGCATAAACTTCCATGGTGTCGAATCCAGACATAGTTACTGCATCAGGGAATGTAGCATTAGAATATGATGAATAGCCACCACTCCAACCACCTGAATGCCACTGTTCAGAAAAAATAGGCACTGTTGTTATCCCTGGGTCAGTGGTGCGAATGCGATATGTGTATTCGCTATTCCAACTATGAGGCTCGTTGGCGAATTGTGAAGGATTAGTACAGCAACTGCTGCCTTGGGACCAATCATGGAGGCTGCCTGTTTCTCTGGATTGTTGGAAGCGGTCTATGCCGTAGTAAAAAGTACCCCAGTTTTGGATTAGCGAGCCAAGGCCTCCGTTAATTGACCCTCCTTGCTGATCGATAAAATGTATTCTAGGCATCCACTTTTCTTCTTCAGAAGACGTCAACTTTGATTCTACATCGGCTTTCCGATTTACCACATCACTATGGTATGAGGAATCAAAAGAGCCGTAGAAAAGGTGTACATTATCCGGTAGAGCTCGGATAATTGTGGCTGGATTATAGGCCCAAGTGCCCGAATTAGTATTTCCGCTTCCATCGGTATATTTGAATAAAAATAGATAGGTGTCATTTCCAGTCCATTCATTTTGGAAATTCCACGTTGTGCCTGCGAGGGTTGGAAATGAAAAGGTAGAGACAATGTCCATTCTCCCACTGCCATAGGGCCCACTATTCCATGAAACTGGGAGTTGATTAACTGTGCATCCTAATTGATTAACGGTCCACTTTGTAGGCGTATCAGGACATTGGTCAATATTAGAGAATACACCATCACCATCAAGGTCAGCACAGCCAACACTGCTCACTGCAACACCTTCAGGGGTACCTTGGCATTGGTCCTCATCGTCTAGAATACCGTCATTATCACTATCTCGTTGATTACCTGCGCAACCGAATTCATCGACATCTGTTCGGTTTAACCCAGTAAAAGGGCACAAGTCCAATTGGTATCCGGTTTCATTAAAATCAGCGACTCCATCATTATCATCATCTTCATCTTCATCGTTATCTCGGCAACCATCTTGATCCCAATCTGAAGAACTATCACGGAGCCATGCGATTGCTCCTGCTTGACAAGAATCTCCAGTATCGTTCAAACCATCATTATCATCATCTTGGTCTTCATCAGCATCCCTACATCCATCAGAATCCCAATCAGATGAAAATCTACTCACCCATGATGTTTCGCCAATGGGGCACAAATCCAAAATATCGATTATACCATCATTGTCATCATCGTCATCCTCATCACTATCTCGGCAACCATCTTGGTCGTAATCAATTTCAAGGCTACTAATCCAACCAAATTGCCGTGGGCAATTATCAATGCCGTCTGCAATACCATCATTATCGTCATCTAAATCTTCCAAAGAATCATGGCATCCATCCCCATCAAGGTCTGTTTCAGGACTACTTGACCAACCATCTTCTTCTCCCCACCCCTCAGGGCATGAGTCAAATTCATCATCAATTCCATCCCCATCCATATCGTTAATTCCACTACTAAACAATAGAATTAAACTGCGATTCACTGAAAGTTCACTCCATTTCCCGCAGGTTGCTTGGACAAGTCCTGAACCACTTTCACTGACCACACCTAGTTCAATAGCAAAAGAACCTGTCATTTCGTTAAGGATGCCAGTATAGTTTTGGCCAAAGAATTGCGCCGAGATGGAGCAAGTCTCCATTGCTTCGTGCTCAATACTACCACGCAAAGTGAATTCTGAAATTTCATCTAATTCATAGATTGCTGACAAGAGAAGGTTTGGTGGGAGTTCGATTGGGGCCAAGATTTCAACAATAATACCATCATAGCGTAATGTTTCCCCATTTGTGAAAGTCAATTCAAAATCAATGGCCCAAATACCGGGAGTTGAAATCTCAATAAATAATTGGAAAACCCCTTCATCTGATACACTGAAGAGTGAACCCTCTGGTTCAGCATCAATGATGTTTTCATGTTGGGAAAAAAGGTTCATTATTACTTCATCACCTATTTCCCAGCCTCCAATTTGCCCTCCAATAATTACAGGTGATTCTGTCGTTGATTGAAGGATTGATGCTTGAAGTTCTAAACTATGTTCGACCATCGTCTCAGGCTCTTTAATACGAATGGTTTCCACATCGTTTGAAATACAACCTGACAGTGGAACTAATGCTAGTAAAATCAATGTTGAGATTGCAAATCGGCACCTCATGACTTGCCGACAACGACATAGAACAAGAAGTTCACGCTGCAATTGGATGATTGTCATCCTCAAAACTAATGGAGTCCTCGATACGTCCATCATTGATGTGAACTTCTTCTATGATTGACTGCTTGGATGAATGAGCAACCCTAACTGGATGAACCCAGAACAATGGTCCATGTTTCTCTCGATCTATTCGAATTATCATTTCCCAGTGAATGGCTGCTAAGCCGCCATGATTGCTTCCCGGCCAATGTGGTGTAGGTGGTGATAATTCTAATTCACCTCCACTAATTGGCAAACTACCTCTACCCCCCCATGACATCATTCTCAGTGGGCGTAAGAATAAGCCACCGGGGGCATCGAATTGCATCAACGGCGTCTCTTCCCCGAAGCCTCCACCATCTGACAAACCTTGTTCCCAATAATGGGGCAAAGGTGTCGAAAATCCAGGTGGTGGCTGGGAATTAATTCCTTTGTCCAATATCTCCATTACTTTCTCTCGAGTTGGAGGTAGCGCGCCCACTTGCCACCAGGCCCTTATCGAAAGCCAATCATCTCTAGGTTCGCTAAAATTGATTTTACAATGTAATTTAGAGTCAGCAACAACAGGACTTAGAAAAAGAATGTCCGGCTTGGCAGGTGGGTCTGAAAGGAACTTTTGTTGATGTTTGAGGTCTCTGACATTCGCAATCAAACGAAGGAGATATGGTACCATCATCAAAGGTCCAACATATACAACAAGGAAGGGATAATCCAACAAACCAAAGCGCACACCCCCAAAGATTGCCTCCGGTATTAGTCCCAATGCAACAAGTAACGGTTCAATCGTCTGAAACAATAACCCAATCAATAGTAGAGCTACAGCAAAGGTAACGATTTTACGTGCATGGCGATGAATAGGATTTGGTCGCAGATACCAACCGGTGCGCTGTTTTTCAATTGCAAGTGGAGGTTCTTCTGGGTCTATTTTGAGTTTTGATTTAGGTTTGAATATCTGCTTTCCATCTGGTCCTTCAATGATGATTTTTCGTTCTACAAACCATTCATCTTTACGGCCCACTAGAAAAGGCGGCAGTAATTTTTCAGCACACTCAATGGCCTCCTCTTCTTGTGAAACTTCGGCAACAACCTCTTCGTCATGAATACTTGGCAATCTTTCTGGAACCATCAAAGAAGATTCAAAGGGTGGATAGCGAATTGAAGATTCAGTAATAATTCTATAACTCAAAATCTCACCTGCTCTTTAGAATTGCAAAACCTGCTTTCAATGCTAATGGACGGAACTTCGGAACTTTTCTCAATAATGTCATTCCCAATGGAACAGGTTTTTCGATATCTCCTTCTTCATTTATCAATTTAATAACCTCAGGCTTTGAGAATATTTCAAAATGATTATCTAATTCATCATCGCTACATGAAGTAACGAACAAGTCCCTAAGCGCTCTTGCTTTCTCTTGCCTTTTGCGCATACCCATTAGTGGCTTGGCAATTTTTTTCATATCTTTTTCTGTTAATTTATTGCGGTTTAAGCCGCTAAGTAAGCCGTCAAGAACAGAGTCTACTGCTTCAAATCCAGGGCCAATCCCTCCCCCTGTTGTCGGTTTTGACATACCGCCTGCATCGCCCAAAAGAATAACACGTTGATTCCAAGGTTTTGGGACAAATCCACAAGGAATTGGTCCACAAAAGCGAGCGGTTTCTCTACAATTTTCAAATCTATCACTCCACTGTGATTGTTCCATCAAATACTCAACTAATTGCTCACAACTCCTACCATCTAGGTCCTCTGCTCTAGACCAAACACCAATACGGTGAGTCTTTCCATTGGGAATTGCCCAAGCAAAAAGACCAGGGGCAACATCATTTCCGGTGAACATATCAAGATATCCATCGACTCCTCGATAACCAGTCACCTCAACTTGATATCCAATCATGAATTCCTTTGGTTTACCCATTTTTAATTGCCGGCGTACCCAGCTATGGGCGCCATCGCAGCCGATCAACAAGGAGGCAGTAATGCTTATTTTTTCACTTTGTTTTTGGATGGTAAGCGATACGTTTTCAGGGTTAATTGAAACATCCAAAGGTTTGGATTTCAACCATAATTCTGCGCCAACTTCCAAACCCTTGCGAACCACTCCTTCATCGAATAATTTTCGGCAAACAACGTGAGTACGGATGGCATCGGGGCGTCCTATTTTTACTTCAATTCCGGAAGGGCTGTACATTCTTGCCCCATTTACCTGACTGAGGATTGTATTTTCCAAATCAACTTTCTTCATTGCCCCTGGATTAACCAAACCTGCGCATTGGAATGGCTTGCCAATTTCAGCGTGCTCCTCTAATAATAATACGGAAATACCGTTCTGAGACAATCGATAAGCAGCATAACCACCAACTGGCCCAGCCCCAACGATTACCACGTCCCAATGAGATTGCTGCCCACTCACGAATAACCCTCGATTATCGGGAAGGGATAGACCTTGTGCATATGAAAGGTGATTGAGTATCACTTTTTCTTGCTTTTACGCTTACGGGGAGCGAATTTAAATTTGATATTCTTGCGGCCATCTAGGTATAGTGTTGCAGTGAATGGTTTCCCTTTTGCAGAAATAAATTCTTCAAGTGGACCTACTTGGTTTTTCTCCACAAGACTGATGCATTCCTCTCTGCTAATCTGCCTATCTTTGACGGTTCTCGCGATTTCGTACTCCTTGACTCCATCTTGTTGTACTTGGAAATGAGTTTTTGTTTCAATTACAGTTTTGCCTTTACCATCGTCTAATAATGGGGTTTCGTCAACCTCATACTCTGGTAATTCCTCTTGTGCAAACTCAAAACTAACTGCTAAGACTTCCCTTTTTGAGCGACTCTTTTTCTCGAGGAATAAACAAGCACTGAATGGATTTCCGCGCTTTGAAATAAAATCAGTAAATACCGGAGTTTTTCCCTCTTTTACTAAAATTATAACTTCTTCATTCGACAACTTCCTTCGCCCCATCATCTTTCGACCTTGTAGTAGGATACAATCTGGATTGCTACAACCAAAGTTTTCATCGTCAGCAAAAATACTTCCTGAATTACATATTGCGCACTCACATAATTCCTCGGAGTTATCAGCATTAAGTTCCTTTGCGGGCTTTTCTTGGAAATTTACTTCTCCTTTTTCACCGATGGAAATACCAGTGGAATAGGTCTCTGAATCTGCGCGACGAACAAAGCCATGCAACTCAGCAACAGAACCTTCAGCAAGCAATCTCTTCATAGTGGGCCGGTCGAAATAACGACCCATGGAACGCTTCCAATAGACCACATCACAGTTCTCAGAACTGCATGAGTAGCGTTGATCTAATTCCTCGATTGCGGAACCGCAATTTTTGCAAGTTCCTACTGATTCCTCGTTTTTGAACAAATCTTCTTTCTTGAAACTAGAGAAGCGGTCTACTAATTCTCCAACTTTAGAGATGATTTCACCCATATAATCGGAACTCTTTGCATCGCCCTTCTCCACTTCTGATAAGCGGCTTTCCATTTCTCCGGTTAGTTCAGGTGAGGTAATCCATTCTACAGGTATATGCCTAACTACATCTATCAGGCGAATACCATCAGGAGTTGCGCGCAATGAACCATTTTTTAATCTCTGAGCAAGGCCCTTAGTAATCAATTTCTCAATGGTTTCTGCACGGGTAGCGGGGGTTCCAAGTCCTTTGCCCTTGAGGGCATCCTTGAATTCATCATCCTCAATATCACGCCCTGCATTTTCCATGCGCGATAATATGCCTGCATCCTTGAAACGTGATTTGGGTTTAGTCACTCCTTCTTCAGCCTTGTAAGTATCAACATTCGCCCTTCCTTGAGGTTTGATTGACCCCCAACCCGACGGCATCTTAGCGGACTTAGGAACAACCTCTCTCCAACCACTTGTCTTCAAAATATTTGCATCTGCAAATAATTCTCCAGGACCTAAGGTTGCTTTGCGCTTTTCATCTTCCCAAAGGGCATTTGGATGGAATGATGCCAAGAATCTTCCAACTATCAAATCATATACCAAACGGGTTCTTCCTTCAAGTTCAGAAGGTGGAACTTTGCCTGTAGGAATAATGGCATGGTGATCACTGACTTTTGCATCATTGAAATTCCTCTTTTCATGTTGTAGGCCATCTTTAAGAAGACGCTTTGCATGTTCTGCCCATGCCGATTGCGACTCCAATTTACCGATAATATCCTTGATTTCGGAGACCGAGTCTTCAGGTAAGAATTTTGATTCAGTTCTTGGATAAGTAGTGACCTTGAAGCGCTCATAGAGTTGTTGAGCATGACCCCCAGTTTCTTTTGCTGACATATTCCATAATTGGTTTGCCACCTTCTGCAAAGTCGTTAGGTCGAAATTCAGTGGAGAACGCTCGATTCGCTCCTTTTTACTCATTACAACATCTAACTCTCCAGCCTTTAATTCAACCTTTAATGAATCAAGTTCACTTTCTTCAATGATATGAGAGACGGGCATTTCACCTTGCTTACTTGAACGTCGCCATTTGGCATTCCACATTGCATCATTCTGAGATAATTCTGCATCAAGTTCCCAAAATGGCGAGGGGATGTGAGATAGAACCTCTAGTTCCTTGTCGACGAGCATGGCTAGGGTCGGAGTTTGAACACGACCCAAGCTGATTGAACCCTTTTGACCGCGACTACGCAGACGTAATGTGGCGGCACGAGAGCCATTCATGCCGATTAGCCAATCTGCTTCGGCTCTGCTACGAGCAGCATCACCAAGTGGTTCATATTCCGCATCGGACTTTCTATCATCCCAAGCAGATTGTAAAGCAGAATCAGTCATTGAACGCATCCACATTCGGCTAACTTTTACTTTAACCTTGGAATGCTCTTGAATCCTCCGGAAAATCAATTCCCCTTCTCTAGCAGCATCGCAAGCATTGACTAACTCATCTACGTCATCACGCTTGAATAAACTGATAATCGCTCTTAATTGAGCCGCTTCATTTCTACTTCCTCTTGCTTTTGTTTTGAATTGTTCTGGAATAATTGGTAAAGTATCCATTTTCCAAGTTTTGTATTTTTTATCATATGACTCTGGGGATTTCAATTCAAGAAGGTGTCCCACTGCCCAAGTAATCAAAAGTCCATTACCCTCGTAATGTGAGTCCTTCTTGGATGAAGCACCTAAAACTCTAGCAAGGTCGCCGGCCACACTTGGTTTCTCAGCGAGGATGACGGCCACCATAGAATTGAGTCGCCACAGCCACGATACTTAATGCCTCACTTTAGATGGATTTCTCACAGGTACTAGTATAGTACCTGCTGGATATGCGAATAATATTTGGTTGATTTTTAGGTCTCAGCGGAAAATACTTTCATCCCATGGCTCAGATGCTGCCGGACCAAGACAATCTCGACACCCAGGGTAGCCTGCGGCAAGAAATTCTTCTGCTAACTCTATTACCTTGTGAATGAGGTGTTGTATTTCACCCTCGATCCAAACTATTTCCAGAGATGGTTCAGTTCCTCCTAAACGGCCTATTTCCCTATTTTCATGCATTAAGCTGACACAATCAAAAGAATGAGAGGTGACATCAGGGAGTAATAACCTTGCAGGGATGTGCTGAGAAACCATTCCAACTATCGGTTTGGCAATATCAACAATTGATGAAGGCAATAATAGTTCAACACCTTCTTCACGGAGGAGCCGGCGAGTGAATTCACCAAGACTGGACCTATTTGCATCCATGCGCTCACCATGGCGAAGAGCCGCAACGCTTGAAGGGTGCCGGCTGAGCGAGCATAATGATGGGATTACTTTGGACCTTGTTCGGCAGGCCGCTAGTGGCCATCCAAGATTCCGAAAAGGCGCATAGCAGGTCATTGAAGTGGATGAGAATTGGTAATAGAATCCCACCAATTAGAATGTTGATGAAAGTTTCATCACATCCGCGTACCCTAGAAACAAGTTTGCTAGATTGGAATCTACGAGGACCAATTGGATTGGCAGCAGGGATGGATAAGAAGGCAGAAAATGTTGCTGCTTGGCATAATATGGGCTTTGGGTTCATCGAGGTAGGTGGTTTCACTGCCCACCCACAAGAAGGGAATCCAAAACCCCGAATGTTTCGCAACAGCATGCACAGAGCGCTAATCAACCGAATGGGGTTCAACAATCCAGGCTCAGAAAAAGGGGCAGAAACCTTAGCAAAGGTTCCAGCGAAAGCAAGACAGGGAATGCCCGTTTTTGCTAATCTAGGTCGCTCTAAAATTATCTCAAATGAAGATGCTCCTGAAGATTATTCCACCAGTCTTGCAAGGCTATGGCCAGTGGTTGACGGATTTGTTGTCAATGTATCTTCGCCAAATACCCCTGGATTGAGAAATTTGCAAAAACAAGATGCACTGAAGTCCTTACTTGAGGCATGCATATCGATGGAAGAAAAATGCGGAGGTGGCAAACCGGTATTTGTGAAAATAGCCCCAGACCTAAGTGATGAGGCATTGGATAATGTAATCGATGTATCTCGTCAATGTGGTTGTGCCGGAATAGTTGCCACAAATACAACTCTTGAAAGGCCCCATGCCATCAATGCAAAATCAGAGGCCTTCGTTAAGCAAGAAGGTGGACTTTCAGGCAAACCACTAAATCAACGTTCTACAGAAGTCATCCACTATATTTATGCAAAAACCAAGGGAGAATGGCCGATTATAGGAGTTGGTGGAATATCAAGTGCTGAGGATGCTTGGCAAAAAATCATCAATGGTGCAAGTGCAATTCAAATATATTCAGCCTTGGTATTCAAAGGTCCAAGTGTTTTGAAGGAAATCCAAAAGGGATTAGGGAACATGTTGAAACAACATGGCTTTACATCATTGAGTGAAGCAGTGGGTTTGGCACACCGAGGTAATGAAAATGAACCTGAGTAGAAGAGGTCGATTGCTGGGTGCTGGGTGCATCGCTTTGTTGGCTCTGTCTGCCACTTTATTCCTATCAGAGCCAACTCCATCAATGGCCGTAGATGAATTAATGAAATCGCCAAGCAAATATGATGGTAAGGAATTGAGTATTAGGGGAGTGGTTGTCAACGGTTCTTATGATTCTCAAAACCTTCTTTTCTCACTTGAAGGTGCGGATTACAATCTGAGTATCGATGCATACAATGCCGCAATTCCTCAAGCCTTCGGGGAAGGGCTGACCATTCTGGTAGATGGGACATTGGTAAAGAAGGATGGATTGTGGGTACTTGAAGCAGAGTTACTTACAGTCGGCTGCCCAAGTAAGTACGAAGAATAATTATCGTAGCCTTGAAATGGGGGTTCCATCCCCGTGTGGCTGGGATAGGAGGGGTGTTGACGTGCCCTGTACCGCAAATCGTGACTGGCGGTCCGAACGCCTTTGGGCGGCGCAATCGAGCCCGGAGTTTCCCTCGCATGGACGTCGATGTCTCGCCCTTGAGTGACTCGGGTTGCCGTGAACTGTACCCGGAAGGGGACAGGAATCGCATAACTGGGGAATCAGGTCAGGCCGGGAACGGAGCAGCCCTACTCAGGGCCATGGGTGCCTCAGGGATGCGGGGCGGAGGAAGTGCGAGGGTCAGGCTCTGGGAGGCGGGCGTCCACCGAGGGCCCTCCCACTAATTTCAAAATTCATATTGTGTAATTCAAATATCGAAAACAACATCCCCAATCCAGCCAGGCCCGATAATATCTGGAACCTCTGAATAAGGTGAAGAAATCTGTTCCGCAGCGCCTAACTCTCGGACCTGCAAATCATGTCTTGTAATCGCCTTAATCTCAACTTCCCTCTCAACCTCGCTTGCATCTACCCAAGCAACTTGACAATGCAATTGCTGACCTAACATGAATGAGATATCAACCACCCATTCATTGTGGATTTCTGCACGATAAAGGGTTTCTTCCAATACTTTAACCAGCATTCTGTCCCAGTCATCTTTTCCAATATTCCACTGTGAATGATGCCAAGGGAGGTCAAATTCAGCCGCAGAGAGCAAGATATTTTGCATCCCAAGAACTGCTTCTTTCAATACTCCTTCTGGAGAACTTGAGAAGACCCGCAATCCAATATCGGCGGTAGTGCCGAAAGGCCATGAACTCATGATTTCACCTTTGGGATATTTGCATCGACCAAGCGACTTCATCCAATCTGGTACATAGGGTCTTGCGGTCGATTGCAAAGTGTGCCGCATCTTCTGCCTGTAAGATACATTCACAGGCAGCATTAGCCAAATGAGCCATGTCAAGGTCAGAAAGTGAAAGGGCGCGGGCTGCTACTACCGCAACTACTGCTGCATCGATCAAGCCGATTTGTTGGCGAGGCTCAAGTAAAGTGCAAGACACATGAGTATGTTCTTGACCAGATTTGTAAAGGTCGACTCCATTTTGGCCACCTAATACCAAGAGGGAATCCCATCCATGTTCCTCTACCAATTCCCAAGCAGCCTCTTCCTCTGTTGATTTTGAAAGGCGTCTGCGCATTAATTCCAATCCTCTTGATTCGAAAATAACCACGTCTGCATCTTTGGTTCGATGTAAGCCTGTCAATTTAGGGTCACAAATTACTGGAACTGAGGCTGCCTTTGCTTGTTCGATGAGAGATTTTGCAGTTTCATCATTAACAACTCCTTTCCCATAATCTGAGATAACTAAGGCTCCTGCTTTAGATAGTAATTCCGATGCTTGGTTAGCCAATAATTCTGCAACTTCAACTGAAACATCGCCGGGTTCTTCTTCATCAACACGTAGCATCATTTGCTTATTGGCAATTAGGCTTTCTCTGCTGGCGATGAATCGAGTCTTTACAGTGGTTCTCCAATTTTCAAGAACTGCAACACCGTCAGATTTTATCCCTGCTTCTTCAAGTGCATCGATGACATCAGCCCCTGCTTCATCATCTCCAACTACACCAAAAATAGATACATTGTGTTGTAGAGAGGTTAGCCCTCTGGCCACATGGGCTGCTGCTCCTGCTCCTTGTTCACGATGAGTTTCCTTGAGAACTGGTACAGGTGCTCTTGGGTTGAGGTTATTTGCATAGCCATAAATGAAACGGTCTAGCATAACGTCTCCAACAAGGACTATCAAACTTGGCGCCATATTCTCGACACGTCTTCGAGTATTCTGTAGGCCATCATGGATACCCCAATCACCCTCTTCCATATGCTTCCCTCGGCCTATCGAAAAGGGGGAGTCATTTCATGTTGTCCCGAATACTGGTGGCGATTGCAACATGTACCTCGGTTGGAATGGACAGGCTACGGCGTAGACTTGATAGAATTGCATCTTCGTCCAAACTGATAACTCCATCCTCCAATGCAGTTCTAACCGCATCAACATAAGGATGCATATTGGCTTCTAAGCCATCAAGTAATTCTGCATGTGCAATAACTTGCCCCACCAATCTTCCATGGACTTCCAAACTAATATCCAGAGTTTTACGTAGGGTTTCCAACATCACTTGTTCTTCCTCAATGATTTCTCCATCCTCAAGTGCCTGTTCCAATAATTCTCGGTAGATATTTTCTCGGTCAGGACCTTTACTTTCGGTGAGGCTGTTAAGGGCTTCTTGTTCGATTCTTGTAACTCTCTCGGGACTCATGCCAATGAAAGTTACAATTTCTTCAACGATTCCTCTTTCTGCTTCTGACAGACTTCCATCTCTCCAAGCTCTCTCGAAAACTGCCTTTACCAAAGCCTCGCTGATTTTGCCTTCCATTCCAAGACTACCTTTTGCTTCAGATATTGGCACAACCAGTGGTTCAGGGTGCCAATTCAGGTTCTCATCAACATGTGATAATAATGTGAGCAAATCTCTGTTATCCTCAAACTCACTAAGAGGAGATGGCATCCCATCTGTCTCGACTTCTAAATTGAGAACACGGTTGCGTATTTCTTGACTTCGCTCTTTTCCTTTAGCGGTCAGCATGTAGACTCGACGGCGTTGCTTCGCACCATCGACGTGACGGTTATCCTGCTCTATGTCTTCTGATTCAATCATCCTCTTCAAAGTCCTCGGCAAGTGCTTTCTTTGGATGAATACAGCACTTGAAATACCGGCTTGAGTATTTTCTGGCGGAGCCTCCCATCCACCATCTTTCAGGAGTTTATCGGAAAGGTGAATCAAGACCCTCTCTTCAACTGTCAATACACCAAGTTGGCCAGTAACCATGCCTCCACCGTTATGCCCACAATGCATCGAGCACTTCAGAGATGCGGTTGCGTGGGATTGATGGAGTATTACCTTTCGCGTCCAATTAATGGCGACGGAAAAGGGCCGCGACTTGAAACCACGTCAGCGTGGAAATCGTCCTATTTTAGAAGGTGAAGAAATGCGGGATGTTCTAATTGCCGATGAGGGAGGTTGGAGGGTTGAGCCTCCAATTTCAAGTCGCCTTTGGCAAAAATCAGCCCTTGGAAAAACGGTCAAAGGGGGAGCAGTGCTGCTTTCACCTGCGGAAACTCTGTTTTGTCATTGGCATAGAAACCTAGCACTTCCAAAAAACTTCATGGCAGAGATGCTTGCATCAAATCCAAGACTCTTGCATGAGGCTGTGGCGATTGAGACGGTTCGTTCTGGAGGGGAAATATTGTCGGTTTGTGATGGAAATTTACCTCATGGAAATCTTCGATGTGCAAATTCATGGGGGATGAGATGGGAGAGAACCGCTCACCCTTCCAAAGACCCACCTGTTTCACAAGTTCGATGGTTCATCTCCTCTGATGACTTGGATTTGGCTGACCTACAATCATGGGTTAGGGAAGTAGAAAATATGGGCCAAACAGCAGAAGTTGTTGTTGTCGATTCTGAATATGATTCTACAATCTATCGACTGTCATCGCCTGACCCTCGCGGTAAATTGACGCCCCCCTCTGAAATAAAAATGCCAAACTTGAGCGGTGAAGTCACCAGTTTTATTCAATATACAAATTGGCCATTGCAAAATGTCGGGGTGCCTCAAGCCGGAGGGATTAGTCTGGATAATACCGAGAAAGAATGGTTGGAAAATTACTTGCAGGGGTCCGAACATACTGGTAATGCATATCTCCTAAATGAATTGTTAGAGCGTGGACTTCTTGCAAGGCCCGGTTTCAAATATGGCTGTAAATGGAGAGTTTACGATGATGATATCTCAAAAGTCCATGCACCATGGTTAATGTCGGTCGAATCAGAAATGCCTCGTTCATGGGAAGAGGCCTGCTTACGTGCCCGCTTATCAGCGGGTGTCAATAAAAAGTGGGTTTGTATTCAACACAACCCTGATGGTGCATCATTCCTGTCTATTGAAAGGGTCCTCTTGGGACGCTGAAAATAAGGCATTTGTTGGATTTAGAAAATCATCAACGCTCGAAACTGCCACAGGCTGTTGAGGGATGATTTTTTGCTTCTTATCAATTCCAAGAACCACCCAAAGCGCCGTTAATAGACAAACGATTAGTGTTAGACTGGCTGGGTCACGGAAAGTTCTGATTACATCTGCTGTTCCAGCAATTCCTTCTCCAGTAACTTCAACATCAACTCTCTCTACCTTCCCTAAGTCGTCAACGATAATGACTTCCCCCCTTGCTAGCATCCCAGGTGTAAGAAGCCCGTTTGGCTCCACCGTTAAGGTGATTGATGAGCCTTCTTCAATGACTGCACTTCCTTGAATAGTCGCCACTCTTGAGAGGGGTCCTTCGATGAATAATTCCACTGTTCTAATTCCATTCCCTTCGATCTCTAATTCGATAAAAACATCGGTGGGTTTACTGGTTGAAACATCGGCTTTTGTCAGGCTTGGCAATACTCGATTGGAGTGTGTGGACCATGGAAGTGCAATATCCCAAGTCGTGCTACCGCAACTAACCAAGCCTGTAAGTAAACCATGATTGCCCGCAGAAACTTGGCGGTCGAATGATAATTCAACCTGTTTCCACGAATTCCCCTTGATTTCTGTGGTTGAGTCAATGATGGCTATACTTCGGCCGTCATTACTGTTAATGGAAACTTGAGGTTGGCATCCTTCAGTTGATTTCATGGCAAAGAAAAAAGATTCCCCCGGTAAGGTAGTTAATCCACCTGATGGGGGTAATACTTCAAATCCTTCTTCACAAGTGGGCTTTGTCAAGTTAAGCCCCCATAATTCATCTTCCATTTGGAAAACCTCTGCAGTCCATTGAACCAAACGACCATGTGAATCCCTAACTTGAATTCCACTTGAACCAAATGTATCACCTAATTGGAAAGTATCACCTTCGCTACCTTTGTCTGCCGCTCGCATCAATTCATCGCCACCATCAGCCTCAATGATACGTAGCCAAGGGGAATCAGGATCATGATTGACCACATTGTTTTCGAGGTCTCCTGTTGCTAAATTTTGGGCACTAACTAAGAGACCCGAGCCCGGAAGCCTGGTATCGAAACCTTCTTCTGCACGATGTTCTATCCAAAGCCATTCGTTTTCTGCTAACGGGATACGAAGTGCTGAACCTGAATTCGACATCGGAGCCAATGATTTCATAGTCGCTTTACATTCGCCATCTAATAACTCCCAAGAAGAAATATCGTGGTTCCTTTCGAGGCCTAGCAATTTCATCGTCGCCGCCATTGGGAGAGCGGGAACTGCTCCATTTCCATTCCAATTACCACTAGCCATGATATCCCA
This sequence comes from Methanobacteriota archaeon, assembly GCA_014240385.1. Lineage (GTDB taxonomy): Archaea > Thermoplasmatota > Poseidoniia > Poseidoniales > Poseidoniaceae > UBA226. Next base: position 5,790 of record JAAZXA010000064.1, on the reverse strand, counting down.
GTCTCCTACTCCATACCAGTTTTTTGAAACTGTTTCATCATGAACGGCATAAAGATCTAAAGCGCCAATTTGGTGAAGCATTTCGTGAATTATTGTACCTCGATAATTTGAGGAGCGCAAAGATGCCATAGTATAGTGATGGGCAGTAAGTCCATCCTTCAGGTCTATCGCCTCTTGAAGTGGGCCAAAGTGGCTCCAGATTCTAGATGTAGCACCTGAACCATCTTCTTGTGGCTTTGCGGTGTGTAGTATTAACAATCTGTCAACATTACCATCCTTATCCAAGTCGAATACAGACCATTCTATCTTTGAAGCCAATATGGTGATTACTTCTGCTGCTAAGGCGGCTGGCCCTCCTTCGATACTTCCTACATCACGAGTATTTTCAGTATCGTAGCCATATGAGCTCGAAGGAAGCGAAGCGCGAATTATTTCAGAATGATAGGTTAAGTTGAGGTTGCTTTCCCCTCCACTCATCGCTTCAATATATCCTATAGCGCCATTTCCACCGTCAAGAAGGCCTTTGGCTTGAATAATATCACGGCCACTTCCACTTGGCTCATCACTGAAGTCAACGACTACAACGAGCCAGTTCTCTTGTTCTTGAATTCCGACAATAGGGGCTTCTGATTCTGAATTTGCATTTTCCCGAACTTCCTCAAACCATGTTTGAACAACTTCTGGATTTGACCATCCGACAAGACCTAAGATGACGAAACCAAAGGCGATTGGAAGGGCGATTTTAGCCTTCATGATACTATCGGCTGGAAGACCAACCAATAGAAGGGTTCTGCTTTATTGTTGATTAATACAAGCGAATGCATCGTTTGGATGTAAAACCAAACCCCATGGAAGTTCATCTGAAAGAGTCAAGTTTCCATCGAATCCAACTTCCATAATTCGTTCTTTTTGTCCTGATTCTGGCCATGGGTCTACCAAGGATGCTAAAGCCAACTGGAAATCAACTTCTCTCAATTTGCCATCAGGTCTTGCGGCTGCAATATTCAAAAGTGATAACCCACGTAATTTGATACTCAAGGAATCTAAACTACGTTCCATGTGTTCTGGCAATGGACTTGCATCACATCCTGTAATGATGATATCAGTCAAGCGCTGTATTTTCGCTGATGCTAAAAGGTCATTTCTTTCATTGGCGTTTAGACAAAGAGCAGTTGCACTACTAGTCGCCATCAAGTTTGGTGTGATTGTGGAGAAGTCTTTTGCGCATGCACCAGCACAGGCACAGGACACTACTGCAATTCTTCTCAGAGAGCCCTCAGAATCCATTATGCCCTCACCGTATGGAATCTTTTTTGAAGACATATTTCGAGTTTTGAATGGAAATATACAACTCTCAACGAGAAGCCAGCAAGACATTATCGAGAGAAGGCGGATTCCTGTTAGGTGAGAAGGAATGGAAAGCCATACCAAAGCTAATGAAAAACCATGTATGCGAATGCGGAACCATGTTAGAGAATTGGCATCCAATAAGCCAACCACGCCAGCCATTAGTGCAGACATCATCGCCAATAGTACAATTGATTCAACCGATAATACCGCAAAGGCGATTCTCAATATTTCCACCGCATCATACGTTGCAACAACTCCTGATTCACTACTCCCTTGGTGAGCCCAAAGCATAACCATTGGAATTAGGTATAACATAGTCAATAAAAGAATGCCAATGCTAACAATACCTCCTATTAGGATAGTGCTACTCAACCAATGCCTCTCTTGAGGTAGCATTCCTGGCCGAGTGAAATTTATCGCTTGCCAACAAACTAATGGAATAATGGTTATCAAACCGAGTAGCAATGCTGACATCCAACGTAAAGAAACCCATTCTGCAGGAGCAAATACTGAGAGGCACTCTGATACTTGGCATGGAGATATCCGGATTAAGTACCATGCGAGAACTGAATCAATGAAAAACATCCAGACCACCGATGACACCGTCAAGGCAAATAGCAACAATCCAAGTCTGTTCAATAATTCATCTAAATGGCTGCTAATTGGGCGAACTGAATCACCCGCTAAGGATAAACCATCAGCCATCACATAATGCCAAAGGTGCTTTGCTCAAGACCGCTGCGGTTAGAGCATTTGTTCAACCTTTAGTGGAGCCTTGGCTTGTGCATAGGTACGATACAATCCATAACCCGCCCAAAGTGCTAACATCCCAACCAGTAAATTCCAACCCCATGGCTTGGAGCTTTCCAATGTCCAGAAGAAGAAGTAGGAAAGTGCTGCAAAGAGGAGCCCGCGACGGATTGCTTGAGGAACTGCCAAACGCATATCGAGGTTATCTGGGCCTCCAGCAAACCTCCTTTGGTAGAACTCTCCCTGGAATACTGCGGCAATCAACAAGATAGAGAATGTTGTCCAATAGTAGAGATTTCCTTGAGCGAAGAAGTTGTCAGCCAATTCTTTTTGCTCTGCAGCCTTAACTGCCTCAGGGTCAACTTCTTGTTTGAATAATTCATCATAATCCCCAACAGAAATTGTACGTAGGGACAATTCCTCACCTTCTGAAACCGTTGCACCATTAGGATCTGCAATACTGAATGTCAAGATATTCCAATTATCACCCTCGTCAAAACTACCATCGCCGTTAACCGCATTGCCTACCAATGAAAAGTGAATGGCTCCAGTATCTGAAGAAGGTGCAGTCCATGGAATAAGCCAATCATTTCCTGTCTGGGAGTGAGATATCGCATCGGGGTTGTCCTCTGCTTCCCTTGTATGTTGCTCGTCCAGTGGAGTGAATGTACCGGCTCCAAAATCAGTCATCAAGAAACCGCCGAGAGAGTTTGATTGGTGTTGTAGAGAAATTGTGAAATTATAGGTCTCTCCAACGGTATAAGCCTGTGGAACTCCGCTAATGGAGACAATAACCGCAGTTGAAGGTGTGCCGCCACCGTGGCATGTGCATCCAAACTCAACTGTAGGGTCAGCACCATTGCTAACAGGTGGACCGCCGCTAGAGCCAAATGCAGGCATTGCTAGGAGGGCAACACAAGCCAATACCACGATGATACGAGGAACTGTAATACGCATCAACTCAACCTCATTTTACGTGCACCGATGGGCCGCCCTTGAAGGTTGCCACCTGACAACCCGTTTCAGGGTCCTGAATATGACCATTTTTTAACAACCGAGCCTAATGATTCTGCGGCTATCTACATCTTGTGATAACAATTCTACAAAACCGCGTTCAGCCAAAGCTATTCGACCTTAGTACTCCTTGATTGCAGTGTTAAGGGCGGACATCATTGCTTTTCCGTCTCCAAACAACATCATCGTCTTATCCATGAAGAATAAATCATTGTCGACACCAGCATAACCTACAGATAAACTGCGCTTGATGATAACTATTGAGCGTGCCTTGTCAACATCCAAGATAGGCATTCCGCCCAATGGACCTTCGCCACTGCGGGCTGCAGGATTGGTGGTATCGTTAGCACCAATGACAACTGCTAAGTCGCACTCTGCAAACTCGGAGTTTATTTCATCCATCTCAATTAATTGCTCATATGGAACATTAGCCTCAGCGAGTAGTACATTCATGTGACCAGGCATGCGACCTGCGACTGGGTGGATTGCATACTTCACTTCAACATCTCTTGCTTCCATCAAATCAGCGAATTCCTTCACCGCATGCTGGCATTGAGATACCGCCATTCCATATCCAGGGACGATAATACAAGTACTGATTCCATCGCACATCATTGCAACTTCTTCAGCATCGCTGCCAACCTTTGTACGAGTAACCGTTTCCTTCTCTGAGCCACCAAATGACTTGAACAAGACATCGATCAACTGACGGTTCATTGCCTTGCACATGATGAAGGTAAGAACTAATCCTGCGGCTCCAACCATCGAACCAGCGATAATCAAAACATTGTTGTTGATGACGAATCCTGTAAAGGCTGCTGCAACTCCTGAAAGGGAGTTTAGTAGGCTAACCACTACCGGCATATCTGCGCCGCCGATTGGCAGCACGAAGAGGACACCTAGTAAGCAACTTGAGCCGACCAGTGCCCAGACCCAAAGTGCATTTTCTGGTTCTCTAACAGTCATTACAACAAAAGCGAATGAGGCAATCAACAGACCGACCTTGACGAAGTTTAGCCATGGAGGCCCCCAAGTTGGGAAGCGGACCCACTTCTTGGTTAGGGGGATTGTGAAGCCACCCTTCAACTTGAACATAGCAACTAAAGAACCTGTGAGGGTAATCCATCCTATCAGACTAGATAATCCGATAGCAATCCAAATCGCCCAAAGGTTGAGCATGTCAGTTGGTACTTCACCTGTTTTGATTCTAGCAAGAACTTCAGACAGTGCTACCAATGCACTGGCTGCTCCGCCAAAGCCATTGAACATAGCAACTAATTCTGGCATTCCAGTCATCTCGACCTTAACGGCCAACCAAGCTCCAATTATAGAGCCAAGAACCAGACCACCAACCAATAACTCCCAGCCGATGATGCCATTTCCGACTTGCATTTTAACGAGGGTTGTTATGACTGCTAAGAGCATTCCAGCAGAACCAAGTTGATTGCCATAGGGGGCGGTTCTTGGAGAACCTAATTTCTTGATTCCAGTGATGAATAATGCTGCTGAGAGCAGATACCCAATATCAAAAATAACTGGGTCGACCATTCAGGCCACCTCCTTCTTGCGTCTCTTACCAGCAATCATTTCCAGCATTCTATTAGTGACCATGAAGCCGCCAACGCAATTGATTGTTGCAAGAACTAAAGCAGTGAATCCAAGCCAAGCAGCAATGCCTGGTGAGCCGCTGTTAAAGGCCACATTACTAGCCAATAAAGCGCCGACTACGGTAATTCCTGAAATCGCATTTGCTCCAGACATCAAAGGAGTGTGTAGAGTGGCTGGCACCTTGGAAATCAGTTCAAAACCGAGATAAATTGCCAAGACGAAAATTGTTATGCTACCGATTAATGCTGCAATAGTTAGACTCATTCAACCACCCCCGCCAAGCGAGATTGTTTTGGGTGGATTTCTCCATCTGTGCAAATTAGAACTCCTCCCATTCCAGCGACATGGAAATCACTTCCTTCTGGGGAACCAACCAAAATGTCGTCTTCAAGGTCCAATACTAATTCTCCTTCTTTGACTAAACTGGAGACGAAAGTAGTCATGTTGTTTGAGAATAACATGCTGGCAGAGTTTGCAACTGTCCCGGGCAGATTTGGGACTCCGATGATTGTGATTCCGTGCTTTTCAATTATCTCTCCACATTCGGTCAATTCACAATTTCCGCCGACATCTGCATTCATATCCACAACAACTGCGCCATTCTTGAAAGATTCAATCGCAGAAGCAGGCACGGTTATTGGAGCAGGACGACCAAAAATTCGGGCGGTTGTGATGATGACATCTGCATCCTTTGCTACTTCACAAACTGTATCGTTGACTTTTTGGATAAATTCCATAGTCAATGGTTTGGCATAACCTGATTCATCTTCAAAATCGTCCATTCCTTCAACTTCGATGAAGCGTCCGCCGACCGACTCTATTTGTTCGGCTGCTGAACGACGTACATCGGATGCATAGACGATGGCTCCAAGGCGCTTGGCTGTGGCAATGGCTTGTAGGCCAGCAACTCCACTACCCATAATGACGAACTTGGCTGGGTATAAAGCGGTACTCATGGGTGCTGCCCATGTACCAAAGGGGATTCCAATGATGACTACTAGTGCAGGTACTATTCGTCCAGCCAAGTTCGTCATTATGGGTAGTGGAGTTGCTGGCCTACAAGCCATT